>LMZT01000059.1 GCA_001567115.1 Candidatus Hinthialibacteria bacterium OLB16 | reverse complement strand
AATCCGGCAATCGCTGTATTTCGATAGATAGAAAATTGCTCAGGCAATCGGGCGGCTTCAATAACATTTTGTTACATGGGTTATTCACGGGACTCACTAAAGAATCTGATATGGTCCTCGGCCTCGGAAGACGATAAAGTAATGATAGGTGGGTTGATGACCATTTCAGCCTGAGGAGTCCATGCCGAAACTCTTTTATACTGAGACCCGACCACTCACAGGATGGAGAAAATTGCATGATATGGCCAGGTTTTACTGGTGGTGGTGGGTTAACCGGTTCTACATGCGGCTCTTTTTTCGCCTGGAAATATCCGGGGAGGAGTGGATTCCTTCCTCCGGATCGGCGATTCTGGTGAGCAACCATATCAGTTATCTGGATGCCAATATCATATCGGCAGCCTCACCTCGAAAGGTCTCTTTCATGATTGCCCGTGAGTGGTATGAAGCTCGGCTGATCAACTGGATGTGCCGTTTTCTTGGCTGTATTCCGGTGAACCGTTCCGGCCAGGATCTCGGTGCCGTGAAATCGGCCCTGAAAGGTCTTTCCCAGGGGTTTCTCCTGGGATGCTTTCCGGAAGGGGGGATCAGTGTCGATGGAAACCTGCAGGAGGGCAAACAGGGGGTTGCCCTGATTGCTCTGCGATCCGGCTGCCCCATGATCCCGGTGCACCTCTCCGGGCACTGTTTTCAATCCCTGCCTGCAACTTTCTTCCTTCCTAAGAAAATACACATCCGCATCGGAAAACCGATCCTGCTCGATGGGGAAGATCCAAAAGATCGGGAATCTCTGGCACGTGTTACCCGCAGAATTACGGATGCCATTCAATCCCTGGCGGATCAGGTGGAGCCGCATTGAGATGAGCCATCCTCTGGTCAAGGGCTTTTTGATTGGTTTCGCGGTGGCGGTCCTCATCGCCGGGGGACTCGCATATCTCGCCTATTCGACTCTTGAAAAGCACCTTTCACCAGAAGCGACACAAAAGGTCGTCGAGCAGCAGCTCAAGACTCTTGTCGGAACCCCAGTCGCGATCGGGCAGACCCAGGTCACCCTCCCGAACCTGTTAACTCTCAACCGGGTTCGCATTGATTCCGGATCCCAAACGGTCCTGTCAGTCGAAAAGATCGAAGCGGCTGCCGAAGGCGGCCTGAGTGGCCTTCAGCAGGGCCGGTTTGTCGAGGTTGTGCTGACACAACCCACCCTCAGGCTCGAAAAGAGAAATGGGGAGTGGAACATCACTGATATCCTGAAACCTGTTCTCACGCTTTCTGCTGAAGCATCGCCAGCGCAGGCATCTCCGCCTGCTTCGGCTGGAGGCGCTTCACAGGCCCATCTCGCTCTCAGATCTGTGGTCCTGAAGGATCTCCATGTATCGATCTCGGAAATGGATGGAACGGCCACCAATGATCTTCAAATGGCCGAGCTCACACTTGTGAGAGCCAAACCGGAAGACCCCTGGTCGCTCCATTGCAAAGGCAGCACGCTGAGACTGAATCCATCTCCAGGCGAGCGCCCGCTCATCGATGTCCTGGCTTCAATCCAGGAGGGTTTAAAAGGGATCCAGCCCTCCGGCGCCTCACAAACGAAAAGCCCATCCTCTCCCTGGCTGGCAGGTGTTGAACTGGAAGAAACCAGCATCGAACTCTCGTATCCCGACCAGAAATGGTCGATAGAGGGTTTGTCAATCCAGGCTGACCAGCTCTTTGAGATGATCCGCTTCCAGACCGGCAGCCTCGAAAAAAAAACTCGCTACACACAGCCTGACCTGGCAGCCGCTTGATCCCGGGACCGGCCGCTCAGCGGCTCCTCCACTCTATATTGAAGGCCGATTCCTCCTCATCTGGAAAAGGCTTGCCGACCGTTGGGAATTTCAGGGTGAGATTGGAACCCGGCAGATTGTCAACCCGGAGAGAATCGCTGAGCTGCCCTTTCTCTCTCAGGTATCCGAAGCGGCCTGGGTGGTTCCCTTTCTGGATGATTATCCAAGGATCGGGTTTGCAGGATTTGTGAAACCAGATCTCACAGGGCCAACCGCCTGGCGAATGAACCTGCTTTCCAGGCAAGGGGAAAGGGTGGCTGTGGAGTTCTCGCTCAATGCATCCACTCAGCCCTGGCCGGCAAGTTTCAGTTTGAAATCCTTTACAGTTCCACTTGAGGGGTTGATCGATCTGGCCCCCCCAGAATGGGATGTCCCTGCCACCAGCGGTCTGTGCCGGGTTGATGAATTGCGTGGCTCAGGCAGCTGGGGGGATTGGGCCAACTGGAATTATGCACTCAAAGGGAACCTCAACATAAAGGAGTGGGCTTCCACGGGAGGGGCCTATCAGGCCCAGGGACTCGATCTGAAGGTGGATGTCTCAGGGCAGGGAAGCGACTGGAAAGGCACTCTCGGGGGAACTGTTTCTCAGCTGGACACTTCATTTCTCCAATCTTCAGTCAGGGGATTGAGGTTGGATCGAGTCTCGTTTTCCCGTCAGACCGGCAAGTATTCCTTTGCCGGATCCTGGTCGGCAGCTCAAGCCTTTGGCGCCGATTGGAAAGGATCCATAAACCTCGATCCGGAGGGGAATTACCGCTTTCAAGGCAACGCAGGGAAGGTGGACCTGCAGCCGTTTTTCAAAGATCTGCGCGGAACCTGGAATGGCCGGCTCGATCTTTCCGGCAATCTCTTCGATGATTCACGCCCGGCTTTCATAGTCCAGGCCACCTCATCCAATGCCCGCTGGAAAGACAAAGACTTTTCGAAACGGCCCCTTCAGGTGGATCTCAAGGGGTCTCTGGTGGGCAGCTCTCAAATGGCGCCTGCGGATATCCAGGCGGGTTGGGGAGATGCTTTTCAGGTCCGTCTGTCGAATTGTGAAATGGGAGAGCATTCGATGGTGGTTCGCACAGCCTCCCTGTCCGGCGACCTGCGTGTTCTCAATGAGTTTTTTCCATCCCTCGCCATCGACCAGCATCTATCCAGATGGATTCCTCCCCAGGGCTGGAAAATCGAAGGTGGGATTCAGATGAACTTCAGCCCGGCTTTCTCCTGCCGAATCGATTCAGCAGAGTTCGATTCCGGGAATGGAATCAAAGGTCCTGTTTCATTCTCATATTCCACTCAAAACCAGCAGTGGACTTTCCGCTCACCCACACTTCGATTTGATCTGAAGAGCCTTCTTGAAGAATATGGGGTGAAAATCCCCTATTTGAATGGCACTGTTTTGATGAATATGGATTTAACCGGCCGGGTTCCTTCTGGAGATTCCCAGCCCTGGCTCCAGAACGGCCTGATCAATGGGAGAGTGGTAGATGCGGGTGGCCAGATGGGAAGTCCAGAGGCTCCACCGGGGTCTTCTCCCTGGTTTTCCTGCAGGAATGTCGGCGGGACCTTTGAAATTCGTTTCAGCAGCCAGTCGAAACGTTTTACCACAGCGCTCTTCGCACGGCAGCTGATTTTTTACACACCTCAGCCGCAGTATAATCCGAATTACATACGGACCCTGGAAACTCCTCTGCGCCTCTCTCTGACAGTCAATCAGAACCCAGGTGAACCTTATCGGGTCAGTGAGTGCAGCCTGTTCTTCGGGAATACCGCACCGATCCGCCTGGATATCCAGGGAACTCTGGCACGGCATGGAACTGTCTGGATGCCGGATTTCCAGGTCAAAGCGGAGGGTGACAATGCCTCGGTCACTCCGATTTTCCGTGGAGTTCAGATCGGTGGAACCGGTGTCATGACAGGCACGATTTCAGGCAATGCCAAAGGGAACTGGATTTTCGAATCCGATCTGAACTGCCAGGGGGTTCGCCTGGAACTGGTGGGAGTTCCGATCATCCTCAACAATATCCGTGGCGTTTTCTATTTTAGAAAAGTCTATCTCGACGAGCTGGTGTCCGCAAAGAATTGGAACCGGCGCCACCATGAATTTCCTCCCAATCCGGATCAGCCCGACAGCCTTGTCAATGCTTTCCAGCAATCCAGAAACACCGAGCCGAACCTCCAGATCGATCTGGCACGGGTGGGGCAATCCCAGTATGTCAATCTGTCGGTACGGACCATTCTGATTGGCGAAACTTTGTATCTCAATACACTGGAAGGATTGTTTTCACAGGGTAAATACCCCCTCAGCCTGACCGGCTTTACTTTTCTGATACCCGGCCAGGGAGCTGCCTGGCGTCTGCGTGGCAGAACCCAGAGGGTTCCTCTGTCCATCGGTGTTCCAGGGATGTTCGAAGCCATCCGTTTCCAGGATGAAATGGTTGATGTGGATTTTTACATCACCCGCACCCCTCCCCAGGATGTGGTCCAGACACGCTTCATCTCCCTCGATTTCCCGATCGGGCGCCTGAAAGACATCCCCGCTGTCGGAAAATTCATTTTCGGATGGACTCCCGATTCTCTCAACAGCCAGATGATGGTTGTCCAGAAGGTTGGCAATAATGACTGGACATTTGTGAATCCGATCCAGCTGCCCGATGCAGCAGACATTCCGAAGCTCATCTTTCTGGACATTCCAAAAGGGGTCGTCGGCCAGATTCAGGAGGGTGGAAAAGGTTTCATTCGAAACTTCGGCGAAGGGCTGCGGAACCTGATCCCTGGAAAGAGCCGATGAAGCTTCCGGTGATCCCATTGTTTTATTGAGGTGAGCTGCGTAAAGTCACTTTTCTGCCGTGGGGCAGCCGATAAATCCATGAGCACAGTTGAAAAGGCAAGATATCGCTGGTACCGCAGTGACCAGCAGAACAATGACATCGCTTTTCGCGATCTGGTTGCCTCATCCATCACCCCCGAGAGCTGGGTTCTGGATGCCGGCGCCGGTGCGGGGGAGATGTTCCACTATGATTTCAAAAACCGGGCTGCCAGGATGGCCGGTGTCGATCTCGATCCGCGGGTGGAAAGAAACCCGCAGCTGCATGAGGGAATTTGTGCCAGCCTGACCGAAATTCCTTTTGGCGATGAAACCTTCGATGTCGTTTTTTCACGCTATGTTCTCGAGCACATCGACCCACCTCAGGCACTGCTGAAAGAGATAAACCGTGTTCTGAGGCCGGGCGGTGAGTTCATTTTCCTGACTCCCAATAAATGGCATTATGTCGGGATTGGCTCCCGTTTCAGCCCGCATCCCATTCATGTCTGGTACAACAAAAAACGTGGAAGGGATGAAGAGGATACATTTCCCACCTGTTACAAGCTGAATTCCGGCCAGGATATCCGTAGAGAAATGGCTCAGGCTGGCTTTCGTGAAGTCGACCTGATCTTCAGGGAGGCCTGCCCCAATTATCTCACCTTCTCCATGCCGAGTTTTCTTTTGGGCGTGGCCTATGAGCGGCTGGTCAATCGATTTGATTTCCTCAAAGGGATTCGCTGCAACATCATCGGAAGGTTTCTGAAGGCGGGTTGATATCAGCCTGTTTTTCCAGTTTTGCCGGCCAGCCGGTAAAGATGGTCGAGGTAACGGCCAGCGAGTTCCCGGCGGTCATAATATTTCAGGACATACTCTCTTCCATTCTGAGCCATCTCGACTCTGCCCGGTTCATTGTCAGCCAGCTCCCGGATCGCCTCCGCCAGTCTGGCTGGATCCCCGGGAGGAACCACAACACCAGAACGGGAATCCCGGACCATCTCAGCGCATTCCCCTCGCGCAACCATGAGGGTCGGGCGCTGGCAGGCCATGATTTCAAACATCTTCGAAGGCAGCACAGTCTCGAAAACCGGCAAGTCTTTGAGCACCACCATGCAGACATCCGAAGCCACATACCACTCCGGTATTTCTGATTTTGGCTGCGAGGGAAGGAAGGTCACATTTTCTAATTTCAATTTCTGGCTGTACGCAATGACTTTTTTCTTCTCAGCTCCTTCACCGATAAACAGGAAGTGAAAACGGGGATCTTCTTTCAGGATCCTGGCAGCATCCACAACCACCTCGAGTCCATGGGCCATCCCATGTGTTCCGATATAGGAGATGATGAATTGATCCTTCATCTGGATCTGTGCGCGCTTCCTGTTGATGCGTTCCCCTGGTTTGAACAGCTCCGGATTGATCCCGTTCGGCAAAAGAATCACACGATTCGCCGGAATTCCAGATTGGACAATGGCGTCACGGATGGACTTCGATACCGCCACCAGCAGATCGGCATGTTTGTAAAGGAAGCGTTCGAGGCTTCGAGAGAGAGCGATCAGGTAACGGTTCTTCAGCACACCCAGTTCGATGGCTGATTCAGGCCAGAGATCACGGATCTCCAGTACATAAGGGGCTTTCTTGAAAACGCTCACAATCCACCCCGACAGGCCGACGAATATCTGAGGCGATGTCGCGATGACCACATCACATTTCCCCGCCTTGAATATCGCTGTGTATATGGAAGACAGAAGGAATGAAAAGAAGCAGACCAGGCGCTTGAAGAACTCACGGTTCGGGGCCGGGTAAATCCAGCTCCTCATCAAATCGAATCCATCCACTTTTTCACGCATGAATTTCTTCCCACGATACTCGTCTGGAATGACTCCTGTGGGATGGTTGGGAAATGCGGTTATGACAGTGATTTCCTCTCCCTTTTCCGCCCAGTAACGGCATAACTCAGAAACACGCGCTGCCGGCGCGCAGATCTCCGGTGGAAAATATTGGCTGAGGAAAAGGATCTTCATGAGACGGTTACCTTACCCAGAACAAGGCCGATTTTCTATCTGTCCTGAAGCCTTGGAAGCAGGCCGATAACCTGCCTGGAAAGCACAATCCCCTCGAAGAAGACCAGCGGTATATCAGGGGGGGAGACCGCGGGATTCCTCTCCGAGGGGATCGGAGTTGTTTACGACATGGGTGAGGCTTTTAACGGTAGCTCGGATCGCAGGGTGCTGGACAGCACGAATTACAGGAGCTGCCGCACATGGATCCTCCACCATATCCGCAGCTCGAGTAGCCACAGCAATTTTCGAATACGATTGGAGACTGCAGGCGTGCACAACACCCGCTCATGAGCACCATTGACACCAACAGAATCAGGATGCCAACCCCATAGAACCTGTTCATCTTCCTCATTTCACTATCCCTCCTTGATGATTCGATACTTTATCGGATTGCCTTCCCTTGGAAAGACCTTCCAGCGCGTACCCATCTCTTTTTCCGCTTGAATTGTTCAGCGTCAATCCGACATTCTTTATCGACCCTTCACATAGAACATTAACAGAAATTTTCAAATCAAGACATTTCAATGAGATATGTTGATGATATTTTATCATCAAGTGCGCTGCTTGGTGTGTGTGGTAATCCGATCAGCCATCGGTTATATTCCGCCCGCTCCCTGGGATTCCTTCGCCTGCAGGCTCTGAAACAATGTATTTCCAGCTCGAATCACGGCTGAATTGCCGGACAGAACTGGCAATCCAAACGTTTGGTAAGTTACCTCCTCATGCGAGACTCACAGACCTTTGTCCAACATCTATCCGAAGCGCTCCCCTATCTCCAGAAGTTTTATGGAAAAATTCTTGTGATCAAGTATGGCGGAGCAGCCATGCATCAAGCCTCGGCGCGGGATGCGTTTATCCGCGACCTGGTCCTTTTACGCACAGTCGGAATCAAACCGGTTGTGGTTCACGGTGGCGGCCCGATGATTACCGAGATGCTCACCAAAGTCGGCAAAACCACCGAGTTCATTCATGGTTTGAGAGTGACCGACCGTGAAACTGTCAACATCACCGAAATGGTTCTGGCGGGAGTCATCAACAAAGGGATTGTGGCCTCGATCAATCGTGCCGGAGGCAGGGCAGTCGGCATATCCGGGAAAGATGGAAACCTGATCGAAGCGGTCAAGCACATGCCACGGATGAATGGAGATGATCCCGACCGGCCGCCGGAAGGAATCGATATCGGCTATGTGGGAGAGGTTCACAAAGTCAATCCGGAAGTCCTCCTCTCACTCGATGAGGCCGGCTTCATTCCAGTGGTCGCTCCATTGGGCGCCGGCGGGGAAGGGGAGACCTACAACATCAATGCAGACACAGTCGCCGGGGCGATTGCAGCCGCTCTGAGCGCCGAGAAACTGATCCTGATGACCGATACCCCCGGCCTGCTGCGTAATCCGAAAGATCACACCACTCTGATCTCCTGGATCACGACCTGCGAGGTGGATTCCCTTCGTTCGCGCGGAATTCTTTCAGGTGGCATGATCCCCAAAGTCCAGGCCTGCCAGACAGCACTCGCCCACGGATGCAAGAGCTGCCATATCGTCGATGGCAGAACCCCTCATGCCGTTCTGCTCGAAATATTCACCGATGCGGGTGTTGGAACCCTGATTACCAGCCATGACACCCTGGAAGATTTGATCAGCCAGTCTTGATCGAGGGTGTTCTGCTGCTACGATGCCATTATCTGAAGACTTAATGGAAAGGTGCCTGATTTCATGAATCCGACCCATGACCAGCGCCTCCGGTTTGCGGAGGCCTTTGCATATCTCGGGAACCAGAAGAATGCCCATGCACTCGAAGCCTGGCTCTCCCCTCAAGCTGAACTGTCCCTTCCTGCCGCTTTTTCAATGGGCAACATTACCGGTAGCGGGACAATCGCCGCTTTCATCCAGGCCGCTATCGATTCCAGTGACATCCGCAGCCTGGCTGAACCAGCCCTGCTGGATGGCGAACCGGTCTGCCTGATCTGGAAAATGGGAGCCATTCCGACACGCCTTTTTATTGACCGCTTTCTTGAAGTGGATTCAGATGGCCGAATTCTCAAATTCGAAATGGTGGATGACCGTGATCAAGTCGATCGGGCGCAGCCGGTTCGTGAGGACAACCTGAATCCTCTCACCTTCGATTCCCTGTACTGCATTCGTGAAGTCTCCAGCGCCTATTCAAAAGAGGGCGGCCTGACCATTCTGTATGGGAACCTGTCACCCGAGGGGGCTGTCGTCAAAACGGCGGGTGTTGACCCCGAGATGCTTGTTCATGAAGGGCCGGCCGTGATTTTTGAGAGCCAGGAGGAGGCCTGCGATGGCATTCTTGGCAAGATCGAAGACAAGAAAGTCAAACCCGGCGATGTTGTCGTTATCCGTTATGAGGGGCCACGAGGTGGGCCGGGCATGCAGGAGATGCTCGCCCCCACCAGCTACATCAAAGGCATGGGGCTTGGCAAATCAGTGGCGCTGATCACAGATGGCCGTTTCTCCGGCGGAACCGCGGGGGCCTGCATCGGCCATGTTTCTCCTGAAGCAGCCGAAGGCGGGCCAATCGGCCTGATCCGCAATGGGGACATGATTTCGATCGATATCCCCAACAAAAAGCTTGAAGTCAAAGTGAGTGATGCAGAGCTGGCTTCACGGCGCGCAGAGTGGACTCCACCGGCTGCCAGGATGAACTTCGGCTGGCTGGGCCGCTACCAGAAAATGGTGACCAATGCCGCCCGTGGAGCGATTCTTCAACTCGATTGAGCCTGAAACCCAAAGTTGGAATCTGCCAAAAGCCTGTTCACACCAGAAGTCCGACAAAAAGCCGATCACACACCTGAGAAGCGAAGCCAGCCGCAGCTTCGCTGCTGCTGAGGGCACTCGTTCCCAGACCGGCGCTTCAGCACGCTTCTACCGGCATTCGATGGCCGTGCTATCTCTCGCGCCGACGGGAGCGTGCAACATCCAAAATCCCGGCGAACAAGAAACCTGGCCCCAGAAGACACATAATGGGAAAGCGCACAGTGCCTGTGGTGGCCGCTTCGAAAGCCACGACTGTTGAGAGTACCAAGCCGCACAGGATGGTCAGGATGCCGAGGGTCTTCACCGGTTCCTCCTCATAGCCTCGCAAAGGTGCCAACAGAATAACATCCACTCTGCGGTTTGGAAACCATGTCAGAGGGGCAAAAACACGAATCGCCCTCTCAGCGAACTGAAAGGGCGATTCATATTAATCCCGGCATGGTCCTACTCTCCCACACCCGTCAAGGTGCAGTACCATCGGCGATGGAGGGCTTAGCTTCTGTGTTCGGGATGGGAACAGGCGTGACCCCTCCTCCATACACACCGGAAATTTCACGAAACAGACAACGAGTCTGTTTGACGACAATGAATGCAGTGGGATGATGTTGCCTTGCATAGATTGTGTATCAAGTCTTCGTCCGATTAGTACCGGTTAGCTCCACACGTCACCGTGCTTCCACATCCGGCCTATCAACCTTGTCATCTTCAAGGGGACTTATCTCCTTAGAGGGGAGAACTCATCTTGAGGTGGGTTTCCCACTTAGATGCTTTCAGCGGTTATCCCTTCGCGACTTGGCTACCCTGCGATGCCCATGGCAGGACAACAGGTACACCATTGGTCGCTCCGTTCCGGTCCTCTCGTACTAGGAACAGATCCTCTCAATTCTCCTACGCCCGCGACAGATAGGGACCGAACTGTCTCACGACGTTCTGAACCCAGCTCGCGTACCGCTTTAATTGGCGAACAGCCAAACCCTTGGGACCGCCTACAGCCCCAGGATGCGATGGGCCGACATCGAGGTGCCAAACCTTCCCGTCGCTGTGGGCGCTTGGGGAAGATCAGCCTGTTATCCCCGGGGTACCTTTTATCCGTTGAGCGACGGCCATTCCATACAGAGCCGCCGGATCACTAACACCTGCTTTCGCACCTGCTCGACTTGTGGGTCTCGCAGTCAAGCTCCCTTGTGCGTTTACACTCGACGCGCGATTACCAACCGCGCTGAGGGAACCATTGCGCGCCTCCGTTACATTTTAGGAGGCGACCGCCCCAGTCAAACTACCCACCTGCCACTGTCTCCGATCCGGATAACGGATCAGGGTTAGAGTTCCAATGCTACCAGGGTGGTATTTCAAGGTTGGCTCCCCCGAATCTGGCGATCCGGGTTCGCAGCCTCCCACCTATCCTACACAAGTACCACCAAAACCCAATGACAGGATGTAGTAAAGGTCCACGGGGTCTTTCCGTCTAGTCGCGGGTACCCGGCATCTTCACCGGGACTACAATTTCACCGAGCTACTCGTTGAGACAGCTCCCAGATCGTTACGCCATTCGTGCAGGTCGGAACTTACCCGACAAGGAATTTCGCTACCTTAGGACCGTTATAGTTACGGCCGCCGTTTACTGGGGCTTCGATTCAGAGCTTCGCCCGAAGACTAACCCCTCCTCTTAACCTTCCAGCACCGGGCAGGCGTCAGACCCTATACTTCCTCTTGCGAGTTTGCAGAGTCCTGTGTTTTTGCTAAACAGTCGCCTGGGACCTTTCACTGCGGCTCTCCGGTGCTCCACGTGTATACACTTCACACCGGAAAGCGCCCCTTCTTCCGAAGTTACGGGGCTATTTTGCCGAGTTCCTTAACGAGTTATCACTCGAGCGCCTGAGGATACTCTCCTCACCTACCTGTGTCGGTTTACGGTACGGTCACCTTATGACAAACCACGAGGCTTTTCTTGGAGGCATGGAATCAGCTGAAGTGCTTCGCCCGGAGGTTCCACACCCTGTCGCTTCTCAGCGTTAATGGCGTCCGGATTTGCCTGGACGCCCGCCTACCAGCTTCGGTACTCACAACCATCGGAGTCTCAGCTTATCCTTCCCCGTCCCCCCTTGGCTTAACGCCATACGGTGGCAAAGGAATATTAACCTTTTTCCCATCGACTACGCCTTTCGGCCTCGCCTTAGGGACCGGCTGACCCGAGGAGGATGACCCTTGCCCCGGAAACCTTAGGTTTACGGCGAGCAGGACTTTCACCTGCTTTCTCGTTACTCATGCCAGCATCGGCTCTTCCGGCCAGTCCACACGTCCTTGTCGGTCGTGCTTCTACCCGGACGGAACGCTCCCCTACCACTCCAGATTGCTCTGAAGTCCGCGGCTTCGGCGGTATCCTTGAGCCCCGTTGAATTATCGGCGCTGCGATGATTGACCAGTGAGCTATTACGCACTCTTTAAAGGAATGGCTGCTTCTAAGCCAACCTCCTGGCTGTCTAGCCACCGCAACAACCTTTACCACTGAGAATACACTTTGGGGCCTTAGCCGGCGGTCTGGGCTGTTACCCTTTTGACGATGGAGCTTATCCCCCACCGTCTCACTCCCGAGATACAAGTTATGGCATTCGGAGTTTATCTGGGTTCGGTAACCTGGTGGGGCCCCTAGTCCAAATAGTGCTCTACCGTCATAACTCATTTACTCAAGGCTCGTCCTAAAACGATTTCGGGGAGAACCAGCTATATCTTGGTTTGATTGGCCTTTCACCCCTATCCACAGCTCATCCAAGCGGTTTTCAACCCACATTGGTTCGGCCCTCCACCTACTGTTACGTAGCTTCAGCCTGGCCATGGATAGATCACACAAGTTTCGGGTCTGCCCCCTGCGACTCGACGCCCATTTCAGACTTGCTTTCGCTACGGCTTCGAACCTGAGGTTCTTAACCTATCGCCACAGAGGACAACTCGCTGGCTCATTAAACAAAAGGCACGCGGTCAGGCATCCCGAAGAATTGCCCTCCCACAGTTTGTAAGCACACGGTTTCAGGGACTATTTCACTCCCCTTCCGGGGTTCTTTTCACCTTTCCCTCACGGTACTGGTTCACTATCGGTTACGGGAGAGTATTTAGCCTTACGAGATGGTCCTCGCAGATTCCGGCGGGATTTCTCGTGCCCCGCCGTACTCGGGATTCCTCTAGGGCCATCGGACTTTTCGCCTACAGGGCTATCACCTGCTATGGCTCTGCTTTCAAACAGATTCAGCTAAATCCTACGGTCCCACGTTGAGGTCCCACAACCCCAGAGGGACATGTCCCCCTGGTTTAGGCTCTTCCCCTTTCGCTCGCCGCTACTGAGGGAATCGTTATTACTTTCTTCTCCTTCAGGTACTTAGATGTTTCAGTTCCCTGAGTATAGCCTCCATAACCTATGGATTCAGTCATGGATAACGCCGCTTTCACGACGCTGGGTTTTCCCATTCGGAAATCCCCGGATCAACGGTTGTTTGCACCTCCCCGAGGCTTATCGCAGCTTGCCACGTCCTTCATCGCCTTCCCGTACCAAGGCATCCACCGTGCGCCCTTAGTAACTTGAAAATCTACGCTCGAACAACATCACCCCACAGCAATCACTCTCGATTCCTGTGGTGCTCGGTGTCCGCTTCGTGAAAAGACTCTCTATTGTCAAAGACCAACGTCACAGTTTTTTTATGTTTTTGTGTGACGGGTGCCGAACGTGGAACGGGGGCAAGCTATCGCTTGCCCCCGTGATCGAGGTACGATAGCTTTTCGCTCGTTCTATATGGGTTTCGTGAACCGCATCAAATTTCCGCTCTAGCAAAAAGGGACTTTATCAAAACCGCTGGCACTGTCAAGCCCCCTTCAATGTGTTTTTTCCTCATGTCCTGTGCCATTTTCAATAACTCCAACTTAATCAGCACCTTATATGCCCCACCTGTGCGCCCGCAACCGACCTCCAATCTTCAGCCTTTCCCATTTTCGAGGCCCCAGATCGCTGCCAGGCGTTCGATTGCACGATAATATCCTTCACCACCATATTTGTGCCCCTGCCAGATTTCGGTTGCGACCACCATGTCACTCTGTTTCAGGAGCTCGCCGAGAGGCCGAAAATCAATAGTTCCTTCACCAATCTGCAGCCCCTCTCCATCCACACCGACCGCATCGGAGATATGAACATACCGCACCAGCGGCCACAGGCGCTGGATATACTCATTCAGATCGAGGCCGGCATGATTGCAGTACAGCCCCGCATGGGAGGTGTCCAGCACAATCCGGTAGCCATGCTGCCGGCAGAAACGCTCGATCAATTCGGCTTCGAGAAACACATTGCTGAACCATTCCTCAGAGAAAAACCAGGGCAATGGCGGCATGTTTTCCACCAGAACTTCCACATCGGTTTTATCGATCTCGGCCAGCGATGCAGCCAGGCGTTCATACAACTGCCAGCGCCTGTCCACATCGAGCGGAATCACCTGGCTCCAGCCACCACCGTGAATCACAAGCTTCACTGGCTTGTCCCTGTTTCCCTTAAAGTGCGGCCGGATGGCACGCCCCAGATCTGCCAGGCGTTTCCACACATCCCGTGTTGTAGACAGGACTTCCGCCTGAGTGGTGCACCCGTCCAGGAGTATTGAACCCCAGTACTCCGGCATGTGCAGAACCACTTCCTGCGGATAAACCCCCATGTCCTTCGGGATCCCCATCTGCAGATCACGATCCGACAGATGAAATTCGACCGCTGCGAGATCGGGATGCACAAGTGTGTCGAGGTCATTGAAGCGGACAATCACACCCCACCGGCAGCCGGATGGAAGATTCAGTGCGCGATTGAATGTATGTTTCCCCAGGTCACTCTCGATAAATTCCTCATCCCGCCGGATGTCCCTTGTGATCCTGACGCCAACCAGATCCGGCAGCCGTTGAGGCGACAGCCCTTTGCCGGGGGACTTTGCGGCAATCATCGAGCGCTCGAGAGTGGTTCCCGCTCTCAGGTCTTGCGCTGCAACCAGGCTTTTTCCGAGGACGGTCCGATTCATCATTTCTCCGCGGGTCATCCACTTGCGTGGCTGCCCCATGGCTTCTTCGACATTGCGGATATCCCTCACCAGGCGTGACAGTCCCTGAGGTTCGAGCGATGAGGCATGGTCAGGGCCTCGCAGAGTTCGATCGAGGGTCAGGTGCCTCTCGATGATCTGCGCTCCCAGAGAAACGGCCACCACCGAAACCGATATCCCTTTTTCATGGCCGCTGTAGCCGATCGGAACATCGAATTTATTCTGAAGGTGTTGCAGGTAACGCAGGTTCAGGTTTCGGAATGGCGCAGGATAAGTGCTGTTGCAGTGCAGAAGCGCAAATGGCGCCTGGCTCGAAGACAGGAAGCGCACAGTCTCTTCGATTTCCGGCTCTGTAGACATTCCAGTTGAGAGCAGCAGGGGCTTCCCTTTTTGAAGGAGGTGCTCCAGGAGATCGAAATTGGTGAGATCGGCACTGGCGACTTTGAATGCCGGGACTTGCAGGTCAGTCAGAAAATCGGCGCTGGCACGGTCCCAGGCTGTGCAGAGGAAGGTGATCCCCTGTTCACGGCAGTAGCGCGCAACCTCACGGAAATCCGCCTCAGAGAGTTCAAATTCCTGCAGGTAGGGGATCAGGTACTGGTAGCCCTTTTCGCCTCTGGAGGGATCCTCCAGCAGCTCCTCACGGTAGAGATCCTTCAGGCTGCGTTTCTGGAATTTGACTGCATCAACTCCCGCCTGCCTGGCGATATCCACCAGAGCCTTTGCCAGGTGCAGCTGGCCATTATGGTTCAAGCCGATCTCAGCGATGATATAACAGGGATGGCCTTCCCCGATCATGCGTCCATCGATGGACAATGTCTTCATTCCGTGACTCCTTCAGGAATTATGGCGCCGCTCCCAGATTATCGTCAGGCTCATTCCGTTTCGAAATGGCCTTTCCACCCGCAGAGCAATCCAGCCAGCACCAGGCCTGCCAGAAGTCCGATCCATGGAGGAAAAACAGCCAGCCCAACCCCGATCAGAAAAAGAGTTCCACATTCAGTGGAGCTGCGCGGAAGTTTGAAAGCAAGCGAAGCACACACATAAGCCGACAGAGCCAGGGTGAGAAAGAGTGTGGCCTCCATAAGCGGGCGCACCCCTGTAATCAGGGGAATGCAGAGGTAAAGAACCGGGATCCCGAGGACATAATAGGAACTGATGCCGCCGAACAGGGAGGGCATTTCTTCACGCCCCCGTTTCCAGCGTTCAAGGATGATCACATGTGCTCCAGTCCACAGGCATCCCTGGGTGCTGAAAAAGGGGCACAAGACACTCATCGCCAGATTTCGAATGGCAATCGAATAATGCGACCGTTCAAGATCCACATCGACAGGATCATCCGCACGGCTGGCCTTCGCCGACTCAAGCAGTGACTGGCCGGTCACCAGGTCGGCAAACAGAATGGCATAGGAAATCAGCGCCAGCGGGAATGCCTCAACGAAATGCTGCACAGGAGGAAAACCGATCGCAAAGGGTGACACATGAGCCAGCATTTCTCCAATGGGGGGATCTGGATCCAGCCTTTCCATTCAGGTGAAAACCTCAGCTCGCCGGACAGGGCGCCCACAATGCCTCCCATCACCAGTCCTGGCAGCAGACCCATGCGGATGACCGGCATTAACCATCCCTGTCCACTCTTTGAGCTCCTCAGAGGGATTGAGTACAGAAAAAACAAAGTGGCGCCAGTGGAAACAAGCAGAGTCACAGGCTGCGATCCGAGAAAGCGGCCGTGTTCCACCTGCAGGATTCTCTGCATCGCTGATAGGGCCGCTCCGAGCAGAATCCCTCCACGCAGCACGGCAGGAATGGATTCGAACAGTTTCCGGCCCCAGCCGGTCAGTCCCAGGATGAACAGCAGCAGCGAGAAATCGATGGCCATGGCGGCCATCAGCTGCATGCGCTGCTGCGGTCCGGTTGCGGATTGATCGAGAAATGAAAGCACCAGTGGCAGTGCCGGTGTGATCCAGCCGGGAGCGAATGGCTCACCAAACACGATCGCAGCACTCCCGATTAGGATCGACTGGACAAAGATAAAAGCAATCGCCTGTTCGAATGACAGGCCATAAAGCCTCTCGAGGATTGGAACGAAGGCAAGCCCTGTTGTGCCCGATACAAGGATCCCCTGCCACAGTTCAGGCCATTCGATGCGTGTGTGGAGAATCGGAATGCGTGTGGTGAACCGTCCCCACCGCAAACCTCCATGAGATGAAGAGAGGCCTTTGTATGATCGATTCATGTCTGCCGTAAAACCGCCAGTCGTTCTGAAACCCTTGTCCCCCAATGGTTTTATGAATTCATCCATGAAGGGGCCGGACAGGGTGTGCTGATCTTAGAACGATCCGCGCATGTGGCAAGAAGCAATCGTGATCGTGTCTTCAGCGTTTTTTTTTATGATCCGGCGAGATTCTTTCTTGACAAACATAAAGTGTGATTCTAACGTTTCACAACTGTTTCGGAGGGGATCGAAACATGGACCTTGGAGGACCCACTGATCGGATCATCCGATCGATCCAAGGGATCAACGGAGCAGGTAATCCAGTTACCGTCCGTGACCATAAAAGAACGGGGGAGGTGAATTGACAATGGCCGCAGCAAAGAAGGCAGTTGCGAAGAAAGCCGCTCCGGCAAAGGCCGCTCCAAAGAAGGCCGCCGCGAAGAAAGCCGCTCCGGCAAAGGCAGCTCCGAAGAAAGCCGCTCCGGCGAAGGCCGCTGCGAAGAAGGCCGCTCCGAAGAAAGCGGGCAAGTAAATGTCGGAGTGTCGCATCTGATGCCTGCAATTCACCCTGAACGGCCCGTCGCTTTACGACGCGTCGAGTGACAGGCTAAGGTTGTAAAAAAGATTGGGCGCCTGTGAGTTTCCAGGCGCCTTTTTTCTTCCGGTCCACCATTTTTTCCAACCTTCATTCCAGTGCCGCCTGTCAGCAATCCTCAGATCGGGATGCGAAATGGGTTCGAATCTCCATTCCATCAGGCGGAATTTAATGATAACCTAACAAACCTTATTTACTCAGTTTATATTTTATGGCTTGATATATTTTTTTAGCTGAATTATCCTGCCACTGTCTCTACAAAAAAAGGTTGGAGCGCCTTATGGATACGCTCCAACCGGATCTGTATTTGAATGAGGCATCGCTTGTGTTCCATACCTGGGAACATGGCTCCAGATGGAAGCGGAACGGTATACTTGGAATGATGTACGAGGGGAATATTTCATGCGCGCTTCTGTCCGTCTGTTTCTGACTCTCTGTGGCATTCTATTACTCGCGGGCTGCTTCGCTCAATTGACTCCGCAGCTGCTCAGCGCTCCCTACGAGGAGCCTATTGAATCGCAGCACCAGTTCACCGATGACTTCGACAATCCAAAAACTCTGGGCAACCGCTGGCAGCGTGTCGCCGGCTGGTGGCGCATCGATAACAGCCAGCTGTTTCAGACTCTTCCCTGGAAAAGCTCCCTGCCGGGAGAATACCAGCTGATTTATGTCTATGGCCTCGCCTCAGGTCCGTATGAATCCGAAACCCGCTTCTGTTTTCTCCACGAAGGTGAACAGGCAGCCGGGCTTCTTCTACGCTTTCAGGATCAGAACAACTTTTACTTCCTCCGTGTCAGGCACTACCCGCGCTGGCAGGACTGTGTGGATCTGATTCAATACACGAATGGAGTTCGTCGCGAAGATCTGGCTCGTGTGGACCTCGATGTCAAAATCGACCAGTGGTACACGCTCCGTGCCGAAGACAGGGATGAGGAAATCATCGCATTTCTCGATGGCCGGGAAATCTTCCGGTACCGCCTGCAGGACCGTCCGGCTGGCACTGTCGGGCTGGCAGTGAAAACAGCAAGGGCCTCTTTCGACCATTTCTCGGCATCGCTCTATGATCCGGCTGCCGAAAAGACAATAGTATCCCGTGCAGATCCAATCGACATCTCGGCTTCTCTGCTGCGTGTATCATCGATGCCGGCAGTCCCATCCGATCACCCAGGTGCAGAAGTTCCCAATTGATCTGGCACTTATATCGAGCCATCCATGTTCATAGACAGAATCCGTATCAAAGTGATTGGTGGAAAAGGGGGGGATGGATGCGTCAGTTTCCATCGTGAAAAATTTGTCCCCCTGGGCGGGCCGGATGGAGGCAATGGCGGCCGTGGCGGCGATGTCATCTTTTATGTCGAGCCGGGGGAGAATACGTTAGTCAGCCTTCATTCACGTCCCTGGTATGCAGCTGAGCCGGGTGGGAATGGTTCCACCAACAACAAAACCGGTGCTGATGGTGAAAGCATCCGCCTTCCAGTTCCTCCTGGAACGACTGTATCCGATTCAGTTACTGGAGAGCTGATCTGTGACCTGGTGGATGAAACCCAGGAAGCTGTGGTGGCCGCAGGTGGCCGCGGGGGAAAAGGAAATGCCCACTTCGCCACACCGGTCCACCAGACCCCGCGCCGCGCCGAACCGGGCAAACCGGGGGTCGAGAGGAACCTCCTGGTCGAACTCAAAGTGGTTGCGGATATCGGCATTGTCGGATTTCCCAATGCCGGTAAATCCACTCTGCTGAATGCCATCACGAAAGCGCGCGCACGCATCGGGGATTACCCGTTCACGACACTTCATCCAGTTCTCGGAACCCTCGAGCTTGATATGGCCGAAGAAGCCCAACTGCTGCACATCCGCAATGAGAAGGGCATTCAATCAAAGATCCGCCCGCGGATCATCCTGGCTGATATTCCCGGGATTCTCGAAGGCGCACATCAGGGAGTGGGGCTTGGACTGGAATTTTTGCGGCATATTGAGCGGACCAAGGTTCTCCTGTTTGTCCTCGATGTCTCGATCCACCGCGAGCATGAACCAGTCAATGCCTATCAGGCGCTGATTCATGAAATCGCCTCATATAATCCAGACCTTCTGTTGAAGCCCAGGCTGATAGCCTTGAACAAGGTCGATGACCCGCTCGATGAAGGCGAAATCCCAGAAATTGTTCAATCACTTCAACGGTGCTTCGAATCGGAAAGTCCACGGCCACAACCAGGAACCATCTTCCCGGTTTCTTCGTTGATGCGGACCGGCCTGGAGCCACTCTGCACAGCTCTTTTTGAAGCCATCCGGGATATTCTGAAGGCCATGCCTTCCTCGATGGATTCTTCAAACATCCTGTCCTGATATTAAATTTTCACCCGCCTGTGAACTCCCCCTGATGCCGGTGTTTACGCGTCTATTTTTTTGTATGCGAGCCATTTATTTTCTGTCCAGAAATTCCTTTTTTTTGTTGACAGGCTCCAACCTGAAACATATAGTTCCGGAAAATCCCAACAGGAGGTCGTGGTATGGAAAAAAGTAAAGTTTGCCTGTCTGTCTTGATTTATTCTGTCCTGGCTGTTTCTGTTCTTATTTTACCGGGAGCCGTGATGGCGGCTACTTATTTCCAGGATGACTTCAACTCCTACACTACCAATGCAGCGCTTTGGGCAGTCTGGCCAAAAGCCAACCTGAATGAACTGTTTCTCGCGGAAGGCGCTTCAGGGGGCGGTGTCGAAGGAGACTATTCCCTTGCCGAAAATGCGGACTGGCAATTGAACTCGTTGTTCGGCAACCGGACAAATCCTCCCACACGGGATGGATCTCCCTCCTCGGGCCAATCCATTGCCTGCGACTCGGACAAAGCAGGTTCTGGTGATGGTGATAACTACAATATGGGTTATGCCATTACTTCTCCGGCATTTTCAACAACCGGAGCCGGCAGTGTCTTCCTCCATTTTTCCTGCGATGCGACCCTTAACGAACCTGATGGAACCTGTTTTGAGGTGTATGCCTCCAATGACAACGGAACCACCTGGACCATGGTTTTTCAGCGTATCAACCCGGGCCGGTGGCGCTACGATCCACCCCTCCCCACCACCGACAATGCCGATGGCATCTATGGTGTCGTGGACCTCAACATTACCGCGGTTGCTGCCAACAAGTCCCAGGTGAAAGTCCGTTTCATCTGCCGTGGGAACTCGGATGGCTGGTTTACCCTGATCGATGATGTGGTTGTTGATAACATCGACCTTGAAAACGCAGGCACCACTGTCCTGCTTCCGACAGAAACTTTTTCATCCGTTCCTGACGGCCAGATCCCGGCAGGCTGGACACGCCAGTCCGGCTGCGATGAGAACCCCTGGCAGGTTGGGGATTTGACCCGTTATTACACCAATTCGGATGTTGGGGGGGTCTGGGATCGCTCGATCAACCGTCTCGATACCAAGTTCGCGATCTTCGATTCCGATAAGGATCCGGATTCCTGCCCGGATAATGAGTTCCTGGTCACTCCGGCCATTAATACCACTGGTGTGACTCTGGTTTATCTGATCTTCGACTCCGAAATCGTTCAAAACGCTGCCGCCAATGAACGAGTTGAGGTCAGCACCGATAATGGCACTACCTGGAGGGCGCAGCTGCCTGGACTTACCAGGGCAAATCAGAAGCGGGTAATGAAACCAATTATCTGCGCCATGTAGTCCCTGTGTTTGGTGTCAATGGTTTCCCGCAGGTGCGTTTCCGCTTTGCTTACACCGGACCGGGTGACTCCTGGTTCTGGGCAATCGATAATGTTACTGTGAAAGGTGGACAGGGAGATCTTCCGCCCGCCGCCCCGTCAGTCACCAATGCAAGGACCAGCTTCTACCTCGATGAAGCAAAATCACCGGGTGGTCTGACTGGTTTCAGCACTTCCGCTTTCAATCCCACAAGCAACGAAACCCATGGCCGTACCGATTACCAGGTCATTCGCATTAACGGCAATTTTGATTCCCCCATGGTTTCGGGTTCGGTCAATGCGGGTGATCTGACTCAATTCGCGATCACCGGGCTTGCCGCTTCGGATACTTTCCTGGTGCGTGCACGCCATGTGACTGTCGGTGGAACCCCGGGGCCGTATGGGCCATCATTCACTTTCTCAGTTGGTGGGCCGCAAGGGACAGCCTCCATCTTCTGCGAAAACTTTGACAGCCTGGCAAGCGTTCTCAAACCAGCCTCGGATGAGTTGAATTGCACCGGAGGGATTACCGACCTGAACAATCTGGGGTGGACCCATCAGACACCCGCTGGCTGGTCGATTGACAACTCCCAGATGGGTGCTGTCGGGACTCTCGAATGGCAGGGCTGGAGCTTCGCAACCATGAGCTTCTGGACCGATGCCGATGGCCAGCAGCGCGGCGCCTTCGCCTTATCGAACGGGGTCCTTGCCATTACGGATCCGGATGAATGGGATGATTGCAACTCTCCTGCGGGCCAGGGTTCTTTTGATTCGACTCTGCTGACTCCATCCATCCCGGTTCCAGCCAACACACCGATTCAGATCATCTTCGACAGCCATTACCGCCAGGAAGATCCCGCTGAAGTGTCGTTCGCCGTTTCGTTCAATGGCGGCGCCGATGAAATCCTGATGCACTACTGCTGCCAGGGAGTCCTGGAAATCGATGGCGGTGGTGATAACGATGGTGTCGATGTCCAGAATGCAAATCTTCAATTCACTCTGCCGGCACGCCAGGCTGCCTCCAATATGGTGATGAAGTGGCGCCACTACAATGCCGGGAACAACTGGTTCTGGGGAATCGACAATGTTTGTGTGTACATTGACGAAGCACTTCCAATCCAGGATTGGACCCAGTACTGATCGTTGACAGCCTCCGGGGGTATGGCCACAGGCTGTACCCCCGGATTTGCTCTTTTCTTTGATGAGAGAGTGGATATAATATTAAAAGTGTTTACGGCGGAGAAATCTTATATTATTATACACAATGGAAAGTGAGGATTCACCAGCACATGAAAAAGTTTTTTGTACAAAGTTCTTCTGCAGCCAAAGGTTTTACCCTGATCGAGCTTCTCATCGTAATTGCCATCATCCTGATCCTGATCGCCATCGCACTGCCCAATTTCATGGAAGCACAGCAACGGTCCAAAGTCGCCAAAGCCAAAGCCGAAGCCAGAACTTATGCCAACGCGCTTGAGTCTTACAGGCTCGATTTCGGTGGCTATCCACGCGATCATGATTCGATCTGGCCTCACCCGGTCGCTGGAGACCAGGATGGATATACCCAGCTTACCAGCCCGATCAAATATGTGACCTCGCTTCCGCGGGATCCCTGGGGCGAGCAGGTGGATACCGGTGGCCCGGAAGCGGGAGGTGTCATGAGAAACCGCGCCCTGTATTATGAAGGTGGTTCAGGTTCCGACAGCACTCCGCAGTGTGGCAAGGGGACCCGCCGAACCATCTATCGCGACAAAAACCTCAGAAAATGGGGTGACTCGCGCTGCATTCATGCCTATCTGGTGCTCTGCATCGGGCCGGATGCCAATGACGGCACCTCCGGGAACGATGAGTTCCCCTATGGAACAACCCTCTGGGTATACAGCCCGACCAATGGCACCCGCAGCTTTGGGGATATCTACAAAACTGTGGGTGAATTCAAACGAGGCAATGTCTACCGTGACCTTGGCGGCGGAAAGGTCGCCAAGTATCAGCAGGAAGGCGAATAAAAAGATTCGTTAAAACAGGGGCGGACCGCAATGGTTCGCCCCTTTCTCCTTCTACCAGCCCATCCCCTTCAACCATTCCACACACAAAGCACCCCAGGTTCCCACATGCGCATCTTCCCCCGATGCGATTCCCATTCCATGATGGCCTGAAGGATAAACATGTAATTCAAAAGGCACCTTGTGGGCGCTCAATGCCGAGGCGAAAAGCAGGCTGTTTTCGACTGGCACAACCGGGTCGTCGGCGGTATGCCACAGGAAAGTGGGCGGGGTATCCTGGGTGACCTGATCTTCGAGGGACATCCGTTGCAGATCGGCTTCGGAGGCATTCTCTCCCAGCAGATGCCTGAAGGAACCCTGGTGTCCATGCCCTTTCGAGGAGATCACCGCATAGCACAGGACGATGGCATCCGGGCGGCTGCTCTGGTGGTCGATCGGATCGCCTGCCTCGGCATCTCCTCGATCAAAAAACACACCCAGCGAGCCAGTCAGATGACCACCCGCCGAAAATCCGAGCACCGCGATTTTATCCGGCTTGACTTTCCAGGCATCCGCATTGGCCCGGATCATCCGAACCGCCCGTGAAACATCGAGCAAAGGCTCCGGATCGCGATGCGGACTGACACGGTAATCCAGCACAAAGGCATGGAGGCCAGCCCGGTTGAAATGATCGGCGATCGGCCATTTCTCATGTTCGGCGCGCCCCTGGTAGCCTCCTCCAGGAACGACAACCACAGCGCCAAGCGGTTTTTCAGCATCCAGAAGCTGCGGGGTCAGGGTTGGACGGAAACCGTCATCCACTTTCATTCCACGGGGCATCCCCTCCCATAATAGAATTGGGTGGCCCTTTGTGGGGGATGTGCTGTCCATGTTTCCCTCCTTTTGATCACTTCCCTGTGCAAAAGACAATTGCAAAGATGCAAACAGCAGAATCAGCAGCTGGCGGTACTTCATCGGACAGAAACCTCCCCGGGGGATTATGGGTTTGTTTTCTTGTGGTCAAGAACCTCCCGGATCTTTTCCGAGAGTGCTTTAAGGGTAAATGGCTTCTGGATAAAAAACATCCCTTCCTCGAGGACTCCGCGTTCAGCGATGACATGTGTGGTATGGCCTGACATGTACAGAACCTTGAGGTTTGGAATTTTTCCTGCGAGCAGTGCATGCAGCTCCTTCCCATTCATGTATGGCATCACCACATCGGTCAGCAATAAATCGATCGGCCGCTGGAGTTCATTGAGCACCCGCAGGCAGCCATCCGGAGTTTCTTCACTGTAGACCCTGTAGCCCAGGCGATGCAGCATGCTGGAAGTCAGCTGGCGCACCGATGGATCATCTTCGGACACCAGGATGGTTTCATTGCCGGTCGGCAATGTTTCCGAGGCTGTCTTCATCCCGGCAGCAGTTTCAGGTTCCAGGAGTTCCGGGAGATATATTCTAAAGGATGTCCCCTGCCCAGGCTCACTGTAAACCGTGATGTTGCCTCCATGCTGCTTGACGATTCCATAAACAGTTGCCAGGCCCAGCCCGGTTCCTTTGCCAAGCGTTTTGGTGGTGTAGAACGGTTCGAAGATGCGGGACAGGGTTTCCTTTTCCATGCCACAGCCGGAATCTCCCACAGTCAGAACGACATAGGGGCCGGGAATGGCCCCCAGATGGGTGGCGGTATATTGTTCATCGAGTTCAACTGTGTCTGTTTCGATCGACAACTTCCCTCCCTGTGGCATGGCATCCTGCGCGTTGACCAGCAGATTCATCAGCACCTGTTCCATCTGGCTTCGGTCGGCGCGCACATGGCAGCTCCGGGTTGAAAGGTTCAGCACAATGCGAATGTCCTCACGCAGTGTTCGGCGAAGGAGTTTGGTGAAATCGGTGATGATGCTGTTGAGATCGATAACGCACATCTCCAGCACCTGCTTGCGGCCGAAGGCCATCAGCTGGCGAACCAGGTCCCGTGCTTTCTTCCCGGCATTGACCACCTGTTCCACATCATGATGGTGAGGCGGTGCCAGGGAGGGATCTCCCAGCAGCATTTCGCCATATCCCAGAATCGGAGTCAGCAGGTTATTCAGATCATGGGCGACCCCTCCCGCCAGCAAACCCACAGCCTCCATCTTATGCGCCTGACGGAGTTGTTCCTGGATTTCGACTTCCTGGGTGATATCTTTTTTTACCGCGGCATATTGCAGGATTTTTCCATCCTGATCCTGGATGGCAAAAATGGTTGCATCTTCATGAAAAAGCGTCCCGTCTTTGCGCTTGTTGATGAATCGTCCTGTCCAGGTCCTTCCGCTCGAAATGGATTCCCACATTGTGGCATAAAAACCACTGTCATGTTTCCCGCTTCGGAGAAAGCGCGGTTTCTGGCCGATCGCTTCTGCTTTTGTATAGCCTGTCACCTTTTCAAAGGCAGGGTTGACATATTCGATCCGGCCTGCCAGGTCGGTAATCATTATTGAATCGGCAGCCTGCTCCACCACCAGCGCCATTCGGTTGAGTTCTGTCTGGGCTTTCTGAAGTGTCCGCTCAGTTTTGCTCCAGGCAAGAACCCGTTTGACTGAAATCGGCAGGATATCGAGGAAGTTCGAATCCTTGACCAGGTAATCCCTGGCCCCGTTTTTCATGAGCTCGACCGCGGTTCGTTCGTCTCCAACACCGGTTGCGACAATAAAAGAGGGGATGTGGATGTTGAGAGACCGGGCATCGGACAAAAACTGGAAGCCGTTCATGTCCGGAAGGGAATAGTCGAGAATCACCAGGCTGGGTGTCTGGCTCTTTAGCCATTCCAGACCCTGCCTGCCAGTGGCTGCAGTGGCTGTTTCCAGGCGGAGCTGGCTCAGCGCTTCCAGAATCAGCTCGGATATTCCGGGATCATCTTCGACCAGTAAGACCAGCTCGGATTCGCTTTCCTGCACAGGTTATTCTCCTTCATCTGTTAACTGTTGGAACCTGGATGATCAGAAGAAACAAGCCCAGGTGATGGAGAGTTTCGACAAATGATTTGAAAGCCACTGGTTTGGTTATGTAATTGTTGCATCCCAGTTCGTGGCAGCGGCCCACTTCCTTGGGATCATCGGTGGTGGTCAGCATGATGATGGGGATCGTTTTCAACTTGTGGTCCTGTTTGACCCGCTCGAGGACCTGGATTCCATCCAGCTTTGGCATTCGAATATCCAGCAGAAGGAGATAGGCCTGGCCATCCTGGTACCCTTCTTGACCGGAACGGCCATTGGTGAAGAAATCCATGACCTCCTCTCCATCGCGGAACCGTATGATCCTGTTTTTCACTCCCGTGTCAGACAGGCATTCGATAATCAATTCCGCATGGCCATCGTCGTCCTCCGCAAGGAGAAGGATAATTTCGTTTCGGGCAGGCTGAGCACTCATTTTAAGTATCGGTTCCCCTTCCTCTGTCATGGTTCTCTTGAGATTCATTCGAGGTTTCTCTGGCAGGCAGGGTGATCAGGAAACGGCAGCCATGGTCTGGAGCTGATTCCAGGCTGACAGTCCCATGAAGCCGGTGGACTATTTTTTGACGACAGCTAATCCCAACCCCTCCCCGGGAGTTTTTCCGAGGGGGTCGATTCGTGTAAACAATCCCCAGATATTTTTCTGGTATTCGCTCTTGATGCCGATCCCGTTATCTTCGACAGCATATTTCACCTGGTCAGCCAGAACTTCTCCGGATATCTGTACCACCAGCGGATGGTTTTCATCCCGGTACTTCAAAGCATTATCGATCAGATTGCTGAAAACCTGATTGATCTGGCAGGAATCACCCCAGCAGGGTGGCAATTGGCTGCATTCGATAGTGGCTCCTGCCTCCTGAATCTGGTGCTCCATTGTGGCCAGAATCGATTGAATCAACTGGTTCATATCCACCAGGGATGGGTTGAGCGGGGCCCTCCCCAGTCTTGAGATTCGCAGCAGGCCATTGATGAGTGTGTCCATCTTGGTGGCGCTGGCAAGGATATACTTCAGGGA
Organism: Candidatus Hinthialibacteria bacterium OLB16; assembly: GCA_001567115.1. Lineage (GTDB taxonomy): Bacteria > Hinthialibacterota > Hinthialibacteria > OLB16 > OLB16 > OLB16. The sequence continues at coordinate 21,223 of LMZT01000059.1, read as the reverse complement.
AGAAGGGATTCGCTCCTTGAGTATGGGAAGGACAGTGGCTCGCACCTCTTCCATGTCGGCAGAGTTTTCGATCGATTGATCCAGGGTCTGAACCAGGTTTTCAAGCCTCCGGCTGAATCCCTGGATGTTGACCAGAGGTGAGCGGAGATCATGGGAGCTGACATACAGGAGGTTTTCCATTTCCTCCGTTTTTTCGCGCAGGGATTTCATCAATTGCTCCCGAAACTGCTCCACCTTCTTTCTTTCTGTCACATCCAGCACCACTGCCAGAAACACCCGGTCGCTGCCCTGGTCAATCAGCTGCAGGCGGACCTCGACCGGGTATTGGGTTCCATCTTTTCTGCGGTGGGTTGTTTCGAAGATCTGCAAATCCTTCTGCCTGCTGATCAATGACGAGAGGATTTTCTGGAACGTGGCGGATGTGAACTCCGCTTTGAGATCGAGAGGAGTGAGTCTCTTCATTTCATCCAGAGTATATCCCAGATTCCCGAGCGCCCCCTGATTGGCATACCGGAAATGGAATGAAACCGGATCGAAGAGGTAAAGCTCATTGAGGCTTGCATCCATTGTCTGGCTGAAAAAGAGTTTATCTTTGTAAAGGTTGTTCCTCTCGGTGACATCCCTGACGATCGACAGCAGGTACTCCTGGCCATCGACCTCGATCCAACGGGCGCTGGCCTCGACCGGAAACTCGGAGCCATCTTTTCTGGCATGGCGCCCTTCCCGGACATAGGCCCCTGCCTTCTTTGATTCATCCATTTTCTGCTGGAATGATTCACGGTCTTGCGGGGCGATGATATCTGCTGTTGACAACTGCTGAAAGAATTCCTCCTTCGTGTATCCGTAGGCATCGAGTGCGCGCTCGTTGACCTCCACAAATCGACCCGCTTTGTCCACCAGCAGGATGATATCGTTGGCAGACTTCATCAGGTAATCATAGCGTTTCTGGAGGTTTTGGCGTTCCAGTTGGGCATGATATTGTGAACGGAAGTATTCGGTGCTGTTTCGCTGCCAGGAAATGTAAAAAACTCCTGTGGCAATCAGAATCGAGAGGATTACCAGACAAATGATCAGCCATCCCTGAATCTGGAATGGCAAAAGAATTTCCCTGTAATCCATCTTTGCCAAAATCAGCCAGGATGTGTTCGGGACCCGGCTGACCGAAATAAGGACTCGGACGCCACGATAATCGGTTCCTTCCAGAATCCCCCGTCCACCCAAGGCTGCTTGGACTGAGGGGAGCTCCGTCCTCGACAAAGGGATTCGGAGCTTCATGGCGGCTTCCGGCCGGTGCCGCAGCTCACTCAAAAAAAGGACCTCTTCGCCTTCTCTTCGGATCAGCAGAATTTCGGCGGTTTCGCTGGGAGTGGGCCACTTTGCGATCAGAGGATAAAGGTAATCTTCCGGATCGATCCGAAGGATGACCGCTCCCCGGCTGGCTGCCCCATCGGCTTCCTCGCTGATAACAGGGATGACCACATCCATGAAAATGTCATGAGAGGCATCATCCACAAACAGATCCACCAATACCGGCTCCCGGTCGAGAAGCGCCTTTTTTATGGCATCCCGTGTCTGGGGGTTGAGCTGCCTGGGGCCATGCTCGGACCGAAGACAGATTTCACCTGTCTCCGATACCAGGAGAACCTCATGGTACTTGTAGTGCTCTATCAATCCGTCCATCCGAGCGAGGATGCTTTTCCCATCCTCTGTTTGAGGGTTCCTTAAATATCGGATGGCTCTTGCAGTCAGGTAGCGATTGTCAGACAGGACCTTTGCATCCGCCAATCGTTCACGAAACCAGGCAGTGATTTCATCCGCCTTCAAGTTCGCGACTGCACCCAGCTCGTTTTCCGTCCGGTGCAAAATGGCTGCCTTCTGGGCTTGATAAAACCACAGTCCAAAAGCCACAATTGCTGCTGAAAATGCCAGGGAAAGGACTAAGAGATGGGCAGGGAAGCCTTTCGCGGTCGGTTCTTTCCTGAAGGTCGAATCCATAGCGAGGCACTCACGGAACCAAACAAACTCCTGTCTCTTTCATGAGAAAAATGGAGTTTTTACTGTAATTCCTTGGGTTATCAACCAGTAGGGGGTTGTAGCCTATCGCGATAATATCAATATAAGGATCAAAGTAAAGATATGCCCGAAAAAAATATTTATCCCTTTCCTGCTTTCCTCCAACAGAGGCCCGGGTTGGTTGAATGACGAATGAAACCTCAGCTGTTTCTACTTTTTTTTCATTTTTCTGTTGACATCCAATTTCCATGATTGTAAGTTCGCATTTGCTTGAAGGCCGTTTTTTATTTTAGATGTGGGTGAGTGTTTTTTTTGAAGTAAAATGCCGTATATGCTGTTCTTTCCCATCACTGTTGTGTCATCCTGCGGATAGGTCGCTTCTGCATCTCCTTCAAGATCAATCTGTAAGGATTTCCCGATAAGGGAGATTCATTCAATCTGAGCTCTGAGGAGGATGGAACGATGAGTCGACCCACGACTCGCGAGGCTATTCAATTCGTGGTCTCTTTCTTTGTTGTCTGCCTGGTTCTCGCAAACCCGGTGGCTGTCTGGGCGCAATCCGCTGGCGTTGAGGTATCTCCGGGAGGAGATGGTACAAAGGGGGGGGGTATGTTAGCCCGATCTCCATCAGCCCGATGACTGCCACATATCTGATTGGCCAAATGCACACTGTTGAAGCGACCATAGGCCCGGATCTCGGCGCTAAAGGCGTACCCGGGATTGTGGTCACTTTTCGACATTTTTGCCGGCCCGAATGCCCCTGCTTCGGCCACCGCGGTGACAAATGCCACTGGCACCGCCTCTTATTCCTATATCGGTGATGGAGGTATGGGCATCGACCAGATTCGCGCCTCCTACCTCGGTTACCTCGGGCAAACCGTGTACTCCGATGTTGCCCAGGCTGAATGGATCCCCAACGAAGATGACTGCAATCATAACCAGATACCGGATGCGTATGACATTCAGCGTGGAACCTCCATGGACTGCAACGACAATGGGATTCCCGATGAATGCGATATCCAGAATGGTGCCAGCTTCGATTGCAACAATGATGGGATTCCCGATGAATGCCGTGGATGCCCGCCAGTCGATATCGTTTTCGTCATGGATACTTCCGGCTCGATGGGCGATGAATCGGATGCCTTGTGTGCCAGCATCGGTGCTGTATCGGCAGAACTGGCTGCCGTTGGAATCACAGTCAATCCCTTCTTCTGGGGAATTACTGACACCTACTTTGCCTGCCTCGAAGATTACGTCACCAACCAGCTGGGTTCCTCGATTCCGGGAAATACCACTTGTGGAACCGACATTATCAGCGATGAGGATTGGGGTCCCGCTACAGCAGTTGTTGCAGAGAGGTTCCCTTGGACACCTGGCAATGTCCGCCTGATCGTGCCGATCAGCGATGAAGGCCCCTGCCGCGGAAATTCCTGTGAGGACCCGGGAACAGACCGTGACTCAATCACCAACGCCATCACGATCGCGAACAACAATAACTGCTTCGTTTCTACGATTGTCGGAACTGGAGCGAATCAGTGTGTGATCGATCTGGCTCAGGCGCTGGCTTCGGGGACTCGTGGAGCCTCCTATATCTTCACCGGCACCCTGGAAGACTTCGCCGAAGCCCTGCTGACTGTCATCACCCAGGCCTGCGACCAGGCAACCGACTGCAATCAGAACAGCATCCCCGATGAATGTGATATCGCCAGCGGATTCAGCCAGGATGCCAACCAGAATGGTGTTCCGGATGAGTGTGAAAGAAGAGGCGAGTACCGAGTGCTTGATCATTACGGCCAGGTCTTCGATGTTGGAAATACATCACCCGTGATCGATGCCGGCCTCTATCCTCCCTGCGGGATCGCCCTGGCTACAACCGGCGATTGCCAGGGATCGCTGGTTCTCGATGAGAGCGGCCGCCTGTATCCCTACGGTTATGTCTCAGAAGGCCTGACAGGCCGGGATTACGGGTGCAAGATAGCCCGGGATGTCGAATTGACTCCATCCGCACAGGGCGCCTATGTCCTCAGTGGCTACGGAACAATCGATGCTTATGGTGATGCATACCATTTTGGATCTCCTTATTTCGGAAGCTTCATGCACCCGATCGATGCCGCACGGGATCTCGAGCTGGTCCTCGGAAGGGTGATGCCTGATAAATCATACCCTTATGAAAATCTTTCGGGTGTCCTGGGATATTATATCCTCAATTGCCTCGGCCAGGTGCTTCCCTTTGGTGGTGCCCACATGCATGGTGATGCCTTCTTCGGCTTTGATATCGCACGCGCCATGGAGCTTGCACCGGATGGCGAGGGTTACATCATCCTGGATGGATATGGCCAGGTGCATGGTTTCGGCTCCATGGAGTCAGTCGCCATGTCGCTGGCTGCACAGAACCCCTACTTCGGCTGTGACATGGCCCGTGACATCGAAATCACTCCCAGCGGCAATGGGTGGCACATCCTCGATGGACATGGACACATTTTCCATGTCGGCGATGCCCAGCCGTTGGTCAATGATCCGCTGGTAACCGAGGCGGATGTCTTTGAAGACCTGGAACCCTGCTCGGGAGGAGGAACCATACCGCCTAATACAATTACCTCCGGAATTGATATCCAGGTCGCAGCCATTCTCAAGAAACTTGAACGGGACAACCGCCTGGTGCTGTCTTCAGCCAGCCCGGTTGCAGCCAATCCGGCCAAAGGTGAAGAACCAGTGGAGTCGTTCAGTTCCCCAGACCCTGAGGTTCAGTCTGTCGAAGCGGAAGCCGAAGCGCCGAAGGCGGCACAGGTACTCTTTCGCAGTCGGTGACACTGCGCCTGGATGGGAAGGCCAAGGTTCTTGCCGGCGAACAGGCTCAGCTCGTTCCAGACCGGCTGGCAGCCCTGGTCCGTACCAGTCTGGCTTCCGGCGAGAAGGTGACAATGTCTGACTGGCGAGAGGCGAAGAGTTCGGATCGTTCGATTTACCTCCGCTTCAGATCGGAGATTTCCCTGCAGGATTCAAGTGGCCAGACCCTTTCTGTGAATGCGGTTGTGATCCCTCAGGAGGGGTCATTGGCGGAACAGAAAGGCCTGCTGCTCTCCGATCCGAAAGCCATTGGAAATTATGTGCGTTGTACCGGCTGCGATGCAGCGGCTCTTGCCCAGCTGCTCGAAGCCGTCAGTAAATAATTGTTTGAACATCGCAGACCGCTTGAAAGGAAACGATGATGTTGATGAAGAGCATGAGTACACAATGGTTAGGAAAAGGGTTGCTTTTCCTGGGGGTGTTATGTCTGGGAGGCACATCGGTCATGGCGGATGAAGTTGAAGATTTCTTCATCCAGCACAATCAGAAGAGGTACTTCGATTTCCCTCTGGATGCGCGCTCGCTGGCATTGGGTGGAAGCAACATTGCCACCTCGAATGATCTTTCCAGTGTTTTTGGAAACCCGGCTGGTTTGGGGTGGATCGATTCGTGTGGTTTATCGGCAACTTACTCACGGGATGAAATCAGCGGTGATGAGTTTCTTCAGGCACCCGGGTTTGGCAACTTCAGTTCGGTTGAGGAGGAATTCGATGTCGGGACAGTCCGTCTGGCCCTCCCGATCCGCGCTGGCGGGACTCTAGGCCTTGGCTGGTATGGATGGGATTCTGAGGTTGATGATTCCCATAACACCGATTCCGAGCGGAAAGTATTCCAGGCCGGTTATGGCGCCCGCCTCAATGACTGCCTGAGCATCGGTTACTCGTTCAGTTATTTCGATGATGAGATGGATACAGCGTGCTGTGGCGATTACGAAATGGATGATGGTTACCGCCACACCTTCGGCCTCCAGATGCGCCCGAACTCCTGTATGGCGGTCGGTTTGTCGGGTTTCTTTGCTTCAGGCGACCCGGATTCCCGCATGGCCATCCTCGGACCCCAAAGCGCCGACAGAGACAGCTGGGGGCTTGAGCTGGGTTATTCCTGGCAGGTCTTTGAAAGAACCCTGTTCACCACCTCAGTGGATTACACCGATTACGAGCTGGATGCCAACATTGTCAATCAGCAGGTCCGTGTCAACCAGAATGTGGATGAAGGCGGCGAGTCCTGGGGTTTCCATGCTGGTGTCGAGCAGCGCTGCTGCAACTGGCTGGTGGCACGTGCCGGCTATCACTATCGCGACAACGAATATGATTTCAATGATGCCGGCCCCATGGCTTCACTGAGTGAAAGCGCCGATTATCATGCCGTGTCGACCGGTCTTGGTTTTGACATCCACAAGAACCTGCGCCTGGACTATGGCGTTCAGTATCGATTCATCGGTGATGACGATATCACCAACACGGTGACTGCGACTTTCCATTTCTGATTCAAATAGTTCCTCATAAGAGCGAACTCATTCTTCTGACTTGAGGGCGGGACTAAAAACCCCGCCCTTGTTTTTGTTTCCCTTCATCTTTTTCCCCATTCCATCTGATTGGCTGCAATTTCCCAATATCCTGTCCAGTCTTTTCCGGGAGGCAGATCCTCGATTTTTGTACTGTTGGCGGTATGGAAAAATCATGGATCGTAATATGATGTGTTGACTTCTGAGAGGAGGATGGTCCTATGGGTTTCCAGAAAATTTTGAATCTGTTCCTGGTGGTTATCTGTTGCTCGATGCTGTTCCTCCCGCTCACTGTGGCCCGGGCGGAAGAAACTCCTGCCCAGCGTGATGAGCGGATGGCCTGGTGGCGTGAGGCACGCTTCGGAATGTTTATCCACTGGGGGCTGTATGCCATTCCAGCGGGCGTCTGGAAGGGAAATCCAGTGGATCACGCTGGCGAGTGGATCATGTTCACTGCGAAAATCCCTGTACCGGAATACGAGCCTCTGATCAAACAGTTCAACCCGGTTCAATACGATCCTGCTGAATGGGTGCGCATCGCCAAAGCGGCTGGAATGAAATACATCGTCATCACCAGCAAACACCATGATGGATTCTGCCTCTTCGACAGCAAACTTACTGACTATGATGTCATGAGCACCCCGTATGGAAAGGATCTTCTGAAGCCTCTGGCGGAAGAGGCGCATAAAGCCGGACTGAAAATCTGCTGGTACCATTCCATCCTCGACTGGCATCACCCCGATTATCTTCCACGCGGGGAAGGGAACTCCCGGCCCTGGGATACACGCCCCAAAGAGGGTGCAGATTTGAACCGTTACCTGGACTACATGAATGGCCAGCTCAAAGAACTGCTCACCAATTATGGAGATATCGGAATTGTCTGGTTCGATGGAGGTTGGGAGCACACCCCGGAGGAACTCAAATCCGAAGAAGTTGTCGAGAAGATCCGGTCGATTCAACCGAACACCATCATCAACAACCGTATCCAGATCCCGCAGGATTATGACACACCCGAACAATACATCCCCGCCACCGGCATCGAAGGACGCGACTGGGAAGTCTGCATGACCATGAATGATACCTGGGGCTACAAGGTGAATGATCACAACTGGAAATCCAGGGAAGATCTGATTCGCAAGCTGGTCGATATCGCCAGCAAGGGAGGAAACTTCCTGCTCAATGTCGGGCCGACTGCCGAAGGCCTGATTCCCCAACCCAGCATCGAACGGCTGGCGGGGATGGGAGAATGGATGGATGCCAATGGCGAGAGTATCTATGGAACACAGGCCAGCCCATTCCGCCAGCTGGAATGGGGGCGTTGCACTCGCAAGCCTGGAAAACTTTATCTGCATGTCTTCGAGTGCCCTCACAATGAGATCGTGGTTCCCGGACTGCGCAACGAGATCAAAGCGGCGTATCTGTTATCGGACAAATCGAAATCCCCCCTGCATTTTAATCGGCAGGGCGAGGATGTCATTCTCCAGGTTTCTGGAATCACACCGGATACAATCGACAAGGTCATCGTTCTCGAAATCGAGGGAGAACCGGATGTGGACAATACGATTCGCCCGCTTGCTGATGGCTCGATCGATTTAGCCGCGGCATTCGCCAGCCTGCATGGAAAATCGGCCGAGTACGAATCAGATAAACGCAAAAATTGCATCGGCAAGTGGACCAATGCGGAGGATTGGGTTTCCTGGGAGATGAGGGTGGCCCAGCCAGGCAATTATCGGGTTCAGGCCGAATACGCCTGCCCGGATGATTCTGCTGGCAGCCAGGTGGCCTTTGGTGTCGGCCAGAACAAAGTGGCCACAACAGTTGAAAAAACCGGTTCCTGGGAGAAATTTGAAACCCGGGAAATCGGCTTGATCCAGGTTGACTCCACTCAGCCGGTTCAGTTCGAGGTTCGTGTGAAATCCATGCCCGGCGGTGCAGTCATGAATCTGCGGAGTGTCAAACTGGTGCCAGTAAAATAACAGTTTCCCGTTCGCGGGAGGCATCTCCTGGCTGAATCCGGCTCACAGAGGAGGGAGATACAATGTCGTTCAAAGTCTCGGATACGCAAATCGCAGGCTTCCAGAAGGAAGGGTTCCTGATGGTTCCAGGCTTGTTTTCACCCGAAGAAGTCGAGCTTCTGCTCAAAATCGCTCGTGCAGATCAGGCCATGGCCTCCGAGTCCTGGGACCGTAAAGATGCCCAGGGTGGCATCAGCCGCCTGACCCTTCGCAATTCTCTCGGCAAGGATGTCTACAGCGCTTGTGTGCGCAGCCGCCGGATCGTGGACACGATGGAAAAATTGCTCGGTGCTGAAGTTTACCACCTGCACCATAAGATGATGCTCAAGGAGCCTTTTGTGGGTGGAGCCTGGGAATGGCACCAGGATTATGGTTACTGGTATAACGATGCCTGCCTGTTTCCGGATATGGCCAGCTGCATGATCGCAGTGGACCGTGCTTCCAGAGAGAATGGCTGCCTGCAGGTGATTCAGGGATCGCATCTCATGGGACGAGTCAACCATGGGATGACAGGGGACCAGACCGGCGCGGATCTCGAAAGGGTTGAAGAAGCGCTTCGGCGTTTGCCCCATGTCTATTGTGAAATGGAACCGGGCACCGGCCTGTTCTTTCATGCCAACCTGCTGCATCGATCCGATCAGAACCGCAGCCCCAATCCCCGCTGGTCTTTGATCTGCTGTTATAATGTGGTCCACAACATCCCGTTTCGGGACAGCCATCATGCCCCATTTGCTCCGATCGACCAGATCGAAGATTCGGAGTGGATCGCTGCCGCCAGGCAGGACTGGGCAAATATGCAGGGGAAAGAATCGTCATGAGCACATGGCGCTTTGCCGGGATCAATTTCGATCACATGCACATGGGAGACCTGCTCCGGATGGTCCAGGAGCATCCCGAGGGTGAAATCGCGGGCATCTGCCATGAGGACCGTGAGGCGATGATGCCGGTTGCCAGCCGGCTTTCGATTCCTGCCGATAAGATTTTTACGGATTACCGGGAGTGTCTGGCGAAAACACGCCCGGATGCCGCCATCCTCTGCCCGGCGACAGCCCGGCATGGTGAATGGACCTGCAAGGTGGCCGAGTTCAATGTCCACTTGTTTGTCGAAAAGCCTTTCGCCGCCAGCCTTGCCGAAGCCGACTCCATGATCGAGGCGGCCAGGCGGACCGGCAAACTTCTGGCGATCAACTGGCCGCTGGCCTGGTATCCTCCCCATAACACCGCAAAGCGGATTGTGGATCGGGGTGAAATCGGTGAGCTGATCGAGGTCCACTACTATGATGGAAATCGCGGGCCGCTCTGGCATGTCGCCGACAAAGCGGAAACAAGCGCTGAGGCAGCTGCGAAGAAATCTGAAAGCTGGTTTTATCAGGCAGCCTGTGGCGGCGGGTCACTGCTCGACTATCTCGGGTATGGCGTCACTCTCGGCACCTGGTTTCTGAATCGGAAGAAACCAATTGAGGTGACCACTGTCGTGGATCAGCCCCCCGGGCTGGAGGTGGATGAGCACAGTGTGACAGTCGCACGATATGACACAGGGCTTTCAAAGTTCGAAACACGCTGGGGGACCTTCACCGATCCCTGGACCCATCAGCCCCAGCCCAAATGCGGTTTTATCCTGAAAGGGACTGAAGGAACCATCAGCAGTTATGACTATGAAAATACAATCTATGTCCAGACCCGGGATTGCCTTGCGGGGAAAACTGTGCCAGTCGACTCTCTCGAACCGCCCCGCCAGAATCCGATTCAATACTTTATTCACTGCCTGAATTCAGGTGAGCCGATCCGCGGGCCTCTCTCACCGGAAATCTCACGCATTGGCCAGCAGATTGTCGATTCTGCGGTCCTGAGCGCCCGGTTAAAGCGCACAGTTCCATTGGTTGACTGAAGGCATCTGGCCAGATGCTCAGTTATTTTTTTGGCGTTCGACAAACCTGGCGAACAGGTCCACCTGTTTCTGGAGCATACGGCTGATCGAAGGATCGATGAAATCGCTTTCATCTTCATTCCACTGGTCATTGATCCGTGGAATCCATACCCGTTCAGGCATGATGTAGGCGTTGCGGTATCCGAAGATCATCTGCAGCTGTTCGACCGATCGAAAAGCCCCCCAGATCCCCGCTGCCAGCCCGGTGAATGCGACACAGCGATGCTGGAAGCTTTCCGGGAACTTGAGCATGTCGATAAAATACTTCATCACTCCCGGAAATGAGCCATTATATTCTGGGACAACCACATGGAGTCCATCCGATTCGAGGACCCTTTCTATAAACGGCTCGAAAGCAGGAGGTTTCACGGCATAGGAAGAGGGGCTGAAAATTTCCGCAGGCAGATCTGCCAGACTCAAAATCCTGGCAGTAGTATTGGATTTCCGATAGAGAGATTCAATCAGATGAGCCACCTTGAGCGTATTGGAAGCCGGACGATTTGTTCCTGCGATGATTTCTATCAAGGCTCTTTCCTCTGAATGAAACGGGGAGTGCCTTCAGGCACCCCCCGTTCACTTGAATTCGATATCGAATCAACAACAATATCAGCCCTTGCCGAGGGTCTTGTCACCTTTCTTTTTCCAGGTTGCCGGACAGAGCTCACCCGTCTGCAGGGCGGTCAGAACACGCAGGATTTCATCGACATTTCTTCCAACCGAGAGATCATGAACCAGCTGGTAACGCAGAATCCCATTCGGATCGATCAGGAAAGCTCCCCGCAGGGTGATCCCTTTTTCCTCGATCAGGATTCCATATTCACGGCCGATGGCCTGGGTGATGTCGCTGATGAGAGGATAACTCAGGTTCGATATCCGCTCATCAGCCTGTGTCCAGCCGAGGTGGCTGAATACGCTGTCTGTGCTCCCACCGATGACTTCGCAATTCAGGGCTTTGAAACGGTCAACCGCATTGTTGAACTCCACAATCTCAGTCGGGCAGACAAAGGTGAAATCGAGTGGATAGAAATACAGGCACACCCATTTCCCTTTGTAATCATCCAGACCGATTTCCTTGAATTCGGTTCCTGCCAGGGCCTGAGCCTTAAAAGAGGGTGCGGGTTTTCCCACCTGCAGCATAATGTGAATCTCCTTTTTCATTTTTGACAATTGTCCGAAACGGACAAGGGATATTGAAAACAACAAAACGCTTTGAAAGCACTATTCCTTCGTCTTTATTTTGTCAAGAGAATAACGGTTCAGAAAGCCGTAGGTTACGATCTTCAATGATCGCAGTTGGTTGTTATCCAGTGTTGGTTTGCCGACATTATGCCATCTGCTGCCCTGCTGATTTTTTTACCAAGGCTGGTTATCCTTCATCTATGACAGTGCGTCAACATTTTGTGAATCTGAATGATACAGACCTGGACCAGCCCATGATTCAACTTTTCCTGGAACCGTTCAAAAGAGTGGAAAGCATACCCACTGATGAGTTTTGATCGAACAGTGCTTGTTACTGAGGTCTATCCCTCAATCCAGGGTGAGAGCACCTGGGCTGGCCTCCCGTGTGTTTTTATCCGTTTGACAGGATGTCCATTGCGCTGCCGCTGGTGCGACACGGCCTATGCATTCTCTGGCGGTGAACGCTGGAAAATCGATGACCTGGTCGAAAAGGCACACTCATTCGATATACCCCTGGTGGAAATCACCGGGGGTGAACCGCTGGCTCAGCCCAATTGCCCTCTCCTCTGCAGCCGCCTGCTGGATCAGGGCAAAACGGTCCTTATCGAAACAGCAGGCTCTCACTCCATCGATGTTCTCCCAGAGGGAGCCATACGGATCATGGATCTCAAGTGCCCGGACTCCGGCGAAATGGAACGGAACCTCTGGACAAACATCGATGCCCTGAATGCGAATGATGAGGTAAAATTTGTCATCGCCAGCCGGAAAGATTTCGAGTGGGCTACGGATGTGACCCGAACTGAATCATTGAACAAAAGAGTCCGTGCAGTCCTGTTTTCTCCGGTGGCTGGTGAGATCGAACCGGCCGATCTGGCCAAATGGATCCTCGATGAAAATCTCCCGGTCCGATTTCAACTGCAGCTTCACAAATTCATCTGGGAACCATCCGCACGTGGGGTCTGACAGCACCATGAAAAAAGCGGTAATCCTGTTATCGGGCGGATTGGATTCAGCGACTGTTCTGGCCATAGCGCAGGCAGAGGGAAGGGCCTGCTATGCTCTTTCATTCCGCTATGGGCAGAGACATGCTGCCGAGCTGGCGGCGGCTTCGCACATTGCCTCTGCTCTCGGTGCTGTGCAGCATCTGACACTCGACCTTCCTCTGGGTTCCTGGGGTGGTTCAGCCCTGACCGACAACCTGGAGGTTCCAAAAGACCGTTCGGCGCAGGACCTGTCGGCTGAGATTCCAATCACCTATGTTCCTGCGCGCAATACTGTTTTTCTGTCTCTGGCACTGGCCTGGGCTGAGGTCTTGCGGGCCACGGAAATCTGGATCGGGGTGAATGCCCTGGACTATTCCGGATATCCGGATTGCCGCCCGGAATTTATTAAGGCTTTCGAGGAGGTGGCGCGCCTCGGGACCCGAACGGGTGTCGAGCAGTCGGAGTCCATTGTGATTCGCGCTCCGCTCCAGTTCATGAGCAAGGCAGACATCATCCGAGCTGGGCTCCGGCTTGGGGTCGATTTTTCCTGGACTCACTCCTGTTATGATCCCCCCGCTCCCGAGCTGCATTGTGGCAGATGTGATGCCTGCCTTCTTCGAAAAAAGGGGTTCGATGAAGCGGGTGTCCCGGATCCGACACAGTATGCAGAGTAACATTTCTTACCGGGAGATAACTGGCCTGCGAATCATCCGGATTCGGCTGTAACGGTAATCGAAAACCGGATCCCCACCTCTCTGAGTGGCATAAAAAAGATAAATGAAGGGTTTTCCATCCTGTTCGATGAGAGTTGCCTGAGGGACATGGCAGGCGGCTGAGTCGGTATCAGGAGTGATGAAGCCATTGATCTTCCAGTGAATCCCATCCTCCGATTCTGCCTCGCACAAAGCACGGCTGGTCCATCCGGCATTCTTATCCCCCACTCGAGGGGGATAGCCATTCGGATCCGCATAGGAATAATACTTCCCGTTAGCCCGGATGACCTCTGGGTTCGGCCAGTTGTAGATGAGGGCATCCTGCCCGGCATTCAGAATTCTGAACCCCTCCAGGTCTGTAAATTCCCCCAGGTTTTCTGCATAACCCATGCAGACTCCCCTGGTGGGATGCCAGTAATCGAACCATAGCCGCCACTTCCCCTCATCCCACATCAGGCTGGGGCGATGAAAGTCTCCTGTGTACCCTTCCTCAGTGGCGGCATGCAGCATGTTGTCCGCCTCGATCAGCAGGGGTTGCTGTGTTCGAGTCCAGTGAATCCCATCTTCTGAGGTGGCGCCCATGACACACAGAATCATGCCATCATTGTGATTCTTCATTGCCCGGAAACCCGGCTTGCTGGTGGAACTGTAAGCCATGAAATACTGTCCATTCCGGATGACAACCGAGGGATCACCCACATGCCAGGAGCCATACTCCTTGTCGTCAGCAGCCAGGACTGGCGCCCACTTTTCAGGTTGCATCTCCGCATCCCATCTGTTTTCTCCTGAGTAGATTTCCCAGGCTTTCAAATCTCTTGATCGCGCCAGATAGATCGAATCACAGCCGGGAACTCCCGGATTACAGTCCTCATGCGCCCAACCGAAAAACCACATTCGCCAGGGATACTCCTTGTCCTCAACCTGGCGGACACAGGGCTGATACATGTTCCCGAAATTCCACACAAGGTCTCCAGGGATCCTCTCCCAGGTCGATGAATCGAGGATTGGACGGTCATATCCGGAATCCGGTGGTGTGATGGCGAAGCCTCCACCAAGAAGCATGAAGGACAGAAATACTGGCCTGAATATGTTCATCCAGTTCCCTCCAAAATGATAAAGTAGTGCAAGTATAGTCCTTTTACTGCAACAATAAACCATAAAATAGAAAGACCTTGTCTCTTGATGCATCGTTGAAGTGAATTATGATGCTCCCCATATTTCGGAGAGGAAAACAATCCCCGGTAATGAAAACACCACGAATTCGGATTTATGTATATCAGCTTCTGGCCCTGCTGTTGCTGCTCAGTCCCATCTGCTGCTGGTCGCAGGAGGGTCTTGCTCCTGCTGCCCCTTCGCAGAACCAATTGGCGGCCAATGATCTCCCTCTGGAAGAGGAAGCCCCGATTGAAACCAGCCAGGGTACTGCTGGTTCCGTATCGAGTCTGGATTCCCTTCTGAATATGGCCATTCGCCAAAGCCCGAAGCTGTCGGTTCAAAGGAACAAGGTGAACGAAAGCCAGATGCGTGTCATGGCTGCCGGTTTATTGCCCAATCCATCGATTGAAGTCGGACGCAAGAAGGTGAGTGGAGGAGATTCCGGCCCATTGCTTTCAGTCAGCCAGGAGCTTCCTCTGAATGGGGCTTTGGGGTTTGAACGCCAGGCAGCGGGCTGGGAATACAATGCCCAGCAGGCCACTCTTGCCCGGGAAATACAGATGGTCCTTGCCGAAGTGCAGTCGGCTTTCATTCATGTCCTGGCAGCTGGCAATCTTCTGGCCATTGAACAGGAAGGTGTGGCCATCGCCGGGCAGTCCCTCAAGCTGGTTTCGGACACCCTCAAAGCAGGACTGGTCTCCACACTTCCCTATAACCTGGCGCAGGCGGAATATGCTAATTCTCGTGCTTTCGAGGTGATTGCCCAGAAGGAATACCAGCTGGCTCAGGAGTCGCTGGCGGCTCTTCTTGGAATTCCTCTCAGTGGCCTCGCTCCTGTTCAGGGTGACCTGCACGCCAGCCTGTTGCCAGCCGGCTGGGATGGCAGCCAGGTGAGAAGGTCTGATCTGCAGGCTGCGGATTACCGGCTGCGTGCGACTCAGGCTCAGGTAGCCGCCGCTGACCGTGCCAGGCTGCCTAACCCGGTTATCGGTTACTCTCGAGAAGAAGCCGATGAGACAGAGAACTTCTTTTCCATTGGGCTTGAGATCCCTGTTTTCAATACCGGCCGGGCTGCTGTTCAGGAAAAACAGGCAGTCAGCGGGACTGCCTATGCAGAAAGACAAGCCCTTTCTAAAGAGGTTCAATCTGAAATGGCTCAGGCTCAGACCCGTCTCGAGGCACGACGGGATGCTGTACGGATATATGAAACAGAAATTGAACCATCCATCAATCTGTCTCTCCAGGCTGCCAGGGCAGCCTTTGAAAGTGGCAACACCGATCTCAGCCTGCTGCTCCAGACTCAAAACCGCCTGATCGAGCACAAAAGAAACTCTATCAAATCCTACGAAGACCTTCGAAAGGCTGAAATTGAAATTCTTCTGGCATCAGGCGCCACCCGCAACTGAACTGTCCCGCGGGTTGAGTTGACTCATTTTTGCCAGCATCCAGTCATCCGCATGGGAATGGTTCATGCCAGATAGCACGCAGGTCTGTCTTCAAACTACCCTGCTGGGGATTCTTTTGAATGCCTGCCTGGCGGCGGCCAAAGGGATCGCGGGTGTTATTGGGCATTCCTATGCCCTGATTGCGGATGCCATTGAATCCACCTCAGACATTGCGTCTTCATTAATCGTGTATGGTGGCTTGAAAATCGCCTCGATTCCCCCCGATGAGGATCATCCTTATGGCCATGGAAAAGCCGAGCCGCTGGCTGCCATGCTGGTGGCATTTGCCCTGCTGACCGCTGCGCTGGCAATCATTATTCAGAGCATCCGGGAGATTCAGACCCCCCATCACGCACCGGCACCCTTTACGCTGTATATCCTGATCGGTGTGGTTATCGTGAAAGAATCCCTTTACCGTTATGTGATTAACGTGGGTGATAAAACTCAGAGCACTGCGGTCATCACAGATGCCTGGCATCATCGCAGCGATGCGATCACCTCTGCGGCAACCGGAGTCGGGATTGCCATTGCGCTGATTTGTGGCCCGGGATATGAGGCGGCTGATGACTGGGCTGCTCTTCTGGCCTCTGGAATCATCATTCTGAATGCGATACGCCTGTTTCGGCCAGCATTAGCTGAGGTGATGGATGCCGCTCCAGGCAATGGGATGGAACAGCAGGTTCGTGATGCGGCTCTGGCTGTGCGGGGTGTCACCGGGCTGGATGTCTGCAATGTTCGCAAAATGGGCCTGCATTACTATGTGGATCTGCATGTTCTGGTCGATGGAGATCTGCCGGTTCGGGATGGGCATGAAATTGCCCATCGGGTCAAGGATGCCATCCGCAAGGCTCAGCCGCGAATCCATGACATCCTGATCCACATCGAGCCAACCGAGGCCCATCCGGCCTGAAATCACGGCTGCTGTTTTTATCCCTTGAAGGGGAAATCGATGCGCCTTCCTGTCAAAGCCGATTCGTAAGAAGCCAGCAGCATTTCTGTGACTTCCCGCCCTTCTTCGGCGGTCGCGATCGGTGCGCCTGTGCCCTTGAGGCAGTCGACCATCGGGCGGGTAAGCGCCCTGAGGCGGTCCGCATGGCTGGAAGGGGTCTGTATCCCCGAGTCGGTCCACTGTGGCTCTCCATTCAACAGCCAGCAGAGTGAAGGCCCCGGGCCGCGCCTGGGCGTGCCGGTAGAGACTGCATCCCCATAGAATTGCAGCAGAGTCCCCTTGTCTCCATGGATCTCGGTGTTGTTCTCACCGGCATTGGCTGTAAATGAGGAAACCACTTCGACAATCGCCCCTGTCTGTGTCCTGAACACAGCGATGCCATTGTCATCGGGAATCTTTGGAGACAGCAGGGTGTCGATTTCGGCAAAGACACTTCTGGGTTTGCCAAACAGCCAGAGCACCAGGTCGAATGGATGTGCTGCATCATCCATCCACAGGCCGCGATTGAGCTCCGGTTTGACATGCCAGGTCTTATCGAAATCCGGCCAGATGTGTGTCGCCAGACAGTGTTTCCGCCGGAACATGACAACCTTTCCGAGGAGGCCCTGCTCCAGGATCTCACGGATCTTCAGGTTCTGGGGATCCACACGCATCTGCCAGGCCAGTGAAAAGCGGACTTTGTTCCTCCGGACCGCCTCGATGATCTGATCGCATCCCTCCAGGCTTAGGGCCATCGGTTTCTGCAGGATGATGTGCTTTCCGGCATTGGCCGCAGCTGCGCACACCTCGGGATGCAGGGAAGTTTCCGCCGCAACAATGACCGCCTCCACCCCGGGGTGATTCAGGCTTCTTCCAGTTGTGTCGTCGATCCACATCCGAATTGAGCGCCATTCCGTTCACCTCGCTCCCGGTCATGGTCCCAAGATGTGATGATTTTCGCATCCTCCATGCGCGAGATCTCATCTGCATACAGGTTCACATGCCCATGCGCCCAACCCAGAACCGCGATTCCCAGTGTCATTATTTTCCCCTTTCAGTGTGGCGGTTCAGGCAGGAATTCCAGAGTGTAATCGTAGGACCAGGATACCCCTTTCGTCAGCTGGGCCAGCCGGGTCATCAGCTCGAGATTGACCTGCTCCCATTCCGGGTTCCACCACAGTCTGGCGGTTGCCTGCTCCGGGTGGTAGGTCAACTTCATCCCCATGTGCTGTTCATGGTTAAAGAAGGCATACTCGCCACCCTGCGCCAGCCTTAACCTGTCCTTGTTCGGGCCGTCGGCCTTATCCCAGCTCTGATTTATTTGCTCCCAATCTTTTCCCTTGATCAGAACCGACAGCACATTCGGATCATTGCTGGTTGTGTAGGTGTCAATTTCCGGGCGAATCTTGAACTGATAATTTCCGGGGCTGTCGGACTGATGGGTGACAGTTGTCTCGTTGAAGACCAGCTCCGGTCTTCCTTCCTCGAGCCGTATGGTGCGCTGGATGACTGAGCCATCGGCCAGGACCCGTTTCATTCGAATGGCGGAACCACTGACTTCACCTGTAAAAGCATCCTTGGGATTCCTCATGGCAGGATCTCCCCACAACTCCTGGCAGTCTCCACGACGGAAGGATATCCCATGGTTCTGGTCTCCACTTGCAGCCAGCATGTGTTTTCCGCTGGGTTTGTGGAAGAGCTCCACCATGCGTCCATTCTGCTCGGGAATCACTTTGATTCGCCAGACAGCATTTTCGAGAGCAAGAGCCGGAATTCCCTCGACAGCCCGTTCCACAGCATCCAGATATACCTCGATCGGAATGGTCTCGGCTGCCATGGTCAGGTTAAAGCGCTTGCACAGATCGATGTATTGCCGGGGAACATCCTTCAATTCATCCGGCAGAACGCAGCGAAAGGTCCCCTGGTCACATGACATTGTTGCTGCAGTTTCCAGAACAGCCTTCATGGGATAAATCGAGAACTTTTCAAGCCGGCTCTTGACTTCGTCATTGTCCGCCAGGGCGATCGCTTCACGAATCAATCGGTAGGCGCGTGTGCTGATATCCGCGTTCAGGCCCACTTCGGCAGCGGTCGGAAAACAGGCAGGATGATTTCCGCTCTGTTCGAGGTTGTCATGCAGGAGGGCCAGGTAATCGATTACTTTTCCGGCGGCAGCGCCATAATGGAGGCGGCAGAATTCCTCGGCCAGCGGCCAGCTCTCCAGTGAGGGATTCCACAGGCAGCGGCTGATGACATAATTGCGCAGGTCGCTCATTTCACCTGCATTTCCATTCCCGTTGGCCTGCATGAAAACCCCTTTGACATGGTTCTCGGAGAAGAACCGGACATTCGGTCCGATCGCCCGCAGGTTCGGGAATGGAAGGTCGTATGAACTGAAATTGGTATTGTAGTTCCAAATCCAGATATCATTACAAATCGACTTCCATCCCTCCATGTCGGCGCAAAACTCCCTGTTCTTCGGGCAGCTGGGATCGTTCAAGGGGTGAAAGGTGCAGCATTCGATGCTGCACAACTGAATCTGTACATTCTCACGTGGCTTGATGGTCTTTGGGGGCTTTCGTGTATACCAGTAGGAAAGAGTTCCCACCTTGATGCCGGGGAATTTTTCGGCCACACGATCTGCCACTGCATTGACCAGGGCCAGATTCGAACCCATGGGAGTTCCCTCGGCTTTATTGATGGCTTCGCAGGTGGCGCAACGGCAGTAGGCATCATTGTCATTCTGGCTGACACTGATATTTTTCCGATGCGGATCGGCTTCGAGATCCGCCAGCACATTGGATGAAATGATATCGATGACCGCTGGATTGGACACGCAAGGTTCCGGCCCGCCACCCCCGGAATCCAGTTTGCGGACTCCATCCACAAGCGCAAAATATTCCGGATGATCCTTCCCATACTTCTCGACCGGGAGATACCTTCCGAAGGTATGGCCGATCAGCTCCTGACGGGTTCTCCCCCCCAGTTTGTCATCACTGGTGACTGTGTTTACCCGCATCCGTGCGGCGAAATCCGGAGCATCCGAATTCTCCTTGTAATAGGACCAGCGGAATTCGAAAATCGGCCGATAAATATGGTCCTCACAAGGAAGTTCCGCAATCGATGGAGAAGGGAAGTGGGTATGATCCCGGGTCAGGAATCGAACCCCCAGGTAACGTTCCATGCATTCATAGACACCATAGAGTGTCCCACGCGGCCTTCCTCCCACAATAGCGATACTGGCTGGTGTGATCCGGATATGAAGACCCTCTTCACCCAGGTCTTCGATCCCGAAGGCGAGAGAACTTTTACGGAAAGACTCCCCATCACCAATGAAGACATTTCCGGTGGCCTGACGGGGTGAATCGCTGACTGCGAGCTCCATTCCGGTTGCCTTTTTGAGCAGATCCCGGAATTCCTCCGCCGCATACTTCTCACTCGCAATGGCATCCGGCGCAACAACAATGGTCCATGAACCAAGACTCTTGACTGGAATCGGAGATTCGCCAAAAGAGATCGAACTTACAGTTAATGCCAGAAAGATGAGAGCAGATTTTAATGCCATTTCCGGGCCTCCTTCATTAACGATTTTGTCGGGTTACCGCTCTTTTTCGATCGTGTGGGTGTCCACACCAAGCTTGCGCAGTAGATCGTAATCATAAATGCCGGTGTCATGCCCGTCCTCCCAAACCAGGCGCAGGGCATAATTCCCGACCCAATCCACCCGGGCCAGGATGGGGTCGGCTGAGGGAGCATCTTTGGGGATCAGACGCAGCTGAAAGTGGTCATCCAGCAGTTTCGGAGCCTCGCCGCCAGCCTGTTCCAGCATTTCACGGCAGGTGGCGCAGGGGCATTCCCGGCGGAGTTTTTCATAAGTGAATATCTGCTGGATTCCGTCATCCCATTCGATCATAAGAGACCGCGAATCGAGCGGAAGAATCTTTTCAGGAACTGTGGTTTTCCGCATGGTCCTCTTCCAGAACGCAATTATATGGCAGCTTTTTCCTCAGGTCCATGAGCCTGGACTGGAGTGCCTGAATTGGCCCAGCGAGCTCATCACGTCCGAGCCTGGAATCGATAAACATTGGCTCGCTGCAGGTGGCGGTCACTTCAGTGAAAGGGCAGGGGAGCCGCAGGCGATCCCATGTTTTCAAATGTACAAGTCGTTTGTATCCGACTCCGCATGGCAGGATGGCATGACCGGTCAGTTGTGCCAGGCGGATGACACCCGGCTTGACGATGTGGCGGGGGCCGCGGGGTCCATCGACTGCAATTGACCCGTTCAGTCCGGCCCGGAAATGCTTTGCCAGGGTCAGGAAAGCCTCCATACCGCCTCGTCTGCTGGAACCTGAAACAACAGTCAGCCCAAGGCGTTCGAGGATGTTTCCGATGATCTGCCCATCCCGGCTTTGGCTGGTCATGACCGCTATCGGGTGCTGTTTCTGCTCTTCTCCCCCGATCTGTGTGGCTAGAATCAGGTCTGAATGCCAGTAGGCGAAATGAAAGGATTGTCG
>LMZT01000058.1 GCA_001567115.1 Candidatus Hinthialibacteria bacterium OLB16 | reverse complement strand
CTGAAACCACATCAATAAACAGACAGATGACGGTCCCGGATCTTCCCGGAGAGGGGTGAATCAGCCTGAGATATATCACTCCCCAGGCCTGGTTCGACCAGATTGACAAAGAGAAGGCCGAGGAGGACCGCGACAGAAGTGCTCAGAAAGAAAAACAGGATCGTATTCCGCCCGGTCCGCCCGATATGCCGGACATCCCCCAGATGGGCAATTCCGGTTGCCATTGAAAAGAAAACCAATGGGACCACCAGCATTCGCAAGGCATTGATGAAGAGGTCGCCGAGCAGCTTGACCATCCGGTAGTCATGCCCCCGGGATGCCTGTTCGAAGACCGCTTGATCGAGCTCGGTTCCCATGAGAGCGGGCGAATCGAGCAGGATCTCATGCTCGATGAGGCTGGCTCTATGCCCCATCCAGAATGTTCCGAACAGTATTCCAGCGATCAGGCCGAAAAAAATGCCGAAGAGAAGTCGATTGTTCCCGCGTTGATCCACACAGGCTCCGATGGCTTTATGAGATGCGCTCAAACAGGGCGGCGGCTCCCATGCCTCCACCGATGCACATCGAGACAATCCCCAGCCTGGAGCCTCGGCGGGTCATTTCAGAAAACAGAGTGGCTGTCAGCTTGGCGCCGGTGCATCCAAGAGGGTGCCCAAGGGCAATTGCACCTCCATTGACATTGATCCTGTCCGGGTCGAGGCCAAGTTCCCGGATGACCGCCAGGGCCTGAACAGCGAAGGCTTCATTCAATTCAATCAGATCGATCTCCGACAGGCTGTGGCCTGTTTTTTTGAGCAGCAGCGGGATTGCTTTGACAGGCCCAATGCCCATGATTGCCGGATCCACTCCGCTGGCTGCGAATCCACGGAACACAAAGGTGTTGTCGAGTTTCAGAGACTGCGCCAGATTCCGGTTCATGACCAGCGCCGCGGCAGCCCCATCGCTGCGTTGAGAGGAGTTGCCGGCCGTGACTGTTCCCTGGGGAGAGAAAGCGGGTTTGAGCTTTGCGAGGGCTTCGGTTGTTGTGTCGGCGCGTGGCCCTTCGTCCACGCTGAACAAGGATTCGGTTTCAATCGCCTGGTTGTCCTTGATCTCAACCGATCGGATTCGTACCGGAACAATTTCCCGGTCAAAACGGCCATCCTTCTGGGCCTGCACTGCTTTCATGTGGCTCTGATAAGCGAAGAGGTCCTGGTCTTCGCGGCTGATGGCATATTTCTTTGACAAATTTTCCGCAGTCAGCCCCATTCCCAGATAGACATCCGGCCAATGGTCTGCGAGATCCGGGTCGGGCGCGAATTTGACTCCTGTCATCGGCAGGGTGGTCATGGATTCGACTCCACCCGCCAGAGCGCAATCAATGGCTCCCGCCTGAATTCTTTCCGAGGCCAGGGCAATCGACTGCAACCCGGAGGAGCAGAAACGGTTGAGTGTCATGGCTGGAACATCCACCGGCAGCCCCGCTTTCAAGGCTGCAATCCGTCCGATATTCATGCCTTGTTCACCTTCCGGCATGGCACACCCCATGAGCACATCTTCGATCAGAAGGGGATCCAGCCCCGGACAGCGATCCAGAACACCTCGAAGGGCAGTCGCCGCCAGATCTTCGGGACGCACAGCCCGCAGGGATCCTTTGAGCGCCTTGCCACAGGCTGTTCGAACACTGGCAACAATGACCGCTTCGTTCATGGATAACTCCCTCTTAATTCCTCAAAGGTTTCCCTGTCTTCAGGGTGTGGCGGATGCGATCCTGAGTCCTGGGTTCTCCAAACAGCTGGAGGAATGCCTCTCTTTCAATTTCCAGCAGGTAACGCTCTGTGACTTCGGTCCCTGAGGGAACATTGCCGCCGCACAGGACATAGGCGAGCTTCTCGCCGACAACCACATCATGATCGGTAATATGGCCCGCCACATGGAGGTTTCTCAAAGCGACTTTCAGGAAAGAATATCCCTCCACCCCCAGGACCTTAACTGGCTTTTCCCGGAGCGGGCGAAACCCCTGGCCCACCAGGGACAAGGCGATGTTTTTCGCATCATGGATCTGGCAGTCACGATTCATGGACCAGCTGTCATGGTCACGCAGCAACCCCATGATCTGGGCATCCCTGGCGCTGCCCGAGACCCTGGCTGTGCCGATCATTTCGAAAACCCGCTGAAGGAATGGCAATCGGTTGACTTCGATATCCGATGGGATCATTTCACCGAAACGGATCGCCATTTCCTTGGTCCCTGCGCCCCCGGGAATCAATCCGATCCCGCACTCCACCAGCCCCATGTAGGTTTCAGCAGCCGCCCTGAGCCGGTGGCAGTGAAGGCTGAATTCGACCGCCCCACCGAGTGTGAGTCCATGCGGGCAGGCCACCACCGGTTTCGAGAGGTACTTGATTTTCATGCTCGTGTTCTGAAAACGGGCGATGTTCCGGTCTATCAGGTCCCAGTCCTGCTCCTCAGCGGCCAGTAACAGCTGCACAAGGTTGGCTCCCGCGGAAAAATTTTCCCCCTGATTCGCGATCAGAACTGCTTCGAACTGCTCCTCCACCAGATCCAGCGAGGAAAGCATGAGATCGATCACAGTGCTGCTGAGTGTGTTCATCTTGGAGTGAAATTCGATGCAGGCGACTCCATCCCCCAGGTCGAGCAGCGAGGCCACTTCAGTTTCCCGGATGATATGGGTTGGGTTGAGCCTCACATGCGCCAGCTCGATAACGCCCGGTTGCGGGTCGAGAGCGCGATGTTCTTTTACAGAGAAATCGAAATAGGTGGGATGGTGGTCATGCACCTGGTAGAAACTGTGATAACCTTTGGATAACAGCTCCTCAACCAGCCCGGGCACCGGCCTGCTCTCGGATTTGAGACGGTCCGCCACATCCCTGACTCCCAGGGCATCCCATATCTGGAAGGGGCCGAGCTGCCAGTTGAACCCCCAGCGCATCGCACGGTCGATATTCAGAATATCTTCCGAGATCGAAGGCGCGACTGTTGCCGCATAGTCCAGGGTGCTGGAGAGAAGATTCCAGACAAACTCACCGCCTCGATCGGTGGATTTGACCATGGCCCTGAGGCGTGCGGGAAGATCTTCGATTCCCTTGGCGGTTTCCAGAGAGGGCAGGGAAGGCTTTGCCTGCGGGTGGTATTCAAATGATTTCAGATCCAGGGAATGAATTTCCTTCTTCGCTCCCGATCCAACTCGTTTATAGAACCCCGCCTGTGTTTTTTCCCCACGCAGGTTGAGCTCCATCATCCTTTCGATATAGGAAGGCAGTCGAAGGTATCGTGCAACTGGATCATCCTGCAGGCTCTCGGCCAGATACTTTGAATTGTTGATCAGTGTATCCAGGCCGACTATGTCCATCAAACGGAAAAAGCCGCTTTTCGGCCTCCCGATGAGCTTTCCGGTGAGGGCATCGACCTCCTCGACTGTGTAGTTTTTCTCTTCCACTGTATGCAGGACACGTGTGAACTCAGCCAGCCCGATTCGATTTGCGATGAAATTGGGTGTGTCGCGTGCATACACAATCCCTTTTCCAAGAATCCTTGCTCCAATCTTTGCAATGGTTGCGACAACTTCGGGGTCGGTTTCCGGGCAGGGGATAACTTCCAGCAGCCGCATATAACGCGGCGGGTTGAAAAAATGAGTGACCAGGAACCTTTCACGAAATGCCCTGGATCGGCCTTCCAGCATTTCCCGGAGTGAAATTCCTGATGTGTTGGAACTGATGATCTGGGAAGGTTTGAGGATTTTTTCGAGACGCTCGAAAGTGGCACGCTTCAAATCCAGCCTTTCGGGCACCGCTTCGATAATCCAGTCGACCTCACTCAACCTTTCGAAATCATCATCGATGTTTCCCGCTTCGATCCAGCGGATCAAATCAGGTTCAAAAAGCTGGGCCGGCTTGGCACGCATCAGCTGCTGAAGATTCGCCTCGGTGATGCGGTTTTTTACTTTTCGGTCTGAGAGGGAGAGGCCGAGCGCTTCTTCCTCTTTTGTCAGAGAAGCCGGTGCGATATCCAGGATCAGCGAGGCCACTCCAGCATTCGCCAGCTGGGCGGCAATTCCGCTTCCCATCACTCCGCTTCCAATGATCCCCACACGCTTGAGATGGAAACTCATCCAAACCTCCATTGTGCTCCAGGTTGTCAGAAGTTGATATTATCCAAGCGGGGTTGTTCCGGCAACCGGCGAATCGAAATTCACAATTCGAGTTTGCAGCCACCTTGATGATCCCCCCAAGTCACCCTAGCATCCTCTTTCAATTGTCTGAGCAATCCTGTCTCCCGAAAGGAGAATCCTCATGCCCTCCAGGCGCACTTTTATCAAAACCACAGCTGCAGGAGGGGCCTGCCTGTTGCTCAATCCATTCGGAAAGGCTGAGCCTGGCGGCGGATCGAATCCCATCCGCAGCTACCACGCATCCATTTCGATTGATGCCCTCAAAAAGGATCCGGATCTGGCCGATATCCTTGCCGGTGCTGGAGTCAAATGTGTCTGGACAGCCTGCTTCTTCCAGGGATCCTGGCACCACACAATCGAAGAAGTCCTCGAGTGGAACAAATTTATCGAGAAGAAAGGAATGCAGGCTGCGCAGATAACAATCCCCCTTGGGCATCCATCCTTTACCTCTTCTGCGCCGGACTATATGCCCCCTGTGGCGGTGGATACCTGGAAGCCAGGAATGCGGCCGGATGGCAGGACCTACTATGGTGTATCACTCCATGAAGGTGCGACCCACCAGAATGTGGAAGCGATCAAAAAGATCAAAACAACCGATCCCGGGATCATCTTTCTGGATGATGACTTCCGTCTGGCCCCTTCTCCTGCGGATATCGGCGGCTGTTTCTGTCCGATTCACCAGAAGGCCTTCCTGGAGAGCCATGGATATTCAGAGGCTCGGTGGGGGGATCTGTTGAATGCAGTCCAGACTCGGACCCTCACCCCGATCCTGCGTGAATGGATCGACCAGACCTGCCGGGAACTATCCGCTTGTTTCAAAGCCCAGCAGGAAGCGGCGCATCCGGAAGCCCGGTTGGGCATCATGGTGATGTATCTCGGCTCTGAGAAAGCGGGAATTCGCCTGCCGGAGTATGCTGGTATGCCATTTCGGGTGGGTGAAGGCATGTTCAATGACCAGTCCTTCAACCCTCTCAAGGGAAAGACTATCGAGCTGTTCAGTTGCCTGTTCCATCGCCGGTTTACCCCTCCGGAGGAAGCATTCAGCGAAACCACGGCTTGGCCACCGGATGGGCTTTCGGCTGAAAACATGGCCGCCAAGCTCGCGATTTCAACTATCGCCGATGTGCGTCATACCATGTTCATGAGCGGAAATACTCCTTTCCCCAGAACCCATTGGGAGGTCCTTGCCCCGGCCATGAAACACAATGCCGCCCTCCATGAAAAAGTGGCCGGACATTCCCCCGCAGGCCCATTCAAACATTTCTGGGGTGAGCACAGCCGCATGGTTGGAGATGATAATCCCTTCAGCCTGTTTCTCGCTCTTGGTGTGCCTTTCGAAGTAGTCGAGAAACCTTCGGATTCCGGTTGGACATTCATCTCGGATTCGGATGCCCGGGGCCTGGGGGACTCCCAAATCGTGCCAGGTGAGCAGGCCACCTGGGTTCAGCGGATTCCAGCAGCCCAGCCCAGCCCACGAATTCTCACCCTTGAAGAAAAACCCGAAACACTGTTCGAGTGGCGAAGATCCATCCTTCCCAAACTCAAAAATATCCCCTACATCATTGAGGAAAAACCGGTGGTATGTGCCTGGTATCCCACCGCTGGCTCCGCTCTGGTATGGAACCTCGGATACACCCATGAAAAGTTCAGTTTGAGCTTCAATGGAAATATCCGGACCCTGGAAGCGGATCCTCTCTCGATCCATCTGGTGGACAATCTCGCCTGACAGGACACACTCACATGGAAACCTTTCCGCTCAATTTTGCTGATTATGCCGCATTCGGCCTCTTTTTCGTCGCTGTATCCGTGATCGGATACTGGGCAGGCCGGCATGAACGGGCCAGCTCGGATGCTTATTTTCTGGCCGGCCACCAGCTCCCCTGGTATGTGGTCGGAGGCTCCTTCATCGCTTCGAACATCAGCTCGGAGCATTTTATCGGAATGATTGGAGCTGCCTATGTTTATGGCATCTGTGTGGCCCTTTCGGAATGGGCCAATGTCTTCACTTTTTCTTTGATTATCTGGTTTTTCATCCCATTCCTGCTGGCTTCACGAGTTTTCACCATGCCGGAATTTCTGGAAAAAAGATTCAATCGGACTCTGCGGCAGTTCTTCGCGCTGGTGACTGTTATCAGCAACATTGTCGCCTTCCTGGCGGCGGTTCTGTATGGTGGCGCAATCGCTCTGCAGGAACTGTTTGGCTGGTCGATGTGGGTTTCAATCTTCACTCTCGGCCTTGTGGCTGGAGTCTGGGCAATCTATGGAGGGCTCGCTTCAGTGGCCTGGACAGATTTCTTCATTGTTATTGTCATGCTGGCTGGCGGCCTGGTGGTGACACTTCTGGCATTGAACTCCGCATCAGGAGGCAGCTGGGATCTCTGGGAGGGACTTCAGAATACTCTCGCAGCCAATCGTGCTGTGGATGGAGCCTGGAAGGAGGCGGTTCAATCCAAAGCGGAAATTCTTGCGGGAACCGATTCCTACAATCGCCTGTCGGTCTATCAACCCATAACCCATCGCCTCTGGCCCTGGCCTGCCATGATCTTCGCCATTGTCTCGATCAGCATCTGGTACAATGTCCTCAACCAGTTCATGATCCAGCGTGTTCTCGGGGCGAAGGATATCTGGCATGCCAGGATGGGGATTGTCCTGGCGGGATTCCTCAAGGTGATGCTGCCTGTGATTATTGTCCTGCCCGGGCTGATCATGTTCGCACGGGATCCCTCGGTCCTTCTGCTTCCCTGGGACCAGGTGCAACCTGAAGCCGATAAAGGGTATGTACGCCTGCTTCATGCTCTGGTTCCAAGCGGATTGCGAGGCCTGTTTCTGGCTGCGCTTTTCGGGGCCATCCAATCAACTGTCAATTCAGTTCTCAACTCGACCGCCACCATTGTAACCCTTGATTTTTACAAGGGCTGGTTCAAGCCGGATGCGGCAGACAGCCAGCTGGTCAGAGTCGGGATCATCACCACCACTGCGGTTCTGTTTATTTCGATGGTCCTTGCAGGCTTCATCAATGACCTGGGAGAAGGCCTGTTCACTTACATTCAATCCCTGTATGCCTTTTTCGCTCCTCCCTTCGCCGCCATATTTCTGCTCGGCATCTTGTCGAAAAGGATCAATGCGGCTGGGGCCACATGGGCGGTTTTTCTTGGGTTTGCATTGGGAATCGGTGTCAAGATTTTCCTGCAGACAGCTGATAATCCCCCTGCCTGGCTGGTTCCTTTCCTGAACCAAGCTGCCTTCAACTGGCTGTTCTGTGTCGTTTTATGTGTGGTTGTCAGCCTGCTGACATCACCTCCGGAAGCGGAAAAAGTGTCCGATCAGATGACCCTCAATTGGAGGAAACTGAATATCTTCGATCACCTCGGTGATTCCTGGGGATCCAGTGTTGTGGTCTGGTGGCTGATTTTTGTAGTGCTGGTATTCGCACTCGCCGGGATCTTTTCCGGATGGGTCTTCCCGCTCTGACCGACTCTCCGTGACAGTGCTGCAGGTCTACCCTATGCTTCAGTCAAACGGTTTACCTTTGAAAAATTCATTGACAGCCTGATTTTGACAGGGAGGGAATTCAGCCCGATGAGAAAATTGATTATCTGCGGTCTTGCTTCCTGCTTTTTCTCCTGGGCCTGCTTCTCGGACAGCACAGTTGTTTTCAATGAAGTCATGTACCACCCATCAACCGGCGGGGATGAGGTGGAATGGATCGAGTTCCACAACCAGATGGCAGTGGATATGGATCTTTCGGATTGGAGCCTGAAAGGGGGAATCGAATACTCCTTTCCGAATGGAACTGTTGTCCCGGGTGGAGGGTATCTGCTTGTTTCGAATAAGCCTCCGGCCCTTCAGGCGGCGACAGGCCTCACCGGGATTCTCGGGCCATACAGCGGCAGTCTGTCCAATGCGGGTGAAGAGGTTATTTTGTACAACAACAGCGGCCGCATCATGGACCGCCTGAATTATTCCGACACCAGCCCCTGGCCGGATGGACCCGACGGGACAGGTTTTACCCTGGCGAAGGATTTTCCCTGGAAGGGAACCGGTGATTCCGCCTCCTGGTGCACCAGCTATGAAGAGGGTGGCACTCCCGGGACAGTGAATTTCCCGATTGGGCAATCCACCCAGACAACACGCCTGCTTGTGCCGGTCGATGCCCAGTGGTCTTATTTCGATTCGGTCTCCGCTCCACCCCTAGCATGGAGTACCCCAGCTTACAATGATGCTTCCTGGCCAGCAGGAAATGCTCTCTTCCATTCAGCCAACCCATCCCTGGTCGAGGGAAATGGGTATCCCGCCAGCAATCCCAACAACGGGATGCTTGTAATTGAAAATCCCAGCTTTGAAGACGGAGCGCTTAACCCTCCTCCGGGTTATGGTCCGGTTCAAGGCTGGCCAGGCTCCGGTTCGATCGGAAACAATGAGACAAGTGGAGCATTCCTTAATGGACAGGTTCCTCCAGAAGGGAACCGGGTTGGATTTATTCAGGGGGTTGGACAGCTCTCTCAAACCTTGACCGGGCTGATCCCGGGACAACGATACTCCCTCCTCTTTCGCGAGAATGAACGCGGATATGCGGGAGGAGAACGTGCCAGGCCTTCTGCCAGCATTGGCGGGACTGTGGTTGTTCAATCACATGATTTAAAGCGGACTGAACGTTTTCGTCTGGCCTTGGGGAACCCATTCACAGCCTCTTCAACCACCGCCGAGCTGGTTCTGCGCAATGATGCCGCGATTGAGATGTATGGAGACAATACAGCCCTTTTCGATCAGGTGCGTGTGGCCAATGGTGTGCCAGCGATCAAGGACCCCGGTTTTGAAACTCCGGACATCACCGGTTATGTGTATGAACCCGCCGGTTCTCCCTGGAGCCACCAGGGAGGTGGGTTTGTCCTGTCGGACAACAACTCCGGATTTGGGAATCCACCCTATGAGGGCACCCAGGCGATGGTTCTTCAGGGAGCGGTTCGTGTCTGGCAGACAGTCAATGGGTTTGAAGCGGGCAAAACTTATGTCCTGCACTGGGCCGAATGCGACCGAACCGGGCTCGGGGGCAACGATATCCAGATCTCCATCGATTCCAATGTGATCTCACCGAAGCATGTGGTGAACACCGGCTGGGTGCAGAGGACCTCTCTGCCATTCGTCGCGACATCGACATCCCATCAGATTGTCATTCAGTCTTTCAATACAGCAGGCGGGGATCAATCGACTTTTCTGGATGAGTTCTACCTCGGCAGCCGGAAGGCGCCCCTCCGCGGCAGACCACTGTCCAGACAGGTTTGCATGCCACCTATTTTCGCAAGGAATTTTCATTTTCCGGTGATCCGGCCCGCACCGGCCTTTTAATCGACTCCGTTTACAATGACGCCATGGTTCTTTTGCTCAATGGAGTTGAGCTGGGGCGCTTCAATCTTCCCGATGGAAACCTGACGCACACCACCACCGCCGCCAGCTCGATCCTCAATGCCTCTTTTACCGGCTCCAGAGTCTATTCTGGAGCTTCGCTGCTCTCCGGAACCAATGTCCTTGCGGTTGCGGTGTATCAATCCCTGGAGACCCCGGGAGATCTGCTCTTCGGTGCGGAGGTGAGGCTGCTGGAAACATCTCCCCGCCCCGGTGTTCCGTTGATGCCCATCCGATTCTCTGAAAACTCCGGGACTTCTGGAACTCCTTTCTGGCTGGAAATCGAGAACCATGCCGGACCAGGCATCAATCTGGAGGGTTACCAGTTGAGCGACAATGCCGAACCGCCGAATACCTGGCAATTCCCATCCATGGAATTCAGTCAAGGCAGCCTGCTGGTTGTGGACCAAAATCAGACAGGATTCCGACCTGCGGATGGTGCGGTTCTCGTATTGAAAAATCCTCAGGGGCGTTTTGTGGATGCCATGAGACTTGAGCCTCGAGCCAAAGCCAGGTGCAGTCGCTGGAAGGACCGCTGGCTCTACCCTTCAGCTCCCACGCCAGGCGGAGAGAACCAGTTTCTGCTCAATGACACGGTGGTCATCAATGAGATCATGTACCATCCCCGCCCAACCTTTGCGACTGAACCGGTTTTCAATGAGGTGGAGCTGCTTCCTTATGATGCCACCTGGAAATATGACCAGTCGAATACAGCCCATGGGCCGGAATGGCGGAATCCTGACTTTGTGGATTCCGGCTGGGATGCCGGGGCTGGTTTGCTGTATGTCGAATCAGCGAGCCTTCCCGGTCCGAAAAACACTCCGCTCGTCCTGGGGGCCAGGACTTATTATTTTCGAACTGAATTCAACTATAACCAGGATCCGGGTGCAGTCGAACTCCTCTTGAGCCATATCATTGATGATGGGGCGGTTTTTTACCTCAATGGGAACGAACTCCTGCGTTACAACATGCCTGAAGCCCCGGAGGAAATCACCCATAATACCGAAGCGGTCAGTGCCATTGGGAATGCAGGCCTGGTCGGGCCTGTCAGTGTGCCAGCTTCGTTTCTGGTGAATGGCCGGAATGTTCTGGCAGTTGAGGTTCACCAGAGGGGCCAGGGCAGCACCGATATCGTATTCGGTCTTCGCCTTTATACTCAGGAAACCGAACCGGGAACACCCTACCAGGAGTCCCAGCAGGGATGGGTCGAGCTCTTCAACCGTGGCAGTGCTCCGGTCAATCTGGCTGGATGGAAATTTTCAAAAGGGATTCGTTTCAACTTCTCGGATGGCCTGGTCCTTCAGCCAGGCGGATTTCTTGTACTGGCTAAAGATCCCTCCTCATTGAGAGCGGAGCACCCCGGGATTCATGTTCTCGGGCCATTTGACGGCTCCTTGTCCGGAGGTGGGGAACTGGTCACCCTGGAGGATGCTTCTGGCAATCCTGCCGATGAGGTTCTTTATTCCGACGAGGGGAGGTGGCCTTCTTATCCCGATGGAGGAGGACACTCGCTTGAACTTCGTGATCCTCACTCGGATAACAGCCAGCCTGAAACCTGGTCCTTCAGCCGTGAGGATGATGCGGCCTCATGGAAGACCTATTCCTATAGAGGAATCGCCAAAGATCAGCCAGGAACCAATTTCCCTGTTCAGTGGAATGAGTTCATCCTGGGATTGCTCAACGATGGCGAGGTTCTCCTGGATGACATCCGTGTCATCGAAGATCCCTCGGGGACTCGCCGGGAGCTCATCCAGAATGGAACTTTTTCTTCCGGTGCAGGCACGTGGCGAATCATCGGAAACCATTCGGGGGCTGTAGTTCCCGATCCGGACAATCCATCCAACCCGGTCCTTCATCTCAAGGCGACCGGCGCTACCGAACATATTCACAACCATGCCGAAACAACCCTCGCAGGCAATACAGCGATCACACGGGGCAGGGAATATGAAATCAGCTACCGTGCCCGATGGGTGGCGGGATCCCATCAGCTCAATTCACGCCTTTATTTCAATCTGCTTCCGAAAACAACCTATCTCGAGCTCCCGGCAGGGACTGGCGGGACTCCCGGAGCAACCAACACGGTTTACATCCAGAATGCCGGGCCGACTTATGAGGGATTGATCCATGAACCGGTGGTTCCCGCGGAAGGAATCCCCGTGGTCGTTACAATCAAATCGGAGGATCCGGATGGGATCGCATCATTGAAACTCTGGTGGAAAAGGGATGGGGCTGATTGGCAGCAGGTTCAAATGGCCAGCTCGGATGGTTCAACTTTTTCGGCGTCGATTCCCGGCCAGCCCCAGAAAACAGTCGTCCAGTTTTATATTGAAGGGACCGACAGCCTGGGAGCCGCTTCGTTTTTCCCCGCTGAGGGAGCCTCCTCACGGGCGCTCTATACCACCCGT
This sequence comes from Candidatus Hinthialibacteria bacterium OLB16, assembly GCA_001567115.1. Classification (GTDB taxonomy): domain Bacteria; phylum Hinthialibacterota; class Hinthialibacteria; order OLB16; family OLB16; genus OLB16. Next base: position 14,125 of record LMZT01000058.1, on the reverse strand, counting down.
GACAACCGGACAAAAACACCATTGCGCCACAGCATCCGCATCCTCATGCTGGCCGATGACGCCACCTTCTTTCACAGTGACACCAATGCCATGAGCAATGAGCGCATGCCCTGTACTGTGGTCTATGACGAACACGAGGTCTTCTACAATGCCGGAGCGCGCCTGAAAGGCAGCGGTTTCGGCCGGATCGGAGGACGCCTGGGGTTTGTTCTCTATTTCAACCCGGACCACCTGTTCCGCGGTGTTCATGGAAGTGTCTCCATGGACCGGAATGGCGGCCCTCCAACTGTCGGCGCCAGCCAGCATGAAATCCTTTTCAAGCAGATCGTGAACCGGGCGGGCGGTATTCCCGGCATGTATGATGATGTGGTGGATGTGATCTCACCGCGCGGCACCGATGACAGCACAGCCCAGCTCATGATGTCACGCTATTCGGACCTGTTTCTCGATTCTTCGTATCCAAATGGAGCAGATGGAACCATTTATGAATTCGAGCTGATTTATTATTCCATGCAGACTGTCGACGGCAACCCCGAGAGCCTCAAAAGGCCGCCGAACTATTTCAATCCTCCGACATTCCCGGTCCTGGGTGTTGACCTGCAGGATATGGGGAATGACAAGGAACAGTACCGTTGGAATTACCTGATCAAAAACCAGCGTCGCCGCGATGACTACAGCCGGCTCATGGAAATGGCCAAGTGTTTCAGCCTGAGTGGTGGAGCTCTGACTGAGAAGAGCAAACAGGTGCTGGATATCGATGAGTGGATGAGGATGTTTGCTTCAGAGGTGCTGGGAGGAGTTGCCGATACCTATCACAATGGGCTTCAGCATAACATCCAGTTTTATATTCGCCCGGACACCAACAAAGCCTTATCGATGCCCTGGGACCAGGATCACACATTTTATTATGACGCACGTTCCTCGATATATGGTGCCGGCTCCAATCTCAGCAAGGTGATCAATATCCCGGCCAACCAGAGGCTTTATCTGGGGCACATGCATGATATTCTGAATACCTCCTTCAGCCCCTCCTATACCTCACGATGGATTGCACACTATGGGGTAATGACCGGGCTTAATTTCAATTCGACACTGACTGCATACATTCGTGACCGGTCAAATTATGCACGAAGCCAGTTCCCGGCTCAGGTGGGTTTCAAAATAAACACCAACCAGGGGCAGGATTTTTCCACCAGCACCAACCGGGTTCTCCTGGAAGGATCGGGCTGGATCAACATCCGTGAAATCCGCATCAATGGCAGGCCGGAGCCTTTGCCGCTGGATTGGCCTTTCCTGACAACCTGGCGCACCCAGCTGACACTCTCACCCGGAATGAACCCGCTTGTTTTGTCTGCCATCGATTTCCGCGGCAATGTCGTCGGCACACAGTCGATTACCATCACCAATACCACTTCCTCAGATCCCCTGGTCGATAACCTCAGGGTCAGTGAACTCATGTATGATCCCGCCACTGCAACCGATGATGAATTCATCGAGCTGCACAACACCTCATCCTCTGTCTCCCTGAACCTGTCGGGTGTGGCCTTTACCAATGGGATCGCTTACACCTTCCCAAACAACACGATCCTCCAACCTGGAGAATACCTTGTCCTGACCCGTTCAACCGATACCGAGGGATATCGTTTACGATTCGGTATTCCGGCCGGGGTCAAAATCCTCGGTGGCTACAGCGGCCGATTTGCCAACGAAGGAGAGAAGGTGACTTTGCAGTCCTTCAGTGGCGGGGCGGTCATCTGTGAATTTGAATACAGTGATGGACGGGGCTGGCCACTGGCCGCCGGTGGTCCGGGGCATTCGCTGATTCCCAGACCGGAAGCTGAAAGTGCGCAGCCTTACGGTTCCCTGTATTATGGGGGCAACTGGCGAGCCAGCACCTACATCAAAGGATCTCCAGGAGCCGCGGATCCATCCCCGGCAACCACGATCCTGATCAATGAGATCAAATCAAACACGGAATACAGTGACCCGAATCATCCACAATATGCGTCGAATGACTGGATCGAGCTTTATAATCCAAACGGGACTGCGCAGGATCTGGCAGGCTGGTACCTGAGTGACAGCGCCGATGACCTCAAAAAATGGCGGATTCCTGCCGGAACAATTCCCGGGTACGGCTTTCTCAGCTTCGACGAAGTCAATGATTTCCATCAACCTCTGACCACCGGCTTCGGTCTGAGCAGCTCGGGTGAACGCCTCTATCTTTCGAACCTTCCGGGAACATCCGAGGACCGTGTGGTTGACAGCATCGATTTCAGGGGCCAGGAAAGAGAAACCTCAACCGGGCGTTATCCGGATGGCAGCCGATTCGATTTTCACCTCGAACCTTCAAGAGACTCCGGAAATCTGCCTCCCGATCTCCATCCGATTCTCAGTGAAATCATGTATCATCCGCTCAGCAACAGCGCCAATCCTGGGGACAATACCGCAGAAGAATATATCGAGATCACCAATCCCACCGAGTACCCGGTTCAGCTGTGGAATGAGTTCGATACCTGGCGGATTGATGGCGGAGTCACTTTCAACTTTCCTCCAGGGGTGATCCTGGGTGCGGGCAGGAGCCTTGTCCTGGTCGGCTTTGATCCAGCCAACACCGGCAAGTTGAATGCCTTCTGCGCAGCCTATGGAATCCAGCCGGGGCCGGGAATTTTTGGCCCTCTGAAGGGAACCCTCTCGAACCGGGGGGAACGTGTCGCCCTTGAAAAGCCGGTCAACTACTCCTCAGTGGATGGAGCCAGCTGGAGTGTGATCGATGAAGTGTTTTACTTCGACCAATCCCCTTGGACCTCAGCCGGGGATGGAACCGGCCTTTCATTGCAACGTTCTGCACCAGCCGGATCTGGCAACGATCCGGCCAGCTGGACTGCGGACTACCCATCACCGCAAGCCGATGCGCCTTTGAGCGAAACTCCAACTCCGACCATGACAAGCCTGTATTCTCCAACCCCCACTTTGACACGGACTCCCTCTCCGACTGCGACAAGAACTGTGCCTCCACCAGCCACACCGACCCCCACGGCAACAGAGCAGTCGTCATCGATCTTCCAGTGGCAGCACTATGGAGGGTGAAATCAGAGGATTCCGCGATCATCTCCGTTTGTTTTATCATGGACGAGTCTGTTCCGGCTGGTTGTTTATGGCCGGATTCTGAAACCTGTTGGCAGAAAGGATCAGCATCATGGGAAAAGTGTCGATCGGGATTAACCTGGAATTTGTACGCCACGAAGACAAGTCATTCGAATGGGGTGTTCTGAAGGCCGCTGAGCTCGGATATGAATATGTTGAGCCGATGGTCCATCTCGGCCGGGAACTGCTCAGTGAAGCGGGCTATTTCCACAGCGTATCGATGCTGGATGATCCCTTCCGTCTTCGCGACGCCTGCCAGAAGGCTGGAGTGAAGTTATCAGGCCTTTCAGCTCATTGCCCGCTCTGCAAGCCCGAAATCAGCACAGAATACCTGAAGCAGGCAATCCGCTTTGCCGCTGAGGCAGGCGCCCCGGTGATCAATTCCGATGAAGGCCCGAAACCCTCCTGGACAACCGAAATTGAGGATTTCACTTTGATGCGATATGTCCTGCGAGAAGCTTCTTTCCTGGCGGAAAAACGTGGAGTGAAAATCGGCCTGGAACCGCATCAGCAGTACAGCAAGCATCCGGATGGCCTTGACCGCATTTACTCACTGGTGGAAAGCCCGGCCATCGGCATCAACTTCGATACCGGGAACAGTTATCTGTGCGGGCATGATCCCTATGCCTGGCTGGAAAGAGTGAAAGGCCGCCTGGTTCACCTCCATGCCAAAGATATTTCAGTCAGCCAGTCGGAAACCGAACGCGGGAAAGTGACTGGGACACCGGTGGGCTGCGCCTGCGGAGAGGGTGTTATCGACTGGAAGCGTGTGATTGAAATCTGCCGTCAGGCTCCCAATGATATCGTCCTCTCGGTTGAATGCGGCACAGTCCCTCAGGCCGAATCCAGCATCAGGCACTTGAAATCGCTGCTGTAGCCGATATTCCTGGCTGGCTTAGACCCGCGAAAAAGAGTCGCCGGAGTTCATGGGGTTGACAGGGTGCGATCGACAGAGCTCCGGATTTTTTCGCATCGCCTTACGGAAAGAAACTTCGGAAAAATTCGTTCATTGAACCCGGGTATGTTGCAACCCTGCTCTTTGACCAGGTCAGCTGGTCTCCCACACTGTAAACCAGATAAGTTCTTCCCTGAAATTCTGCGATATCCGGATCAGAGGCATTGATGCCATCCAGATCGTCTGGAGAGAGGACTGGATTCATAAGGCTCAATTCCCAGCTTATAAGGTCTTGTGACCGGGCGATCCATGTTTCGAAAAACCAGCGCGGGGAGCGCTGCTCAAGGTAAAGCAGGTAATACCATCCATCCGCATAACGGACCGCCGGGCAGGCGGTATAACGGTCCTTTCCAAAAACAGCCTCTGGAAGTTTTTTCCAGCTCTGCAGATCGGCTGAGTGAGCGAACTTGATGCTGAAGGGGCGATACTGGGAGTCATCACTCTCATACGCCAGAATGAATCCATCTTTGCCGGTGCAGACGGATGAATTGAACAGGTGTTCATTTTCCTGCCTGATGACAACCTCGCTTTCCCAGTTTTTCAGGTCACTGGACTTGAAGTGGGTGACATCATTCCAGGTCCTGGAATCGGAAGCGAACCGGGATGCAAAGACATGGAAAACCCCCTGATGAACAATTGCGCATGCAAGCCCGTATCCTTCCGCAAAGTGGGCCATCTCTTCATGGGTGGTGAAATCGGTGAGGCGGATGGAGTAGTCGCTCGAATGCCCCCCGCTGGCTGGACGGACACACTCGAACAGGCAGAGGCGGTCTTTCCAGACAATCGGTGCACTTTCACACAGTGAGTTGACAGGTATTTTCTCAAGGGTGAGGCCATGAGTTGCAGGCCTGATGACTGGAGGTGCGATTGAACCAAATGTCTCAGCCGGCCACTGGCTGAGGCGATGAATTCCGGCCGGAACAGCCTGCTCGAACTGGACATAGGCTTTGACATCTCCCTGAACCGAATAGCCAACTTCGCCCTGTCCTGCGCCGAATACCTTGTAACCCATCAGTGCGCAGTCTTCGAGATCGACATGCAGGAATCGACCCTCGATTGTGCTGTAAATCACACCTGACCCGGGGGTTCCTCTGGGCTGTGAAAAATTCTGGGAGATCAGGTGGCATCTTTTCAGCAGGATGCGTGTATGCCCACTGAATCCAGGGTTGCCCGCCTGGAGAGCATTGTCTGGACCAACCAGAGTGCAATCCTCGAAGGTGATATCGGGAGCATCGGGCATCTGGCTGTTTTCAGCGCGGACATAAGCGCCAGCTGCATCTCCCCACCAGTCCAGGCAATAAAGTTTGCAGCGCCGAAAGATAACCGGTTCATCCGGGCGTGCCTGGAAATGGGCCGCGCCACCCCCGAATGCCCGGCCGATTCCTGTGCTGTCTTCGACTGTAAGGCTGAAAGGCTCCACTCGGGGAGGGAAATCCCAGAACAGCCCGGCATCCCCGCCAGTCGCCATGATATGGCTGATCTTCCAGCGATCCCATCCACTTGCGGAGAATTCCGGATTGGCTTTGAATGGGCTCCACCAATCCACACTTTTCAGGCCTCGTGAAGGATCGCTGGAATCAATGATTACGAACCCGCTTCTTCCGGACCCCCGGGAGCCATCGGAATCAGCAGTGAGCACATTGTATTGCCCTTTGGCGCCGGCAAAGGCGGGGGCCAGGTTGGCTTCCATATATGTATCCGGGCGAACCAGAATGGTATGCCCCCCCCTTTTCGTCCGGTATGGCATCCAGCGCTTTCTGGATGGAACGGAAGGCGTGTTGCCAGGAAGAACCATCTGTATCATCACCCAGCTGTGAAACGAATAGAGTGCTGGCTGGTGCCGGGGAAGTTATTCCAGCAAACAGCAGCAGTCCACAAAAGAAATGCAGATAATAATGTCCTGGCCTCATGGCTGATCCTCCCTGGAAAAGTTTTTATATTTCTGTGTGCAGGTTATCAGTGTGAGCAGCGGAATCCAGATGGAAATGCTGATCTGAGAGTGCTTTTCATCGATCCCTTTCGGGGGTATTGTAAGACAGTCAGTTCAAGGAGGCCCTTCCTGTGCGCAATCCAATTTTCCTGTTCGTTCTGCTTCTTTTTATTGTCTGTTCCAGTCCGGCTTTGGTGAGTTCTTTCGGTCAATCCGATTTCCAGACCGATGTAACTACAGAAGCCAAACCATGGACACACCTGAAAATTAACAATGACCCGGCCCTGATCCGATTTGCGATGGTCAGTGACCATGCCGGTGGGCCACGCCCCGGGATTTTGCTGGAGGCGGTGAAAAAACTGAATCTGCTTCAGCCGGAATTTGTCCTGAGTGTCGGGGATTTCATCGAAGGATACGAGGATACCGAAGGCCAGCTCAACACGCAGTGGGATAATTTCATGAAGAACCTGGCCGGCCTTGAAATGCCCTTCTTCTTTGTTCCTGGGAATCATGATGTGGGCAAACCCTTATGGTCAGAGGTTTATCGGAAACGATTTGGAGTCGAATATTTCCATTTCGTCTATAAAAATGTCTTGTTCCTGTGCCTTTCGACCAATGACGGCCCTGAGAAGAATACCGGAATCAGCCAGGAGCAGGTGGATTATGCTTCCCGTGTTTTATCGAAGTACCCGGATGTTCATTGGACCCTGGTTTTCCAGCATAAACCGCTCTGGAACGATTCCAAAGCGGAAGGCTGGAAAAAGATCGAAGCGCTTCTGGCCGGAAGGCGGTGCACTGTTTTTGCCGGCCATACCCACAATTATCTCTCACAGGAGAAAGATGGAATTTCCTTTATCACTCTTGCGACAACCGGCGGGGGCAGCTCGCTGCTCGGGCCTGGATCCGGAGAGTTTGATCAGATTGCCTGGGTGACAGTAACTGATACAGGACCGCGTGTTGCAAATCTGCTGCTGGACGGAATTTACGATAAGGACCTGCGCACCCCGGAAAAGGCATCGAAATTCGCTCCGTTTGCTCGTGGCGGCGCCATTTCTGTTTCACCTGTGCTGTACCATGGCGAGACCTTTTCAGCGGGAACTTCTCATTTGAAAATTTCAAATCGGTCGGATCAGCCGGTTCGTGTTCAAATCCTTGCCGAGCTGCCCGATGGCATCCAGATGAATCCCGGCAGCCTTTCCTCAACGATCGCGGCAGCAAGCGAAACTGAAATCGATTTGAAGATCACCGCCTCTCATCCGATTGCATCAACCGATCTGCAGCCTGTTGTTCTCCATTGGACAGTTACTTTCGATTCCATGGATAACATGCCATCAACGATTTTGTGTGGAGAAAAGCGCATCATGATCGATTCTCCATTTCCGCTTAACAGGGTCAAACAGCCTGTAACCATTGATGGCGACCTTTCGGAATGGACTCTGCCGTTTTCTGTGACTCAACCTGCGGATGTCTGGCACAATCCCAAAGGCTGGAAAGGGCCCAACGATGGAAACTTCAAATTCAACACAGCATTCGATGACAATTATTATTATGTCGCCATTAAAACAAGTGATAATGAACCCTGTTTCGATGGATGGAAATACTGGGAAGACTTTGCAGTAGTCAGTGTCGATGGAAGCCCGGCGGGTTCTGCCGATCGAAAGAAGAATTCCTTTATTCTCATGCTGGGGCCGGAAATATCTCCTGAACAGTCCAGTGAATATTCGGAAGGCGCCATCCCGGAAGGTGTTATCAGCAAATGCCGTGCTCTTTCCGATGGCTTTGAGGTTGAGGCCGCGATTCCGATAACATATCTGAAGAAGCTCCAGGGCGAGGACTGGAAACAGGTTTATTTGAATATCGGCTTTGCAGACTTTGATCGTTCGGATGCGCGTGAAGGTGTCACCATTCTGTTCTGGAGGCCGGAATGGAAAAGCCCGGCAGCCTATCCGGAAGCTGGCCTGTTCCTGAGAAACTGAGAAACGGTATTTCCACGATGACAGCCTATATTGCAGCATACGACACAGAATCCCCGGACTGTCTTGAAGGGGTCCGAAAGATTGTCCGTGTTCATGAACATTATGAGCTCCCGGCGACATTCTTTTTGTTGCCGGGCTGCTTGACCACCAGCTGGATGAGTATGTTGCCCTCCTGAAAAATCATCCCCTCTTCGAAATAGCCTGCCACAGCTACACCCACATGCCGATTGTGGATGCCCCCAGGATATGCACCAGAGGTCCGCTGGAACGCTTTTCGTATGAACTGGTTGACAGTAAAAAGAGGATCGAGGATGTCTTTGAAACCCGGATCATCGGTTTCCGTCCACCCTGCAGTGGGCCGGATGGCCTGCTTCATGCTCCGGAAGCCCTGAGCCTCCTGAATGAAGCGGGCTATAACTACATCAGCAGTTTCGCCTGGGGGCCGGATGGCTCGCTTCCTGCACCCCTGCGCCATTCATTCACTTATTCGGAGCAAGGCTATCCTGACCTCTGGGAAATTCCAGCCTGTGGATGGCATGAAAATCTTCTGAAAGGAAATAACGGTATCGGGCCTCTGCTGCTGTGCCTTTTCCCTCCCGACATGCCGGAAGCGATTCCACCCGGCTACATCAGCACACCAGAGGAAGAGTTTGCGTTCAACAACAAGCCCTTCCTGGACCGTGCGCAAAGAGATCACATGCCGCTGGTTTCATTTATCTGGCACCCCTGGAGCATGAACCGCTTTGATCCAGCTATGAAAATGCTTGAAATCACCTTTGATTCTATCCGGGATCGGGGGCTTCAGGCCACAACCTTCAGAGATTACTGGTCTGGCCTTAAGCAGGCTTCATGACACAGTGTCTCTCCGGCAGATCATTCGAGAAGGTATGAGAATGGATGTATGAAGATCAACACCCCCACTGTCAGGAAAACAGGGCAGGGCACTTCAGGAACCGGTATCCTGTTCAATCTGTGGATCTTTGCTGTAGTTATAGCAACCAGCCTGGCCTGCCAGGCCGAAATTGTCATCAATGAGGTCCATTATGAGCCGGAAGAAAATACTTCCAAAGGCGAGTATATCGAACTATTCAATAATGGACCCGAAAGTGTCGATCTGTCGCACTGGTCATTTTCGAAGGCAATCGACTACACCTTCCCTGATAATATTGCTTTATCGTCCGGCGAATACCTTGTCGTTGCCGAAAACCCTCTGACAGTCTCTTCCACTTACGGGATTCAGGCCCTCGGGCCGTATGAAAAGAAACTCTCCAACGAAGGCGATGCGATCGAGTTGTTTGAAAAAAATGGATATCTCCATGATCGGGTCGAATACCGTGTGGGATTTCCATGGCCTTCAGCCTGTGCGGGTGATGGCCAGGCAATGTCGTTGATCAACCCTTCTCTGGACAATGACCTTGGGGGCTCCTGGCGGTCTGCAGATCCATCACCCGGAGCAGCAAATCCTGTCTTCTCGAGCCATGCACCCCCTCAGGTTCGCCAGGTCAGCCATTCCCCGCAACAGCCTTCCCATGCAGATGCAATCTTGGTTACAGCAAAGGTGACTGATCCGGATGGGATTTCCTCTGTCAGGCTGCTCTATCAACTGGTGTTTCCTGGAAATTATATTCCTGCAGCACTCCCTTTGAACCAATCTCAGCTGAATTCGAATCCATCACAACCCGCAAAAGAGAATCCTGCTTTCGAGGATCCCGCCAACTGGGTGTCTGTCGATATGGTGGATAACGCTGCCAGTGGAGATTCAACCAGCGGAGATGGCATTTATTCTGCCCTGATCCCTCCTCAGCCTCACAGAACTCTGGTCCGCTACAGAATTCAGGCCTCGGATCAATCTCTCTCTCAGGCATCTGTTCAAGTTCCTTATGCCGATGATCCATCACTCAATTTTGCGTGTTTCGTTTATGATGGAGTCCCACCCTATATCCCGACCGACCGTACAGTGCACCCGGATGGGCTTGGCCATGTCTATGATGCCACTGTCATGAATTCGCTGCCGGTTTACCACCTGATCACCCGAAATGTGGATATGAATCAGTGCATGGCTTACCAGGCGGGTTTTCAGATTGACAAGACCAATAAAGTTGCACGCGATCTGTTCAACTGGGAAGGTGCGTTCATATACGATGGCATTGTCTATGATCATGTTCGTTACCGCCTGAGAGGCTACAATCAGCGTTACCAGCTGCAGCAGAAACGGAATATGAGGATCCGTTTTAATCGTGGACACTACCTTAAAGCACGAGATCAGGAGGGAAACCTCTACCCGGCAAAATGGCGCACCCTCAACACATCAAAGATGTTTGGGCCAAGAGATGATGGCAATTATGGACTTGCCGAAACCATGAATTCCTTCCTCTTTAATCTGATGGGAGTTCCAGCACCGTTTGTCCACACATTTCATTTCCGTGTGATCGATGGCGCCATTGAAGCTCCTGACAGTCCTGGCGGCCAGTACAATGGAGATTTCTGGGGGATGGCCCTTGCCATGGAGGATTATGATTCCCGCTTTCTGGATGCGCATCGGATGCCCAAAGGGAACCTCTATAAGCTCAAAGATGGTGAAACCGAGGGCCTCGAGGAACTCAGATACCAGGCTCCTGATGCAGTTACTCATGCTGAAGACCATTCGAACATAGTTCAGAACCTTCACTATTTGAAATCAGCCGACTGGCTGAAGCAATATGTCGATTGGGATCAGTGGTGCCGCTATGAAGTGGTCCAGCAGGCAATTCGACACTATGACCTTGGGATCTACCCTGAGAAGGAAAACAGCACTGCTCCCTACGACAGCGATGCAGGGAAAAACCTGGCATGGTTCTTCGCTCCAACGAATGACAATCCTTATGGTAAACTCTGGCACTTGCCCTGGGATACCGAACAGAGCTGGGGGCCGAATGGCGCACATCAGGGTTGGGATATGGCGCTTGTTACTGCCATCAATCCGACTGTCAGGGATGGCCGTGCAGCACTCAACTATACCGCCGGTGCGAATTCCAAACCCGAAATCTATCTTGAATACCGAAACATGTTGCGTGAGTTTCGAGACCTGGTCTGGACCGAGGAAGTGATCTGCCCGGCAATCGATCGATTCGCCTCTGTCATCAGTGATTTTGTGCCTGCGGATCGTGACCGCTGGAAAAACCATCCCCTTGGAGGGACCACGAAAACCGATTTCGGGCCGCTTGAATCGGTAGTTGATGACATGAAAACCTTCGCCTTTGTCGGTGGCACGCACTGGCCGGTTTTGGACCGCCCCCTGACTTCCAGGGTTGCCCCAGGAGGGCGTGCTGTGGAACTCGATCAGAGATCGGAATATGAGGGCGATGCTGCCAGTATCCCGGACACACCCGGCGTGACCGATGCCGTTCGCCTCGGATATCCAATCGACAACCTCCGTTTTTCTTCAACACCCTACTCGGATCCACAGGGCGCAGAAACATTTGCAGCAATTGAGTGGCGTGTAGCCGAAGTAACCGATCCGGCTGCGCCTTCTTATGATCCAGAAGCGCCGATTCTTTATGAATGGAATGCTGCCTGGAAATCGCCTGAAGTCACCTCGATGACGGCAGAAATCCAGGTTCCGCCGGATGCAGTTCAGGTGGGTCATGCTTACCGGATCAGAGCACGGATGAAAGATGATTCGGGCCGTTGGGGACATTGGTCGCAGCCAGTCCAGTTCACACCGAAACTGGATAAAGTGAATCAACAGGGAGATGTCATCATCACCGAATACTTTGCCGACACATCCGGCCCCGATGATGGCAAAGAGTGGATTGAGTTGTTCAATACTACCGGCCAGCCCATCAATCTCACCGGATGGACTCTGCTTGATAACGAAAATGACTCCCATACTTTCAGCCCCGCCGGTGGAAACGTGACGATTCCTTCCAAAGGTTATCTTGTGCTTGGCCAGTCACTTTTTCCTCAGACCAATGGAGGAGCGCCCGTCCAGTACTCCTATGGTACCTCTATAACCCTTGGAAACAATGCGGATGAAATTATTCTGAAATCCGGACAGACTGTCATCCATTCTGTTGGATATGGGCTTTATGTTTCCTCGCCAAACCCAATTATTTCTTCAATCCCAAACAGCCCGGTCCAGGGATCTGCAAACGGAATGGCACTGGATTACTGCAATGGCCCTGTCACACCCTGGGCGCTTCAGACATCATCGTTCGGCACTCTGGGAAACAAAGGAACTCCAGGTGCGCATAACAATGGTGTGGGAGTCTGTCTTTCCGATTCCACACCCCCTGTCTTGAATGAAGCTCTCTTCGTTCAGCGGAATCAGATTCTGTTAAAATTCAATGAAAGCTTGGACAGCCTGAGCGCGACCGGCCTGCTGAACTATACCCTCACACCGAATGATGCGGATCTGATCCAGGCGGTTCAACCCACTCTGGATACGGTTTTGCTGGTTTTCGATGGGCAACTTTACCAGGACAGCGACTACACAGTAACAGCGGCCTCGATTGCCGATGCCAAACAGAATGTCATGCCATTTCCGCAGGAAGGCAGGCGAGTTACCAGATCCCGGCCATATCGATTACAGAGGTGATGTACGACAACCGTGGCAACGACATTGAATGGATCGAACTGTTCAATACCACACAGAACCCGGTCAATATCTCCGGCTGGTATATTACAGATGACGAAAACTATCCTGCGCTGGGTGAAGGGAGTGCTGCAATTCCCCCTGGAACAGTTATTCAACCTGGAGAGTATGTGGTCGTCAATATCTGGGGAAGCCCGGATTTCAAAAACTGGAACATGCCTGCATGGATTCGAGTGATCAATGCAGTTGTCAATGTAGTCGGTTCCCTTTCAAACTCCGGGGATAATATCGCACTCTTCACAAGCTCGATGGGTGGCGCCAAAGTTGATGGATCGCTGCAATCCATCATTCCCGATATTGCCACCGATGGCGAATCGATCGAAAAAATCGATGAGTATTTTCCATGGATTGACTCCCAGTATGCTGTCCTGAACCTGAAACTCTGCAATACGCCGATCGGTTTTACTACATTGTTGAATGAGAACTTTGAATATTTGAGCAGCTATGCGACCCCGGGTCGAAAAAACGGCACCCTCTACCAGATCCCTCCAACCAGCACACCGACTCCAACCCAGACGCTTGTGCCAACAATTACCGATACTCCCACGGACACACCGACAGCCACATCATCTCCAACACCTACAGAAACTCCCTCAATGACAGCAACACCGACATCGACCTCCACCGACATCCCAACTGCCACTCCGACTTCAACCGGGACTGAAACAGCGACACCCACGGATACAGCCACCCTGACACCGACTGAAACCATTACTGAAACAATCACTCAAACATCAACGGAAACGCCCACAATAACCCAGACAGAAACCCTGGCTCCTTCATCCACAGAGACAGAAACACAGACGCCGACTGAAACACCCACCGCGACAGTGACAATGACACTGGTTGAGACACCCACTGCTACAACAACTCCCACAGAGACATTTCCTTCACTGATGCCTTCCGGCCTGATTGACCTGCTGAATGATATCCAGGCAGGACAGGCTTCTTTCCATGATATGTGGCAGAGATCACTTGACTGGTACAAATGAACTCTCTTTTCCAATCTCCTGCAGAAAGCTGGTGCAGGTTTATGGCAGGCACCTGAACCGGCTCCAAAACCTTCCATTCCACGAGGCCATTCGGTATAATAGTCGAAATGGGGTGCTGACCCTTCGCCGAGGGCCAATTACTTCAAGGTAAAAGACACTCATTGCATGAACCGTGTTCACTTTACTTCCTCTGCAACGGGGCAAGGAAAGGAAGCGGCGTACTCAATGAACGAGTCGAAAAGGAGGGGGGAATTTCGGTTCATCGACCTGTTTATTGGAGAGTCGGGCATTGATCTCCAATAAGAATAAAAGCGTATGCAGTCTGCGTATGCTGACCAACAAAAATAGAGTTGAGGAGGAGACAAAAATGAATATTTCTGCTGCAATGAATCACCTGATGCTTGCGCTTTTCACTGTGTTCGCACTGACATTCTGTTCCATGGTCGGCGCTGAAGAAGCCAGCCAGAATCCACCGGCTGAGCAGCCAAAGAGCAG
>LMZT01000057.1 GCA_001567115.1 Candidatus Hinthialibacteria bacterium OLB16 | reverse complement strand
CCGCTCCCTTTCACATCATCCCCACACCCTATATTCGTCATCCCCGCTCCCCTTATTCGTCATCCCCGCTCCCCTTATTCGTCATCCTCGCGAAAGCGGGGATCCATGGTCCACCTCAGAATGGATTCCCGGTCGGTGCCGGGAATGACGGATTGTGTGCTGGATTCCCACTTCCGTGGGAATGACGGCAGGAGTGTCGGGAATGACCCACTGCCTACTGGTTCCCCGATCAGGTCGGGAATGACGGCAGGGAGAATGAGGAATGACGAAAGGGGGGAACGTAAAGGCGAACAGGTTCCTCCCTTCTCCCCTTGGGAGAAGGGCCCCGGGGTTGAGGGGGAAGTGGGAATCTATGCCAGGTTTTCGATTCCCCTCGGGATGGTGCTCGGGCGGTTTTTGAAGTAAGGCCAGGAGCGGATATTCTTATTCAGGCAAAGAAGGCCTTCACCGCCAGTTTTCTCACAATGGAATTCCGGTCCAGCCGTGTATAAACATACCGCATCAATGGCAGCAGGCTCGGATAATCCATGCCGAGGTAAATCAGCTGGGACAGTTCTTTGAAGTCACTGGCATAGGGCGAATCGAGGGGTGGCATATCATGCAGGCTGACCGGAAAATCTTCGAAAGGGGCGCTCAACAGGCCCGCATCGCGGCAGTAATCGCCCGCCCAGGTTCCCGGATAAGGGGTGAAGAAATAGAAATTGGCGATGTCAGTCATCGCTTCGACATTCAGGCGTGCGGTATCCAGAGTGATCTCCGGGGTTTCCTCCGGGAAGCCGATCATGTTCTGAGTGATGATCTTGACACCATACTGTTTGAGGAAATGTGAACCGGTGATGACTTCTTCGTTCGAGTTCTTCTTATTGAGCATCTTGTGGCGGAATTCTTCATTGCCGTTTTCAAGGCCATAACAGGCATACTTGCAGTTTGAGATAGCCAGCGCTTCGGCAATCTCTTCATCGACCAGGTCAATCGTGATATGGCAGACATACGGCAGGCCGACTTCATCGCGGTAACGCGGAGCAAATTCCTTGAACCAGCGCTTGTTCATGATGAGGACATCATCCTGGAAAGCGACCATGCGGGTCCCGCATCGCTGGATCATATCCTGGATCTCGGCGATGACACGATCGATCGACATCTTGCGGGTATAACGGCCGCCGGCCATTTCCTGGGCGCGCTCATTGAAACAGTAGCTGCATTTGTACGGGCAGCCACGCCCTGACATCACCGAGTTGGTTCCATTTTTGTAGACATCGGCATGAACCGCCATCAGCTCCCGATCCGGAAATGGCAGGGCATCCAGCTCGGCGCCGGAAAGGAACGGGCGCAGATCATTGCGGGTGATGTCGCCATTCTGCTTCACCCACAAATTCCGGATATCACGGTAATCCCGGCCTGCCTCCATGGCATTGGCCAGTTCCAGCAGCGCCATTTCACCTTCACCCAGGCAGATGATGTCCATGGCTGGGTGCTCGATGACATGCGGCATGAATGTCGGGTGAGGGCCACCCATGATGGTCGGAATATGCGGGAAGGCCTTTTTCAGATTCCGGGCCAGCTCGAGGTAAACTGTGTGGAGGCCGGTGGTGGACGAGAAAGCGATCAGCTGCGGATCTCTCTGGCGGACAACTTCAATCAGGTCTGGAACCGCTTCCGGTTCGATGTTCTCACATTCATGCCCTTCCTGCTTGAGCAAAGAGGAAAGGATCATAATCCCCAGTTTTTCCATGGGATACATCAGGGAAGCCCGGCTGTTGAGGAAGAGAACTTTCATGAGCGCCTCGTGAACAAGGGAAAGATTGAAAAGGAGATCTTTCTCCCTCTCTGAGCATTAACTTAACACGAGTTTTCATGGATTTCTACCCGAATCTTTGCCGCGTTTTGATGGGGGTTTCAGTTTTGACATCCTGGGGTATAACTCTACCTGCATCCTCTGTTTGTTCAGCAGGGATGAGCGAAAGGGACAGCAACACAATGGAAGCCTTTGAAGAGACAGAAGTCACACGGCAGCGGATCGACAGCATCAAGAGCCTGCGTGAAAAAGGAATCGATCCCTATGGCGGGCGATACGAGAGAAGCCATACCACTGCCCGGGCCATCCAGCTCTTTCTGGACAGTGAGGATCCCTCCGCTGAAAAATTCGAATCACCTCCAGTCCGTCTGGCCGGGCGTTTGATGGGGAAAAGGGAGATGGGCAAAGCCATCTTCGGCGACCTGCATGATCTGGATGGACATGTTCAACTTTACTTTAAAAAAAATGATTTCACTCCGGAGGTTTTTGAGGAAATCGTCAAGGCCCTGAATCTGGGGGATATCATTGGGGTGGAAGGCCCCCTGTTCCGGACTCGGACCGGAGAAATCACCCTGCATGTGCGGGAAGTAACAGTTTTATCGAAAGTCATCAACAACCTTCCTCCGCTCAAAGAAACCACCGATGAGGCCGGCCATATCCATCGGTTTTTCCAGTTTGCCGATGTTGAAATGCGTTACCGGCAGCGTTATCTGGATCTGATTCTCAACCGTGATGTGCGCGATCATTTCCGTAAGCGGAGCCGAATGGTCAGCATTTTCCGCAGGGAACTCGATCAGATGGGTTACATGGAAGTTGAAACACCGATGATGCATCACATTGCCGGAGGGGCGGCTGCGCGTCCCTTCATCACACATCACAATGCCCTGGATATCGACCTGTATCTGCGAATCGCTCCCGAACTGCACCTCAAGCGCCTGATTGTGGGCGGAATGGAAGCGGTCTATGAGATCAACAGGAACTTCCGCAATGAAGGGATCTCCATCAAGCACAACCCTGAGTTCACCATGCTTGAGGCATACAAAGCCTATGGAGACCGCGACACAGTCATGGAGTTGTGTGAGCATCTGGTTTCCACTGCTGTGGAGGACATGTTTGGTGGCCATCAGGTGGCCTACCAGGGAATCACGCTCGATTTCAAACGCCCGTGGAAACGGATCTCCATGATCGATGCGATCCATGAGGTTGTGGGAATCGAGCTGGACCTCCATGCTCCCCTGGCTGATCTTTTGGAAAAAACCAGAGGACTTGGAATCGACACAACCGATCTGACGACACATGGGAAGATCATCAATGCGGTTTTTGAGGAAAAGGTTGAAGAAAGCCTGATTCAACCCACTTTCATCATTGATTACCCGACCGAGATCTCACCTCTGGCCCGCCAGAAGAAGGATGATCCGGACCTGGTGGAGCGTTTTGAACTGTTCATTTATGGCCGTGAAACCGCAAACGGATTTTCCGAACTGAATGATCCAGCCGAACAGTATCGGCGTTTCGAAGAACAATTGGCACAGCGGCAGGGAGGAGACCAGGAGGCGCACCCGATGGATCTCGATTATGTCAATGCCCTGCGTTGCGGCATGCCGCCAGCCGGGGGGATCGGAATCGGGATCGACCGGCTGGCCATGATTCTGACCGACAGTGCGAGCATCCGGGATGTGATCCTGTTCCCCTTGCTCCGCCCGAAAGAATAAGGTCTTATCCACCATTGAGTTGCAGTGCCGATCGATAAGCGCAGGCAGAAAGAAAAAGGAGACAGGAATGGATTCAAAGACAAAGTTTTCAATGATGCATATTGCAGCAGTGATTGTGATGCTCTGCCTTGGAATGGCAAGTGAGGGCAAACCATTTTTCGAATCCTCCTTAATCGAGCCGCCTGACAAACTCCACAACCATGGCTCCTGTATTGTGGAACTGCCAAATGGCGATTTCCTCGCCAGCTGGTACAAAGGTTCTGGAGAACGCAAAGCCGATGATGTCCGGATTGTGGGAGCACGCCTCAGAAGAGGAGCCAGGGGTTGGAGCACAATTTTCGAAATGGCGGACTTCAAGGGATTTCCTGACTGCAATGCGGCGATGGCGGTGGATAAGTCAGGGAAATTATGGCTGTTCTGGCCATTGATCATTGCGAACCGTTGGGAAACTTCGCTCCTCATGGCTCGCAGCACCACCCATTACCGCCTTCCCGGAGCACCTTCCTGGCAGTGGCAGACTCCGATTCTGTTCGATCCGGGAGATCGATTCGCTGAGGAGATCATTGCCGCTGTCGAGCAATTCAAAGCCACTTTGCCGGAAGCCGCCCTCGGTGAAATTTCGAAAGAGCTGGACAGGGTGAAGGAAGATGCCAAGGACACCTATGCGCGCCGCATGGGATGGATGCCGCGATCCAAACCAACAGTGCTTCCAGGCGGGCGTTTCCTGCTGCCGCTTTATTCGGACAGGTTTTCGTTCGGACTGGTGGCGATCAGCGATGACAATGGAGAAAACTGGACCCCGAGCGGCCCGATCATTTCCGCTGGTGGAGTTCAGCCAAGTATTGTCTGGAAGAAGGATGGCACCCTGGTGGCTTATCTGCGTGACAATGGTCCCGCACCGAAACGAATCCTCCGTTCAGAATCGACAGATAATGGAATGACCTGGAGTTTGAGTGTGGATACCGAGCTGCCCGATCCGGGTGCCGGTGTGGAAGCCCTGCGGCTGAGGAACGGGAACTGGCTGATGGTCAATAATGACACTGAGGAAGGGCGCCACAGCCTGGCGGCGCGCTTGTCCGATGATGAAGGCGCCAGCTGGAAGTGGATACGCCATCTCGAGCTCTGGGAAGTTGACAAAGGGTCGGCTTCTTATCCCTCCTTCATCCAGGGATCGGATGGTTCGATTCATGGGACATACTCCTGCAAGACGGAGGAGCAGGGGGGAGAAACCATCAAGCATGTCCATTTCAATGAAGAATGGGTTCAGGCAGGGGATCAGTAAGGGAATTAATTCTGAATGATTTCGAGGTATCGGCCACCCTGGGTTTGGGAAGTGTCTGCTACCTGATGGTGCTGGTGTGCCTGCCGGGGATGCGTGAGAAGTGTACCGAGGCAGGGCATCTCTGATTCCGCCCTTCACCCCAGCAACTGCCGCAGCCGGCGGAAACCGGCTTTGATGTACAGCCAGGCGCGCCAGGGGGATCCTGCCTGAAGCAGAGTCCGTGCAATATATCGGGGCCTCAGATAAAGCGACAACAGCGCCTTCCGGCGCCATTCCTCCAGTTCCTCGTGCGCCAGCAGGTGGGTTCGTGTGGCCGGAACCGCATATCCACCCTGGTCGATCCGGGAACGGTCAATCAGCCCTTCATTTTCCACCTGCTTGAGGAGCTCGGTTCCCGGCAGGGGATAAGCGATGTTGAAGTCAAAAAAATCCGGATCGATCTCACGCGCCAGCTCCAGATCCGCCTGCAGGTGAACTTCTCCCTCCCAGGGAAATCCGAACACAAAAAAGGCATGAGACCGGATTCCGGCCTCCCGGCACATTCTGAATGCCTCAACCACCTGGTCACGGGTGGCAGCCTTGCGGATTTTGCGCAGGGTTTCCTCATGTCCGCTTTCCACACCAAAGCCAATGACCCAGCAACCGGCAGACTTCATGGCCTGAAGCATCTCACGGTCGATGGTATCGACACGGCTGTTGCACCCCCATCTGATTTTCAACCCCTTCCGAGCGATCGCCTCACACAGTTCGAGAACCCATTTTCTGGAATAAGTGAAGGTATCTCCATGGAAGAGGAACTCACGAATGCCATACTCAGAAACACAGGCCTCGATTTCAGCCACAAGATCTTCGGCCTGCCTCAGGCGCACCGGACGCCCGGAAGCAAGCGGTGCGGGGCAGAAGATGCAGGGGTACGGGCATCCACGGGCTGCATACAGGGTAGTCAGAACATTATTGGTTTCCGGGCTGCGGTAGAGCGACTGATCCAGCAGGTGGCGCGCCGGCCAGGGAAGATCATCGAGGCGCCTGATAAAAGTTCGGTCCGGGGTGCGGAGGATTCGCCCTTCCTCCCGGTAACTCAGCCCGTTGATTTCACTCAGGGGTTTGCCAGAGCGAAAAAGGCTCTCAACCAGTTCCAGCAAAGTCTCTTCGGATTCACCCCGAAGAATGAAATCCACCACCGGAACCTGCTTGAGGATCTGGCGGTCCTGGAATGTCACCGACTCTCCGCGCACCACAATGCGGATTCCCGGGATCAAGCGGTGGACCTGCTCGGCGAACGCGAAATCATTGGCCTGGGTGGGCTGGGTTGAGGAGAAGAAAAGGCAGTGCGGGCTGAGGATGCGGATTTCCTCAAGGGCTTTGACTGGGGAAATATGGGCTGTCGAGAAGTCCCGAATGGCGCAGGTGAAGCCAGCATTTTCAAGGACCGCAGCATGGTAAGCGAGGTCCATGGGTGGGAGGTTGATCTGAATAGTCTGGTCCTCCACCCTCGACTGGCATCGGTCATCCCGGCGATACGATCCAGTCGGGGGTTGGAGAAGAAGGACATCAGGCTGCATGACAGATTTCAGGGTGATTTGGATTGATTTTCAGGCACAGCCGGGGCTGGAACCACAGCCTGGGCTGTGGCGGCTACAGGTTGAGTGGCGGTCGCAGGGGGCACCTGGCCTTCGGCGGCAGCTGCTGCCTCCTCGGTTGCACCCGGGATGATCCCGGCGCGAATGAGGCGGATCTGTTCCCAGAAATGCTCCGGACTGGATTCGGCGATGTGTATCTTAGCGGCCACACGTTCCTGCCACCTTTTGGCCATTTCAACTTCCTGTGGCAGAGATTTGAAACGTTTCGGAATTTCAGCGATGGTCCTTGAAGCGGACAGGAGATCATCGAGGCTTTCGAGGTACTGGGAGCGGATCTCATAAATGGTGCCGATCTGGCTCCAGGCCCAGACTGCCTTTAAGGGTTCAAACCACTCGATGGTGACATCATTGATGATATCGTCATAGTTCTTGAGAGCGGCATCAAAAAGCGATCGTGCTTCACCTGTTGCATCCGGGAAATGGGATGTCGCAGAAAGGATCACCTTGGCAGCTTCGACCTGCGCCCAGCGCCCATAGGCAGTCTTCGGAAACAGATCATGGATCCGTTTCAGAACTGTCACACCGGTTGCGACATAGGGTTCCGTCGCCGAGGCCAGCAGCCCATTGAAGAACGATGCCCGTGCGCGGGATTCATCATCTGTCGCCGAAGCCACAATCCCATCCAGATACTGGAATGTCTCGGCGAATTTCCCGGTTGCCGGAACCGCCTGGATCAGTGAAAGGAAGAAGGATTCCTTGGCATCTTCGGGATCTTTTGGATTGTAAAGCGATGTCAGTACCTTCCATGCTTCATCTTTCTTGTTCTGGGAAATCAGCACATTGACCAGTTGAATGCCGATACGCATCTTGAATTCGGCATTTTTCGCAATCGCCAGCATCTGCCCGAGGGTTTCCACTGAGGCATCGATTTTTCCAGCCTCCTGGAATGTGCGGACCAGGCTGTTCATGGCGGTGAGTTTGGGGCCTTCCTCAGTGACATCGTCTATTGCCGCACGGTAATAGGTTTCAGACTCATCGTATCGCTTGTCGATACGCGCCATCTCCCCAAGGCGGATCCGAGCTTTCCATGAATACAGTGTTTTGGGATTTTTTTCAGCGATGTCTTTGTAGATCACCTCGGCATCGCCGGGCTTCTGTTCGAAGTTAAAGCAATCGGCGATGGCCAGGCGGACATCGGTAATGTATTCGAAATCGGGATTATCCTTGGCAATTTCTTCAAAGCGGTGGCGGGCGGAGACAAAGTTCTGCTGTTGCATCAGGCGGACCGCTTCTTCGAAGGATTCCTCCGGAGCGGGTTTTCCACAGCCTTCGAAAAACAATGCAGCCAATGAAAGGATGCAGACAAAGTGGAGTGATTTCACGTTTACAGGCCTTTCCATGTCGAGATTCTGGAAGAATTTCAGACTTCTACCATGTCAGCTGGATCGATTCCAGAGCGGACCGCATGCTTGAGGAGGTTCGCCCCTTCGAAAACGGAATTCCCCAGCTCACGAGCTGACCGCACCCCGACCAGCCGCCGCCAGAGATAATGGGGGCGGAGATAGAAACGTCGAATCGCCTCATGGTGAAGCCGCCAGACTTCTTCCCTGGAGAGGGTGCCCAGCTCCATGGTCGGGAATGTAATCGAATTATCGAGTTCGGTCAGCTCATTCGGAATATACCCTTTTTCAAGGGCTTCCTGGCGCAAGGCAGTGCCCAGGCGTGGGGAGGCTACATTGAAAGAGGCAAAGTCCGGATCGATCTCCAGGGCAAACTCGATGGTCTTTCTGGCGCTTTCGAGGGTTTCGCCGGGGAGGCCGATAATGAAATGCGCGAGAGTGCGTATCCCGAGCTGGCGGCACAACCGAAAAACCTCTTTGACCCTCTCGGGGCTGATGCCTTTTTCGATGGATTCGAGAATGCTCTCATCGGCGCTCTCGACTCCAAACTGGATGGTATGGCATCCGGCCCGTGCCATTTTTTCGAGCAGGTCTTCTGTGACGATATCCACCCGGGAGAGTGTTGCCCAACGGAAATGGTGGGGGCCATCCGTGAGCAGGTCGAGAAGCTCATTGTAATGCCGCTTGTTGACTCCAAACACGACATCCTTGAACCATAGATCGCTGATCCCCAGTTGTTTGAGGTAAGCAAGCTCCTCCGCGACATTATCGATATCGCGCATGCGGTACCCGAAATTCCCTGTGATGCAGAAGCTGCAGTGATAAGGGCAGCCGAAATCAGTCATGATCGAGGCGAATGGAATTTTTCGGGCATGAGGGACCCGGTATCGCTTCCAGGGAAACAGATCGTAACGCGGGACCGGGTGGCGGTACTTGCCATAAGCGGGATAAATCGGGCCTTCGATGGAGTTCCCTTCATGGTTCCGGTAGAGCAGCCCGGGGATCGGCTCGCTCGTGTCAGGAATTCCTCCCTGGCACTGGTCCTTGATCTTCAAAAATTGATTGATTGCAGGAAGGGTAAAATCCTGCAGAGTTGCATCCAGGAAAGGATATCTTTCGAGCAGATCCCGTCCATTGGCGACAGTCACATCGCCGGAAGCGATCAGGGTCTTTCCCTGGAGGTATTTCCCGGCAAAGGAGAAGTCATTTTTCCAGGAGACTGCGCCGGTCAGCATGAGAATGGCATCGAAGTCCATTCTTGAGAGGGCTTGAGCCGCCTGCTCGAAGGTCAGGTTGTCGATGTTGGCATCCAGAGCCACCAGATCATGGTCCTGCCCCAGGATTCCGGATTGCACGAACAGGTCATAAGGGTGCCAGATGTAATTGGCTTTTGAGACATGGCTGCAGTAATAGTCGCGGATGTAACGCTGATCGCCGGGAGGATTGAGAAGGAGTATTTTATGGCGCTTCATGCCACTGGCCTCCTCAACCGAGAAGATCGGACATCTGAGCCAGTCCGAATCGGGCATAATTCATGAGGACTCTCGGGGATCTCGCCCTCCGGATGGTCCGGCGAATCACGCCCCAGCGCAGGTAATAGGACCGTAGGGCCTCCGAACGCATTTCACCGAGCCGTTCGAGTGTCAGATATTTGGTGGGCATGGCGGGTTTGGAGTATGCCGCAGAGGGGTAGGTTCCCCTTTCGAGCAGGCCTTCATTGGCTGCGATGACATACATTTCTGTCCCTTCGAACGGGTAGGCATAGAAGAACTCTACAAAATCAGGCTCGATCTGTTTTGCAAATTCGACTGTTTCCTGAAAAGTGGCTTCGGATTCCCATGGGCTGCCGATGACGAAATAGACACTGGTCAGGATGCCTTCGAGTTTGCAGAGGTTAACTGCGGCGCGGACCTGTTCTTTGGTGATGTTTTTCTTCATCAGGTCGAGGATTTCCTGGCTGCCGCTTTCAACTCCGAAAGAAACCAGCCAGCAGCCGGCTTCGCGCATCGAACGCAGCATCTCCCCATTGAGGGTATCGACACGGCTGTTGCAGGACCATTTAATGCGAAGACCGGAACGTTCGATCCCAAGGCACAGCTCGATGACCCACTCGGGGTCCAGAGTAAAGGTATCGGAGCGGAACAGGAAGTTCCTGATGCCATGCTGGTTCACACAATCCTCGAGTTCCCCGATGATATTCGAAACGCTGCGGACACGATTCTCCCTGCCAGCGACTCTGGGCGCCAGGCAGAAGACACACTTTTCGGGGCATCCCCGGTTGGTAATGAGGGTGGTCTGGAGTTCGCCGGTATCCGGCCGGATGTACAGGCCATTGTTGGCGAGGTGGCGTGCCGGATAGGGTATCCGGTCGAGATCCTCAAGGAACGCACGCCGAGGGGTGGTATAGATATGGCCTCCCTGCTTGAAGGCGATTCCATTCACCTTTTGCCAATCCGGCTGGGTGATCAGCTCATGGATGGTTTCCTCGTATTCGCCACTCATGATGACATCGACCATCGGATATTTCTTTAGAAATGTGGGTTGATCTCTCCAGAAATGGGCTCCCTTGACCACCACGATCGTATCCGGACGGACCCCTTTGGCCATCTGAGCAGCCCTCAGGTCCCTGTCGAGCGATGGGGTGGTTGTTGACAAAACCAGCATATCCGGCCGCAGGCGTGCGAGGTCTTCAGAAAGGACTTCCCAGTCCCACTGTTCCCCGGGGTAATCGATCAGGGTGCATTTCACTCCCTGGCGTTCGAGGGCTGCGGCGATATACAGCAGATCCATCGGCGGCCGCAGGGCAATGGTGTGCATGCCCTCGATCGGGGTCTGGCAGCGTTCCTCACGGATAAACTTCCCTGTAGGTGGAACGATCAGAAAGGCGGTTCGAATATCCCTTGCTCGCATGTCTTCAGTTTAATCGACGATCCGGTAGGCGTCAAACTCTTCCCTTTTGGCATACCAGCTGGGATTGGTCGGGAAAATGGAAGGCATATTCGGCAGCCAGGCGTCCCATTTCCATGCTGTGGTCACTGTTGTTGTAGTGGAACAGGCCATGCCGGCCGGTGCTGATCAGGTTGCCAAACCCGGACAGGTAATCGAGGACCTGCTGGAGCTCCTGCCGATAGCCAAGGCGGTAGATGGGATAGGCATAAGGCACTTTGAGGACCACCTGATCGACTCGTTCGGCTCCCTGTGCCATCCCGGTGCGTTTGAATCCATCCCAGACACGATCCATCAGCTCGGTATCATCGACATACTGCACCGGATCGGTCGGCCTGGCCGGGATTTCGGCACAGAGGCAACTCATCCCCTCCGGAACCAGTTCCGGGCAGAAATGATACAGTTCATAAACACGGGTGAAGATGGTTTCCTCTCCCGGGAAATACATCCAGCAGTTATTGGTCAGCGGCTGACGGTTCACGAGGGTATAAACCAGGAAAGAGTCGGCATAAGTCAGGCTGTCGGCGGCGGCTTTTACCGGCAGGGGTGGTTTGGGTTCAAGCAATTCCACCAGGACAGCCAGCGGGATGGTGGAGATCACACGAGAGCTGTCCACCTGGATGCGCATGCCATCATCATCCTCGATCTCGACCGACCGAACCAGGCCGCCGGTATGGCGGATCTTGGTCACCTTGTGGGAGAGAAGGACTTCGCCATCATGGCTCTGGATGCGCTCCGCCAGTCGAGCCGAGATCAGGCCGATTCCATTTCGTGGGTAAAGAAAAGATTTCACCGCTGATGTGCGCCGGCCGGTTAAAGCCTCCCACAAGGTCGAAAACAGGCCCTGGCTGGCGAGCCGCACTCTGGCGACCATTTCATCCAGGTCATCTGGTTCCTCACGGTAAACCTTGAGCGCAAACGGGTCAAAGATCATTCCGCGAAGGGCTTTTCCAAAGCGATGCTGGAGATACTCCCCATACGAATGAGTCGACTTTCGCGAGATCCGGTGCATGACATACTGGAGCCGCCCGGAAAGGGCTGAAAAGAACAACCGCAGCCCCACCAGTGGACCGAGGCGTGAGATCAGTTCACCAACCCGCGGGGGATAATCCAGCCATTTTCCCGAGAGGAAGATCTGGCTGGTGCGTTTACAGACCACCAGGTCATCCCCAACCAGAGAATGAATCAGCTCCTTGGCATGGGGGTAGACTGTATAAATCCGGTGGGGGCCGAGATCCATCCGGCACCCCTGCCACTCCATTGTGCTGGCCAGACCACCGGCAAACGGATTTTTTTCCACCACCAGCGGGGGGTTGGATTCCCCCAGCCGCTGGAGTGTATATCCGGCGGTCAGACCTGCTATTCCCGCGCCAATAATCACCGATCGCGCCATTAAAAAAGCCTCATGAAAAAGAACTATATGGCAAGTTGTACGAAAGAACAGGGGTTTCCGGTAGATACTCCTCTCAATTCGAGGGGGGAGAACATGCTACCCTGACAGCAGGCAGCAATGCTCCAGGAAATCGGGAGGACAGGAAAAGCGTCAGATGCGGGTCCTGATTATCGATAAAACAGCAGTGCTGGCGGCGAACCACGAACGTTACAAAAAAATCGCCGCTCACAGTGATATCGAGCTGGCTGTTCTGTCACCGATTCATTGGCATGAGCACATGCATGATGTCCGTGTGGAAAAAACCTCCGATCCCAATTACCGGATTTTTCTCGGGAAAACGCTCTGGAGCGGCTCATATTCACGCGGGTTTTATTGGCGGGGCCTGGGGCAGGCCATCCGCCGTTTCAAACCGGACCTGATCCAGCTGCTGGAGGAACCCTGGTCTTTTTTCGCCGGACAGACCGCCCGGCTTGCATCCCGTTTGGCCCCGCAGGCACAGCTTCTGTTCTACACCTGGGAAAACATTCTTCGGCACGGCAGTTATTGTTCCCGCCTGGATCCGATCCATCGCCGCATTGAACAGCGTGTTTTCAGTCAAGCCTGCGCCGGTATCTGCGCCACACAAACCGCCGAAAGGGTTCTCAAGGAGCGCGGGTTTCAAGGAAAAACAGAGGTCATCCCTTATGGAATTCCACAACACTTCATCCTGCCGGAAGAAGACCTCGAAGAAAAATTGACCCGCCCGATTCCCGAGGCCCCCCGGTTTGGGTACATCGGCAGGCTGCTGGAGATGAAAGGAGTCGAGACCTTGATTCAGGCATTGCCGGAGGTTCCAGGAAGGCTGGTGATCCTCGGGAGTGGTCTGCATGAAATGGGATTGCGGATGACTGCACAGATTGCAGGTGTCAGTGATCGAATCGAATGGCTCCCGGCTGTTCCTCCTGAAGCGGTCATAGAACATCTCTCAAGCCTGGATGTGCTGGTATTGCCCTCACGAACCACACCAGTGTGGGCCGAACAGCTTGGCAGAGTATTACTGGAAGCCATGGGGAGCGGGGTTTCAGTCATCGGCTCATCGAGTGGCTGCATCCCGGAGGTGATCGGTGAGTCCGGTTATATATTCGAGGAAGGAAATCCAGGCAGCCTGGCACAGGCTCTCCTGCGTGTTTTTGGGGATCAGGCCGACAGGAATGAGCGGAGACGCAATGGCTGGGAGAAGGTCCGCAGCCGTTATACCTGGGATCGCTTTGCGGGTGATCTGGCCGGAGTTTTTCGTGGGATCCTCACCAATAAACCCTTTCAGCCATGATTTTTTTAAGCCGGGAGAGACGGATTGGGGAGGCTGGATCCCCGCTTTCGCGAGGATGACGAATGAGGGGTGCGAGGATGACGTATCAAGGAATGGGAATGACGTGGAAGGAAACGGGAGATCCAACACACAATCCGTCATTCCCGCTCGCCCCTTTGTCATTCCCGCGAAAGCGGGAATCCAGAAAACTGTTCGGATGCCATGGATCCCTGCTTTCGCGGGGATGACGATTTGGGAATAGGAAGTGCGCGTC
>LMZT01000056.1 GCA_001567115.1 Candidatus Hinthialibacteria bacterium OLB16 | reverse complement strand
AAGGGCTCGAAGGTCGAATCAAAGCGGGATGAGGAAGTGAGCAATGGGAGGGGGATTGAAATGAGGCCGGCTGCACTGGAGCTCTGCGCTGGGGGAGGGGGACAGGCTCTCGGCCTGGAGATGGCTGGTTTCGACTGCGCAGCCACAGTCGAAATCGATCCAAACGCCTGCCAGACCCTCAAAGCAAATCGTCCTGGATGGAATGTTATTGAGAGAGATATTCGGAATCTGGAAGGTTCTGGTTTTAAAGGCATGGATCTTCTTGCGGCAGGGGTTCCATGCCCGCCGTTCTCCATCGCAGGGAAGCAGCATGGCCCGGACGATGAACGGGACCTTTTTCCCACGGCGATGCGGATTATCGAGGAAGCAGCCCCATCCGCCATCCTCCTTGAAAACGTCCCTGGCTTTGCTTCAGCAAGGTTTGCACACTACAGGGATTTGATCCTCTACCGGCTGCATCAGCTGGGATATTGTGCCGGGTGGAGGGTGCTGAATGCTTCCGAGTTTGGAGTTCCCCAACTGCGTCCGCGGTTTTTGCTGGTGGGGCTAAAAACTCCGTATTCAGAGTTCTTCGAGTGGCCAACTCCAGTTAAGACAAGGCTTGCGGTTGGCCCTGTCCTGGAGGACCTGATGGGTGCAAACGGGTGGCCTGGCACAGCCTCCTGGGTAAGAAGGGCCAATGGAATCGCGCCAACAATTGTTGGCGGCTCCAAGAAGCATGGCGGCCCCGATCTCGGCCCGACGAGAGCCAGGCAGCAGTGGCGCACTCTTGGTGTGGATGGGCTGGGAGTTGCAGATGCTCCACCCGGTGAGGATTACCCGGAAGAAGGCCTTCCAAGATTGACTGTTCGCATGGTGGCCCGTCTGCAGAGTTTTCCTGACGACTGGGAGTTTGCCGGCAGGAAAACCGCCGCTTATCGACAGGTCGGAAATGCATTTCCACCATTAGTTGCGCGGGCGGTTGGAACATCGATCCTCAACGCCCTCAACAAACAGAAGAGGATTTCGAGAGGTTTTGAGCCAATCACAAAGTTTTTGCCATTCGAGGCCTGGGAGCTTGGATCATCGTGGCGCGAAACAAGAGTTCAAAGCAGTTGATCCTGGAGTTTCTTCTCTCCAGAGTGGGGAGTGTTGTTGAAAGCAAAGAGCTTCAGGAAGCCTCGGGCTGGAAAGCCGAGTGGGCAAGGCGGCTGAGAGAACTCAGGGATGAGGAGGGTTATCAAAACCTGTCTCATAAGGACCTTTCTGATCTGAAACCAGGCCAATACCTGCTGGAAACCGTGAACCGCAAACCTTCGTTCCACCGGGAAATCTCAAAAGAGACTCGTGCCCTGGTTCTGGAACGCAATGGATATACTTGCCAGATGTGTGGCCTTGCTGCCGGGGATCCTGATCCGTTTCACCCTGCCAGAACAGTCCGCTTATCGATAGGCCATATTATCGACAAATCAAAAGGGGGTGATGACTCCCCTGGGAATTTGCGGGCAATCTGCACAAATTGCAATGAAGGTCTCCAGAACGCCGCACTTCCAAAACCGGACCGGACCTGGTTGTTAAGCCAGGTTCGGAGGGCGACAGTTGACGATCAGCTTGCCCTGCTTGAGTGGCTCACTCGGAAATTTTTGAAAAAAATCATAATTTCTAATTCACGCAGATTTTATACAAAACAACCGGAGCGGCACAAAGAGAAAAGGGCCGCACAGGTGATCCCCATGCGGCCCTTATGAATCAGGGTTTCAGATCAAGAACAGAAACCGGCTCAGTACAGATCCCAGTTGTTCACTGTCGAGGTGACATTGACCTCAAAGAAACGCACCGCTGTATCCATATTGATGCCACCCATGGAAGTTGATTTGGAGGTGCCTGAGCAATCCAGCTCATCATCGGAGTTGACACCGTTCACGGTGAACCATGCGGCACAGACCAGGTTGCCATTGAAGGCCAGCTTGACTTCGGGGTGCTCGCCATAATCCAAGGCGTTGTCAGTGGATGGATCAGCCAGTGAGGAAAGATAGAACGAGCCGGTTGCAGGGGTTCCATCCTGGTTGTACACACGGGCGATCGGAGCACCCGGGGCAGTGGATTCAGCCCCGGCACGGCGATAGCCGACCACAAAATCGCCTTCACTGTTGGCGGCGACATGCAGCGGACGCGGAGAGATCGCTGTCTCAATCGGCGGGTTCAGATCATTTGCGGGAAGAATCGCGGGAAGCAGAGTGACATCGGTGCGGGCTTCATTCACAACAAAGCGCAGGACGCATGGCAGCTGTGGCTCATTGCCTTCGGCCAGGTAGCGTGTGGCGACATACAGGATGTCATTTGAAGCCGCGATGAAGTTGCGGCCATCGCCCGTGTTGAGGGTGTCATTGGCGCCCGGCAGCAGGCCCTCGGTATTCTCGTAAAGGTCTTTGTAACCATAGATCTGCTTGATGCGTGTGCCATCATTGCGGAAGAAGGCGATGCAGCCATTGAATGCCGGGGCGCGCATGGCAAACCAGCCATTTCCTGCAGCAGCCAGCTGGTGGTCACCCAGATCGGTGGTGTCGCCAGTGGGGGAGACAAATGTCGGGGTGGTGCTGACAACAAAAGTATTTCCTGTTGGATCGGTTACCGAATGCAGCTGGCATTTGTGGCGCCCGGATACCAGCCCGAAATTTGGAACCAGATTCTGGTCACGATAATAATCAACTGGACCTTTGCCAGCCACTTCAGTGCCATCGCGCAGATAATAAAGGCTGTTGCCATTAGACAGAATGGCAACACCGGCGCCATGCCCGGTATGACCCAGCCCGGAGCTGCTCGGATCGCCGAGCGGCCAGTATGGATCGAGGGTATGTGAAGCGGCGGAGGGGACATTACGCCCCGCGGTCATGTTTGAAACTTTGCCCATGTTGCGGTCAAAGCGCTGGGCAACGAAATGGTTGTGGATGCAGGGGTCAGTAGCCGAGTTCCTGGCATAAGTGAAATAGGAGACCGGATTTGCGAAGGCATACCCAAGGCTGCCATTATAGTCATTGTTAAAGAAGGTTGTGCTGATCAGGTAGTTGCCAGTGGAAGGATCACTCCCGACATCGGTCCGGTACCCAAAGCCACCAGTTTCCCCATACGTGGCGACAGAGGCAGCGCCCATGAACTGATTGCCATTGTCATCGAGAAATGCATCACGATATGGAACCTCAACACCATTTGTGGATACAACCACAGTCTTTGGGCCACAGTTTCCATCATTCGACTGGCCGAAAAGAAGAAACTCCTGCCTTCCTGTCTGGGGATCAATCCCGAGCGCACCCACATCGAAGTTCCAGCCGGAGTTATCCACAGGCAGGAAATTCGGCCATGGATCAAAATTGCTGGTGAGCGGGGTGGCGCCAACCGAGGCTGGGTTCGAGCTTTATGCCACTGCTACAAGTGGCAAAGCAAGGCAGAGGAACAGACATGCACAAATTGACATTGACAGACGCATACTTGTTTTCCCTTCAAAATATATAATTCACCGTTTCAAAGAAACGGATGCTGCCACTGGATCAGAGAGACATCAAAAGGTCAGAAACAACGCAACACACTCAGAGTCATGAAAAGACCTGTGCGCAGGAAAACCATCTCACCGTAAAGCCTGGAATGGGAGATTGTTTATGGTGGATTCCTGCTTCGGGATGGTACATATATTGAGTTGTCATAGCGCTGTCAAGGGTTTTTTTTTGAATGAGAGAGTTGAATGAGGGAGTTAGAAAAGGGGTGGCTTTGTCAGCCACCCCTTTGTCGGATTTCAGGGCTTTACTTCTTTTCGCGCTTTTCGAGAATTGCGGGAGAGGTGTTCTTGGTATGGTCGATTTTCGCCCAGAATTCGTCGTACTTGAATTCCTTGTGGAAGTCATTGAGCGGATCGGCTTTATGGCATTCCATGCAGGTTGCGGCGATTTCTTCCGGTTTCTTGCTCTTCAGATCGGCCATGCCCGCTTTGACCGAGGCTTCATAGCCCTCTTTTTTGTGCAGGTTCAGATATCCTTCAGCAGCACCATGGCATGTCTCACAGGAGACTCCCTCTTCCGGGGTCGGACTGCCTTTGGTGGTATGGCAGGCCAGACAACGTTCATCTTTGGAGGGATCTTCGATCCCATGTTTTTTGGCGGATTCTTTGGCCTTGTCAGTTAACAGAGTCTGAAATGCCTTGGCATGGGCACTCTCCTCCCAGGCTTTGAAATGAGTCCCGGCCTGCTTGTCGGTGTTATGGCAAATCTTGCACTTCTTCGCTCCCAGTACCTTATGATCTTTCTTTTCGGCATCCTGGGCGAACACGGGTGCGACCAGAAATGCGACTACCAGAACCGCTAACCAACGGGGAATCATGATCCTTCCTCCTTCAAACAAATTTGACGGACTTTGTAGGGCCGTGCACCACTCCGTCATTATAAGACAGAGTGAATGGTTTCACTATTCATTCCTGTCAATGATCGGCCAACTCTGCTCCAGTCTCAAGCGTGCTCTACTGGATGCGGTGGCACTTCATGCAGGTATCTTCCGGCAAAGGTCCATGCCGCCTCAAGGGTCGGACAGGCGAAGCCGGGCTGTGACAATTCAGGCAGGGTGCTCCCGGGGTGTGGAAGGGTTGTTTGGTGACCATTGGGGCGGCTCCCACATGGCACGCTTCGCAGTAATCCTGTTTGTGGCAGACCAGGCAGCGATCACGATTCCAGGAGGCCATCTTTCCATGGCTCCGACGGCGGAAGAAGTTTGTGTGGTCTCGCGGCATCTGGCTCTGATGGCAGGTCTTGCAGGCCTGCTCACTGTGGCACAGCAGGCAGGCTTTTTCGTCAAAGGTACCGACTTTGCCATGCGAATGCGCCCATTCCGGACGCAGATGGGATTGCGGCTTGGTCTGCTGATGGCAGGACTGGCACTGGTTCTGTGTGTGGCAGTCGAGGCACACGCCTTCATTGATCCGCTGGGTTTCCTTGCCATGGGTCTGCCCGAAGTCGGGGCGGCGATGCCAGTCCGGCGGGTTCTGGCGGCTGATCTTTGTATGGCAGAGGGCGCAATTGTCCGGATTCCCTCCGGCCTTGCGGACTTCGGAAAACAGAGTAGCGTGGGTTCCGCCGACATTATCGGTCACCTGTTTGCTGGAAGCAGCATTCTTGTGGCAGCTGGCGCACTGGGTTGAATCTCCGGCGAAAGCGGTGTGGTTGAACTGAAATTCATCGACCTTCTTCGGGTGGATGACAGCAACATCTCCCCAGGCCTGTGTCTGGATGGCCTGTGGTTCGAGAATATGGCACATCATGCAGGCATCACTGGGTTCGTCCGTATTGAAGTCGTGGCAGGTGGAGCAGGCCTCGTGGTCAGGCATGGCCGGCTTTCCGGCTTCACTGATCTCATGGCAGGCGGAGCATTCCATTTCCTGCTCGGAGACATGCACCTGATGAGAGAACTTGAGAAAGCCCGGTGTATCGGCTCTCTGCGAAGCTTTCAGAATCGAGGGGGTTTCCACCAGCCCGTATCCGACACTGTGCATGGGAGGAGCGGAAGAAACCGGTTCCTGGACCACCTGTGGCAGCTGGCAGCCCCCCAGAAAATACAGGATCAACAAACCTGGCAGAGCTCCCCCGAGCATCTTCAAACGATGCACCCCGGATCCCAGATGAGCACGGGAGAAAGAGGGTTTCTTCATCAGAATGTCTGCCCCCAGGTACACCTCAGGGTGTAATAATCATTATCCTGATCGTCATCTTCATACTCGAAGTTGACACGCAGGTTATTGGTTTCATTCACTTTCCAGCGGAACCCGGTGTAATAGGTTCTCACAAAGGGATCCTCGCGATACAGATATCCGAAGCGTTCATCTTCATAACGGAACACATAGTTCCCGTAGGTGGATCCGACAGTCCAGTCCACACATTTGAGAGGGCGGTATCCGATTTCACCACTATAGCCGAAAAAGCTGCTCTCGGGATCGGTGTTCCACCATTCGCCTGAGATCGAGTAGAACCATTTATCGGTTGGATAAAAGCTGAGGGTGATGTCGCCATGTTCGTAATCGCGGTTGCCATAGGACTGTTCATTCTCGGAGACCCGCTGAACCGAAACTCCACCCGACAGCCCGATGTTACAGGGCAGCGCTTTATCAAAGCGTGCCGAAAACCGGTTATAAGGCTGCCAGTCGCACAGGCCGGAACGGTACAGCGGGCTGTCGTGGCGCGATTCATCTTCCAGTTCTGAAAACAGCCGCTGGTAATCGAGCAGCAAGGTCAGATCCAGCGGGGAGATGTATTGAGAGAAGTTGAGTGTAACATCACGGGCCTGGTCATCCAGGCCGCGGAATTTGGCATGGAAGAAGGCGCCTTCCCAGAGCTTCTGCCAGGTCTCGACACCATAGGAATCGTTATCCGCGATGTCATCCTCATACTTGTGGTATTCAAATAACCACCTCGATCCGGGTGATTGCTGCAATTCAAGGGCGACACCGCCAGTCCAGTCGGAGTCATGCCCGGAATAGAACGAAACTGCCTGGCCGAAAAAGGCGGTGAACTTCGCCCACTCAGTCAGCGGAACCCGCAAGGTGATGGCATCGGCATGGATGTAATCGAACTCCTCAAGGTACTGGCGGCCGACTCTCAGGTATCCATCAGCCGGTGAACCGTCATAAAGATCGACAAAGCCGGTGAACAGGTCGGCATACTCGCGGTCACGGGCGCATCGACTGAATAGAAGGGATCGAGGTCATACATGTAGGTTCCCCGTCCCGGGGCATAGCCAGTCCGGCCATCGATATCCGTGTTCAGCCTGAGAGAGAATGCCCCGCGCGCTCTTCCAGGAACCAGTTCCTCGGTTTCAATGTCCCAGTACTGGTAGAGATCCTGATCGTGTTCACCATTGGTGCTGCGGGATTGATAGACAGTGTTGACAAATCCATGGGTAAAGGGGCGTGAGGGAGCGACCTGCCAGGGTTGCGAAGAGGCCGGAGACAGGATAGATCCCATCCCGATCAGGACAAAGATACCCCGCAGAAGATTCCGGGTTTGAGCAAGTATTCCCACCGTTTCGGCCCGTAGCAACTTTCCGGGTTCCCGATCCGGAAAGTGTATTCCTCAACCTCAGCATTCAAGACATCAAGCAGGCAGTCTTCTTCCAGGCGCATCGCGACGGAAGAAACAATAACGGAAAGATATATTCAGGAATTCATTCTGTCCAGAGAGCTTACCTTCAAAAAGGATTTTTCGTTTGCTTGACATCAAGGGAAGAGAACCTATAAATACACTGTCGGGTGGATTGGAGAAGTGTGAAAAAAGTATGAAAAAACCCCTGCTGATGCTCCTTATGGTGGTCTGGCTTGCGCCGCTTGTGCCTGTTCGGGCGCAGGGGGTGGTTGAGAGTGCAACCGGCACACTTGTGAATACAGCCCCTCGATCCCTGGATGCAACCGAAAGACTGATCCAGCGCGCCGCCGAGCGGGGTGAAATGTCAGTCCTCGACCTGCTGATGAGCATGGGGAATTATTTTATTTATCCCTTTGCGTTTTTTTCGATCTGGGCATTGTATCTGATCCTGGCCAATCTCCTGATTCTGAGTGAATCCCGGCTGGTGCCACTGCGGGTGGCCCGCGCCGCGCGGGATCAGTTGCTGAAAGGGGATCTGTCCGGGGTGCGGCGAATGGTCGAAAACCGTGGGGACCTGCTCTCGACCATGCTGCTGGCGGGATGCAACAAGGCCGGGCGGGATCCGAATCTGATCGAAACCGCCATGGAGGGAAGCCTGAGCCAGTATCTGGTCCGCCTGCGAAATCGGATTCGCCATCTGGCGGATATCGCCAGCATCGCCCCCATGATCGGATTGCTCGGGACTGTGTGGGGAATGCTCAAGGTGTTTCAGGCAGTGGCGCTGGATGCCAACAGCACCATGGTCGGGAACTGGTCCTCCCTGCTGGCGGAAGGGGTTGCCCAGGCGATGGTCACGACTGTGGTTGGGCTGGTGATCGGGATCCCGTCGCTGCTGTTTTATTACCTTTTCCGCAACAAGCTGGCACGCATCATCGGGCGGCTGGAAACCTTCGGCACCGACCTGGCCGAGCTGCTCAGCCAGCAGACTCCATCGTCCACACAGAGTGGATCCTCGATCCTGGATTCACGCAGGCAATAAGGCAAAGCCGATGAGATTCAAGCTTTTTCAGGGGGAGCTGGAAGAAGAGCCGGGATTGCCGATGACCTCATTGATCGACATTGTCTTCCTCCTGCTCATTTTTTACATATCAGTCAGCCGGATTCAGCAGATGGATGCCCAGCTTTCGGTGCGTTTGCCCACCGCCAAGGCCTCGGAAACGCCCCAGCGGACGATCGGGGATGTGGTGGTGAATGTGCGCCGGGATGGCAGCCTGGTGGTCAACAATCAGGACCTCAATGCCGATCAGCTGCGTGAAAGGCTGGTGCGCCTGGCGGAACTCTTCCCGGGGCAGTCGGTGATCATCCGCAGCGACCAGGGGGCGGAATGGCGTTATGTCTGTTCGGCGCTGGATGCCTGTTCCGCGGCGGATATCTGGAATATCAAATTCGCGGTCATGCCGGAACCGACTCCTTCCGCTTCTCCCTCAACAGCCTCGCCCTGACAACTCGTTTTGAAATTCATACATCGCACGGGCGTTTTCGAGCGGAACTTCCCAGTGCAGCTCGGTCGAGGACCCCATAAAAAAGCCTCGGCCTTCGGTGTTTTCAATGGCTTTCCGGCAGGCTTCACGAACCTCATCGGGTGTGCCGAATGGGAGCAGCTGGCTGACATCAATGCCTCCCGCAAGGAACAGGTGCGGGTATTTCTTGCGGACCTCACCGACATCCATCGTCGCCAGAATCTCGAGCGGATTCAGTCCATTGACTCCGGCCTCCACCAGATCATCGAGCACCAGCCAGAGATTTCCATCGGAATGAAACAGACAGAGTGTATCCCGAGAATGCCAGGCCTCAACCAGCTCCCGCAAACGTGGCGCCCACATCCGCCTCAACCAGGCTGGTGAAAACA
The DNA here is from genome assembly GCA_001567115.1 of Candidatus Hinthialibacteria bacterium OLB16. GTDB lineage: Bacteria > Hinthialibacterota > Hinthialibacteria > OLB16 > OLB16 > OLB16. The sequence continues at coordinate 10,421 of LMZT01000056.1, read as the reverse complement.
TCGGGCCGGTTTTATGAGCGATATCATCATAGGTCAACACGATCGGAATCAGCTCCGGATCCGCAATGCAGCCGACCCGCCTCAGCTCCATGCGGTGGCGCGCCTCCAGCCACTCCTCGATCAGGTCCGGATCTTCAACGGTCAATTCGACAAACAACTCCATGCCCAGCGCCCAGTAAAGCTCGGTCAATCCGACTCCGGATTCTAGGACAAAGACAGTCGGGTCTTTTCTTCCGGTGGGATCCCCTTCGGCAAAGGAGGCAATCTTTTTCAGGACTCCTTCACGAAAAGCCTCGCGATACGAATCATCGAATGTAACCCGATTGGCCTCCTGGATGCGCTCCTTGATCCAGGTGCGTGCTTCATCGGCCGTGCTGAATGGGCGCTCGACAATCCAGGAAGTCCAGCGTTCCACCTGGATCTGGATTCCATCATCGCGGCAGTAACTTCCCGGTTTTTGCGGGCCGCTGACCATGCGGGTCATATCCAGGGCATGTCCTGCCGCCAATCCTACAGTCCAATCTCCATCTTCATAATCCAGTGGCCTGCCGGCGTAGTATTCGATGACAGCATCATTCTGGAGGATGTCATAGATCGGGACCCGGTCGGTTTCCTCGAAGCGAGCGGTACGCAGGACTCTTTCGCGTTTGGTCATCTGTGCCATCGGATGTTTCCTTTCCGGGGAGGAATGAGAGCCATCATAGGCTTTTGGGTGCCAGGAGGGGAGTGGAGGATGAAGGGGTTATGGGTGGATGTTCATCGGGAGGGCTGTCAGAAGCCGGTCCGTTGGCCATTCAGAAAATAGAGCGGGCGCCCTTCTTCGAGAAACCGGACTTCATAGTTGGTCCGTCCTTTGAGGCCATGGCGTTTGCGGGGGGAATCAATGATGTCCGCCTCGATCAGGAATGTCCCTTTCCATTGATTGAACTTCCGGGCCATCCACTCGAAGTAGCCCTCATGGTCTGTGGCGATCTGAATTATTCCCCCCGGAACCAGAACCCGGCGCAGGTCTGCCAGGAACTCATCCTGGATCAGCCTCCGACGGTGGTGGCGGGTTTTGGGCCAGGGGTCGGGATAAAAGAGATGGAAGGCATGGAGAGATCGATCCCCGAGGCAGTCGCGGAAAAAGCGGGCGGCTTCTTCTCTGAAGAGGCGGATATTGGCCAATCCACGCTGCCGTGCCCGTTTTTCGATCGTGAGGACATAGGCTCTGGCGAATTCCAGGCCGACAAACAGCCGGTCGGGATGGTCTGCGGCCCGTTCGAGGAGATAACGCCCTTTTCCGCAGCCAACCTCGAGCTCGACCGGCCCCTCTTTGCCGAAGAGCCGGAGCCAATCGACAGGCTCGGCTGGGAGATCCTTTGGAAACAGAATTCCGGAATCGGCTGGCAACGGCTTTTTCATGATCTACTCATCATCCCCGGTCAATGCCAGGAAAACTTCTTCGAGATTGGAATCTTTCTTCTTTGTCAGGGCACGCAGTTCCTCACGGGTTCCGAGAGCGGCCAGATGCCCATGCGAGAGGATCCCGATCCGGTCACAGACTTCCTCAGCCAGGTCCAGGCTGTGGGTCGACAGAAGGAGTGTTGTCTTGTATTCACGCGACAGGTTGAGGAACAGATCTTTGACCAGGCGCGCCGAGCGTGGATCCAGCCCGACCATCGGCTCATCCACAATCAGGTAGCGTGGGTGATGCAGCAGGGCGGCGCTGAAGACAATCTTCTGGCGCATGCCATGGGAATAGCTTTCGATGGGCTGGTCGGCCTGTTCTGTGAGGCTGAAGAGGCTGAGGTAGTGGTCGATCTCCCGGTCGAGAAGGCTGCGATCCACCTCATAGATTTCACCGACAAAGCGCAGGTGCTCCCGCCCGGTGAGCTTTTCATAAAGGAAGGGGGCATCGGGAATATACCCGATCTGTTTGCGCACCTGCCGGCTGTGGTGGCGAATATCCAGGGCCTGGCCTTGATCTCCATACAGGACAGTTCCGGCAGTCGGCCTCAGCAGTCCCACCATCATCCGCAGGGTCGTGGTTTTCCCGGCGCCATTCGGCCCCAGAAAACCACATATTTCACCGGATTGAATTTCCAGGGAAAGCCGATCGACAGCGATTTTACTGCCGAAGTTTCGGGACAGTTGGTTGATTCGGATCATCGCTTTCGATTTCCTGGATCTGTGCGCGAATCTTGCCGATCAGGGCGGTGATGTAGGTCTGTTCAGTGACTCCGCCCTCACCGAATTTGATGTGAGTGGCATCTGAAGACTGCTGTTTGAGAACCGGATCGATCGGGTGCCATAACTCTGGAGATGCCTGGAGGAGAATTTCATTCCAGGCGTGGTAGAAGAAAGCGCCGCGCTGATACACCAGCCCCGTGCAGATCTTTACCGGCACTCCCGCAGCACGGCACAGCGCGGCAAAAAGCGCCGACTGCTCATTGCAGTCGCCTTTGCCGCTGCGGAGGACTTCGAGCGCCGATGGCATGGTGATCCGGAACTCAGGAAGAATGTTCTGGCACATCCACTGATGAATCGCCAGCGCACGATCCCAGGTGTCTGTGGCATCGCGAGTCAGGGTATGCGCCAGGCTCTTCACCTCGGGATGATCCGACTCCACCAGAGGTTCAGGCACAAGGAACTTTCGCCAGGGTTCGGTATTGGACAGGATGACCCCGCTGTGGGGTATCGGCGGCCTGAGGATTTCAAGGCGGATCTTCTGAGTTTCTCCGGAATTCGGATCGGATGAGGCGGAACTCGCCCCCGGCAGGATTTTTTGAAAGGGGCCTTGGGGCAGGGGATGCTCCAGAGTGAAATTGGACAGGTCGATTACCATCGTCTGACCAGAGACGGCTGGCGAATGTCGAGGCCGGGCTGAACCGAAGTGGAATACATCAGGTCCGGTTCACCGGGTGAAATGTCATTTGGTCCTTCCTGTGAAATTAAGGGATGGATGTATTCAGGATCGAGCGCTTTTTCTCGTGGTTCAAAGATCGAAAGGTACCCGACATCCTCCCCGAGCGGCGCCCATTCTTTGAGGACAGTTCCCTGGCGGTCGATCCAGGTGATGGGACAGAACCCTCCGGTCTGCTGGCGGATCCGAAACGCCTCTTTTTCGGTTCCCTCCAGAGTGATTGCCTCCACCCCTTCCAGTGAAATTTTCCAGGGGGAGATGGTCACCTGATGGGGTTCAAAGACCTGATACTCTCCATCGATGGCCAGGCCTCTGGAGAGGCGTTCGGCAAGATGGCTGCTCAGGGATTCCGCGAGGAAAACCGGACCGGCCGAAACTGGAATCTTTTCACTGCGCGCATCGGCTGCAGCTGCCAGGGTGATTTCGAGAGCATTCCCATTGAGAGCCCCTTTGAACTCAGTTTTCGAATCATCGCTTTCAAGGCTGAATGAAAAAGCGGCCAGAGAAAGATCGGGTTTCAACCAGGCGGCTGTCCGCCAGGCTACAGTTTTTCGTTTGTTGTATGCCAGGACCCCCATGCGTGCTTCCGAGATCAGGAACAGGCTGTCATTCCCGGGAGGTTTTCCAAGTTTTTCAAGATCCACGAGCAGCGCAGCCGGAACCGATCCGGCTGGATAAATCCCCAGGGAGCTCCAGCCGACCTTGGATTGGTTCAGGTAAGCACCCATCCAGTATTCTTTCAGCAACGGTTCTGAAAGGGACACATGGCAGTTGATCATCATGGCAATCGGCAGGATCGTGAAACAGGCCTTAATCATCATCGTTAAAAATACAAAGGTCCCCTGCCAGAGAGGACCTTATCCTTGAAGTTATTTCCACCGGAAGTCAATCACAAAACCGTCCGGGCAGCGCCACAGGTAAACCACGCCTACTTCTTTTCATACTCCTTGAGGAAGCCGCGGAACTGAATCAGGTGGGCCTCTTCATCGGTCAGCAGGCGAATACAGAGATCCTGAGTGACATAATCCTCAGCATCATTGCATTCACGAATGCAGGCCTTGTAGTTGGCGATGGCATTCTCTTCTGCGCCAATGACACCCTTGATGACACCCATGACATCGGTGGTGTCTTTGGGGGGCTGAAGGGCCTTCTGGTTGAAATCCAGGTCGAGGGAGCCGGGAACTCTTCCACCCAGCTGCTTGATGCGTTTGGCCAGCTGGGTGGCATGAAGCAGTTCTTCAGCAACATCGGCCGCCAGGTTGGTTTTGATCTCTTCAGCGCGAACTCCATCGAGCATGGTGGAGTTGGAAAGGTAGTTGATGACAGTTTCCAGCTCCATGGTAAATGCCAGGGTTAATCTTTCAAGGATTTTGTCTTCTTTTTTGTCTTTTCCCATTGGTCCGCTCCGATTTCTTCAACTTCATATCAATGAGCGCCAGGCGTCATTCGCCCGGCGATTCCGAGTGTATAAACGGATTGTACGGGCATAAGAAACGGGTGTCTATGAGGACATGCATGGATGAATGGGGTTCAGATCGGCAGATTTTCCAGTTAGCCTTTGTGGTGTGAAGCTCACATCGGTGGTGTCCTGGCTCCGGTTTTTAAGCCTCCTCATCGCTGTCGTCGGTGGGGTGATGCTGATTTTCTCGGAGAATTACCTGAATCCCCTGGGATACCTCGCACTGGCGGTTTTCACCCTTCTGATCTGGCTGCTGACTCTGATGGCTGTCGATATGCGCGGGGTCCGGGAGGCTCTCGAGGCCCCGGAAGCAGGAATGCCGGATCTGCAGGGGCGCGGAGTTTCTCAGCATAATGGAGTTAAGGATGTCTCGCAGGTCCTGCTCGAGATGGTTTCGCGCAAACGCCTGGGGGACCGTATATTCAAAGCCGATGGAACCAAAACCTGCCGCAACTGCAAAAGTTTCCGTGAAGATGAGGTCATCTGCAGCCTGGATGGGGCCTCCCTGGTGGGGATTACGATCTCTGCCGTGGGGTGCCAGCACTGGCAGCCGGCCCTCAAGGTTACGGAAACCAGCGGCCCTGATTCCTCTCTGGAAACACCCCCCGATCTGGACAAGCAATGACCGACAATCGTGACAACTGGTTTGAGGAGTGGTTCAACCACATCTACCTCAAGGTCTATGCCCACCGTGATGATAAGCTGGCCGAGACCGAAGTGGACTTCCTGATCGAGGTTCTGGAACCGGATAAACAGGACCGCATTCTGGATCTGTGCTGTGGAGCCGGGCGCCACCTGAAGCGTCTGGATGCTTTGGGTTACCGCCACGCGGTCGGGATGGATCTGTCGGAGGATCTGCTGCGCAAGGCTCAAACCCTCCTTCCGGGCCGGGTTGGCCTGATTCGTGGAGATATGCGTTCTCTGCCGTTCAACTCCCCATTCAAAGTGGTAGTTTCACTTTTCACCAGTTTCGGGTACTTCAGTGATGAAGAAGAGAATATGAAAGTCCTGCGTGAAATCCGGCGGGTGCTGGCACGTGGCGGTAAGTTCCTTCTCGACCTGGTTCCTCTGGCTTCTGTCGACCGTCTGGTGGCGCGCAGCGAGAAGGAAGTCGAAGGGCTGCTGATTGTCGAAAAGCGGCGTTTCGATGCAGCGAGGCGGCGCATCGAAAAAGAAATTGAGATCGAGATGGCGGATGGGAAGCGGACTTTTTTCGAGTCGGTGCGTGTCTACTCTTTCGGTGAAACCCGCAAGATGCTGGCGGAAGCGGGGCTGTGCCTGACCGAGGTGTGTGGAGATTTCGGCGGGGGAGTTTTTCAGCCTGACAGCGAACGGATGATCCTGATCGGAAAAACGACTGAAGTTTGAGCAGGCTGCGGTTCAGGTCCTGTTCAACCTTCCGGGTCGTGGCACTTTTCGCCGAGCGCCTCGAGCAGTTTCACAAAGGCTTCCAGGATCGGTGGGATGTCGTATTCCAGAATATCCACCAGATCGACCAGGTCATTCGTTTCAAGGGACTGGAGAACTTCTTCCAGCAGCAGGTTGAACCGGGAGCTGGTCTGGTCTCCCGGGACTGGTTCCTCTTTGTCCGGCAGCACGACAGAAACCGATTCCCAGGTTAATCCGCTTGCGGACAGGGCGCTTTCAGTGCCTGCCAGGATCTCACTCAGCAAGTCAGTTACCTGAATGAGCAGTTCCATGGCTTCAGCCTGGTGTCCCTGCCTCAGGTGCTGTGCGGATTCCCGAACCCCATCGATCATCGAGGGAATATGCTCCGCACATCCGAGGAAAACCGCAGCAGCGACCTCAAGGTAAGGCTGTGTGACCAGCTGGATGCATTTGATCTCCTGGATCGGAGGCCACTCGCCTTCATGGTCAATATCGAACACATGCTCATCCAGCTGGATTTCAGTGATGACCTGGTCCCGGTCACTGCAATGTGTTCTCAGCTCATTCAACAGCGAGGGAAAATTTTCGAACTGTTTCTGGAGGAGGAATTCCTCCGAGTTGATGAGAATCTGCATTTTGCTGGTGGTCCTGTTTCTGGATTCTTTTTCTAATAGACCACAATATTCTCACGATAGAAAGACTCGCCTTCACGGTCCAGGATGCCGAGCAGGATGTCCACAGTTTCCCGGTCGAAGTGGGTATCGACATTATCCTTGAGATATCCGGCCACCTGTTCGATCGGCCAGGCAGGCTTGTAGGCCCTTTCAGTAATCAGGGCATCGAAGACTTCGGCCACAATCAGCACCCGGCTGGGCAGGGCCAGATCGCTGCCTCCGATTCCTTCAGGGTATCCCTTGCCATCGATCCGTTCATGGTGCTGATAAACCCACACACGCACATCGGCGAGAGAGCGGATCGGGCCGAGGATACGGTCGCCGATGATGGGGTGCAGCTTCATTTCAATGAATTCTTCATCGGACAGTTTTCCCGGTTTGAGGAGGACCTCATCCCGGATGCCGATTTTTCCGATGTCATGCAGGATTGCGGCAACCTTGAGTTTCTCGAGGGTGTCCTCGGTAAAACCCAGCTCGGCGCCAATGGCCTGGGTGTATTTCACGACTCGGTCACCATGGCCGCGGGTGTAGGGATCTTTGGCTTCAACAGCATTGGCCAGAGAGCGGATGATGGCCAGGTAGTCATGATGGAGGCTGTCATACAGGCTGGCATTTTCGATGGCGAAGGTGGCCTGGGAGGCGATCAGGCCAAGTGTCTGCAGGTTGGCTTCACTGAAGCTCTGCGGGCTGCGTTCACGGGAGATATGCAGCACCCCGATGAACTCCCCTTTGGCGCGCAAGGGAACCCCCATGGCTGTGCGACGTGAATGGCGTGAGCAGAGCGGACAGGGAAAAGAGACACATTCTCCCTGAGGGACCAGCACCGGCTCGTTCGAACCAATCCGCCATCTCTCGTGATTTTCCGGCCGGTACAGAGAGGACAGATCGATCGAATCCGGAGTCGCTCCCAGTGCGGCTGCCAGGTAAACCTTGCGGGATTCCTTGTTTTCCAGCAGCACCGCGCCGAAATCAGCCTGAAATTCGTTCAATGCGCTCTGCAGGACCACATTGAGCACTTCATTCAGTTCCAGTGTCGAGCCGAGAACCTCTGTGATTCGCTTCAGGTTCATCGCTTCGCGCAGCTGGATGTTCTCACGCCTCAGGCGCAGATGCTCCGTAGCACGGCGCACCACGGCACGGATCGAATCGACTGTGAATGGCTTGGTGATGTAATCGTAGGCGCCGGCTTTCAAAGCCTGGACTGCATTCTCCAGGGTTGGAAACCCGGTCATCAGGATGATGACTGCATCGGGATGATACTGCAGAGCCTTGTGGAGGATTTGCATCCCATCCGTGTTGTTTCCAAGGCGCAGGTCGGTGAGGATCAGATCAAATGGCTCTTCCTCAAGCAGGGTGAGCGCGCTCCGCCCATCCACCTCGGTGACAACCTGGGCTCCCTCTGCTTCCAAAAGCTCCTGGACCAACTCGCAGATCAGAATCTCATCGTCAACGACCAGGATTCTCGGCGAGTCCAAACCAGGCGTCACCAGAACTGACATTCCTCTCTCCAAGTACCATTTGGCACCGCTCATAATAGTCGGAACAGTCAGTCATGTCAACTATATTGTATAAATGGTTATTGCTGTTTATTCGGAGTATGGGGCAAGAGTGACATTCTGCACGTTTTTTGATGAATTTTCAGTGTTTTATGCTCGATGTTGGGGCTTTTTCCGGATGAATGGGAGGGGTTTCCGACCGAATGTGGGCCAAGGATCCGGTTATAACCAGCCGACCTGGAAAGGAAAAATCGACCGGGAGCGAGGTTTACCAGCCAGATGGGTGGATTCCCGGATAAAGGCAGCGAACCTGATAGAGCGAGGTGCGGGCGGTGATAAACAGTGTTTTGGAATCCGGGCCTCCGAAAGCACAGTTGGCGGGATCCTCGGGGGTTTCCAGAAGGCCGATCCATTCTCCACGGGCATCCCAGACCCAGATCCCGCGGGGGCCGGTGACATAGGCATTGCCCTCCGTGTCCACCTTCATTCCATCGGCTCCGGATCCATCCAGCTTCCCGAGGGTTTTGGGCTGTCCGAGTCCTCCTTCCGGCAGAACCGGGAAAGCGAGCACCTCCATGGCTTCGGTGTCGGAGACATACAGGATTTTTTCATCTGGAGAGAGTGCCAGCCCATTGGGCCGGTTCATCCCTGAATACCCGAGGCGAACCTGGCCATCCTGCTTGATGTAATACACCCCCTGGAAATCGATCTCACGATCCCCGGAGGCAACTCCATAAGGAGGGTCTGTAAAATAAATGGTCCCATCGCTCGAAACAGTGATATCATTGGGGCTGTTCAACCTCTTCCCCTCACAGGTTTCCGCGATTGCAACGACAGTGCCATCGGCCTGGGTTCGGGTGACACGACGGGTGCCATGCTCACAGGCCAGCAGCCGCCCCTTGCGGTCGAAGGTCAATCCATTGGAGTTGTGGCTTGGCTCACGGTAAAGGGAGCAGCCCTTCCCGGGTTCCCAGCGGTTGATCCGGTTGGCAGGGATATCCGTGAACAAGAGATAACCATCCGGGTGCCACACCGGCCCTTCAGTGAACTGAAATCCTCCGCAGATTTTGGTGAGGCTGGTGGTATCGAAGACTTTTTCGGGATGACCCGCATCGAATGCCATGGTTTCCTCCGAGGCTGCAGTATTGATTCCCAATGAAAGGATGAGGGAGAAGAGGGCCGCATGGACCCGGTTTTGAGGTCTGAAAAAAAGATTGAAGAGCATGAATGTTGACCCCTTGATCGACAGACACTAGCCTTCCCTGAACTGGTCCGGGAATGGGCCATTCTGATATGCTTTGAAACTGGTGTCCAGTTCGATGAAACGAGCCTGGATGATCAGGGAATAAAATGTCTGCCGTGTGACCTCAGACAGGGGAGAAGGAGACCAGCCATGCCGCGTTATACGCTCGGAATCGATGTCGGGACCTCGGGAACCAAGACGATCCTGGTTGACCTGAAGGGGAAGGTGATCGCCTCAGCATCTCAGGGGTATCCCCTGTTGACCCCGAAACCGGGATGGACCGAGCAGAACCCGGAGGACTGGTGGGCAGCCGCTCGTGAAACCATCGCACAGGTGCTGAAAGCCTCACGGGTCAAATCTTCCGATATCCGTGGAATCGGGTTGTCGGGCCAGATGCATGGTTCAGTCTTCCTTGACAAAAAGCGCAATGTGGTGCGTCCCTGCCTGCTGTGGAATGACAACCGGACCGCCGAGGTGTGTGAATCGATCACACGCCGCATCGGAGAGAAAGTGCTGCACCAGTCGGTTGCGAATCCGGTCCTGACCGGATTTACCCTGCCGAAGGTGGTGTGGCTGCAGGAGAAAGAGCCTTCGCGGTTCAAGCGGGTCTGTCATCTCATGCTGCCGAAGGATTATGTCCGGATGTGCCTGACCGGAGAGATTTTCACGGAGGTTTCGGATGCAGCGGGTTCTCTGATGTTCGATGTCCGCCATCGCCGCTGGTCCAAAACCATACTGGATGCCTTGTCGATCCCGATGGAGTGGCTGCCGGAGGTGAGGGAATCGCATGAACCATGCGGCTGCATCACCGGGGAAGTGGCGGCATTGACCGGCTTGTGTGCGGGGACTCCTGTGGTGGGAGGCGCGGCGGATCAGCCTGCCGGGGCGGTTGGAACCGGAGTGGTCCGTGAAGGCCAGGTGATGTGTTCCCTGGGAACCTCCGGGGTGATTTTTGCCGCGACACGAAAGGCGGAAGTCGATCCGAAAGAACGTCTTCACACCTTCAGCCATGCGGTTCCTGACTGCTGGTACCTGATGGGCTGCACGCTTTCAGCCGGTGGAAGCCTGGCCTGGTATCGCGACCAGTTTGCAGCGGCGGAGCGCGCCGAGGCGGCCAGGCGCCGTATCGATGTCTATGGAATCCTGATGGACCAGGCATCGAAGGTCTCTCCCGGAAGTGAGGGATTGTACTTTCCTCCCCTACCTGACCCGGGGAAAGGTCTCCGCATAAGGCATCCCTACGCGCGCGGGGCGT
>LMZT01000055.1 GCA_001567115.1 Candidatus Hinthialibacteria bacterium OLB16 | reverse complement strand
CATCGAGGTCCGATTTCTTCAAGGAAACCAGGTGCTCAAGACAGATATTTTGCAGGGGATTCTTTGATCAGGGAAGAAACGCCAGCCTGCGGATTCAAGGAGTTTGTTGATCTTGATGCGGGCGGCAGCCTCTTTGGCAGTCATAGGTATCCTGGGATCATGGGGCACAAACTTGGAACCACATCGACTCCTTTCGTCCCAAAACCCAAATTTTCCGGAACCATAAACCCGGAAGAATCAACAGCGGGTAACTATAGGCGATGGATCGACCAGCAGCAAGTGGCCTTCATCAGCGGACTCAATTTCCGGCCAAAAACTGGTTTCATCCCTCAAAAAAACAATAGCCCAAATGCCGGTTTTGATTGCAAATCAATCTTCCCTCCAGTAGGATTCCTCCTTTCCTCTTCTCCGGAAGATGCTGATTCATGCTGCGCCGTTGCTCCATCAGGCCAAAACCCCGGGAGGTCTTCAAGTGGACGAAAACCATGATGCACAACTCAAAAAATATCATCGCGCCAATCGCCGGCTGATAGCCACCCTTCTGATTGTCTGGGGGTTTGTATCTTTGGGCTGCGCGATTCTATTCGTGGTTCCTTTGAACAAGATAACTCTCTTTGGTGTTCCATTTGGTTTCTGGATGGCCCAGCAGGGATCGATCTTCTGTTTTGTCATTCTGATATTCATCTACGCTTTGCGTATGGACAGACTCGATCACAATTACCACGCGGACGAATAAAAGCATGACCGCAGAAGCCTGGACATACCTGGTTGTAACCATCACTTTCCTTTTTTATCTCTATATCGGGTGGAAATCGCGGGTCCGCGAGTCTGCCGGTTTTTATGTTGCTGGCCATGGTGTGCCTGCCCTGGCCAATGGAGCGGCAACCGCTGCAGACTGGATGTCCGCGGCTTCTTTCATCTCCATGGCGGGCCTGATTTCCTTTATGGGATATGATGGCTCCATCTACCTGATGGGCTGGACCGGGGGCTATGTGCTGCTGGCGCTGCTGCTGGCGCCATATCTGAGAAAGTTCGGCAAATACACAGTTCCCGATTTTGTCGGGGACCGTTATTACTCCAGCACCGCACGGGTTATCGCGGCTATCACAGCGATCTTTGTTTCACTCACCTATGTGGCAGGCCAGATGCGGGGGGTCGGGATTGTTTTCAGCCGTTTCCTGCATGTTGAGATCGAGGTTGGGGTTTTTATCGGGATGGTGATTGTCGCCTTTTTTTCAGTCCTGGGGGGAATGAAAGGAATAACCTGGACCCAGGTGGCCCAATATTCAGTTCTGATCGTTGCATATCTCATTCCCGCCTTTGCCATTTCGAATTACCTGACCGATATTCCTGTCCCACAGGCGGCTTTTACCTTCAGTGATATTATTCCACGCTTGAACACGGCTCATATATCACTCGGCTTCGCTGAATATACGGCGCCTTTTGCGAACAAATCCCATCTCGATGTGCTCTGCACAACACTTGCTCTGATGGTTGGGACAGCCGGCCTGCCCCATGTCATTGTCCGGTTTTACACAGTGCCTTCGGTTCGTGCAGCTCGATATTCCGCCGGTTGGGCATTGCTATTCATTGCCCTGCTGTATACCACAGCACCCGCGCTGGCGGCATTTGCGCGCCTCAATCTGCTCGACAGCCTGCATGGCAAATCGCTGGAAGAGATTCAAAGGCTGGACTGGGTCCGGAGCTGGCAGTCCACAAACCTGCTGGCATTCACCGATAAGAATGGGGATTCCCTTCTGACTGTGGGGCCGGGTCCGGCTTTTTTAATGAATGGCAAGACCCCTCTATTCGATCAACCGGACACAACCAATCACAACGAGGTTTATTTCGATCCGGATATTGTGGTGCTCTCGACCCCGGAGGTGGCCGGATTAGCCCCCTGGGTGATTGCCCTGGTGGCTGCAGGCGGCCTGGCGGCAGCCTTGTCGACAGCCTCCGGACTGCTCCTGGTCATTTCCAGTTCAATCGCCCATGACATCTATTTCAGGCTGGTGAATCCTCATGCCGATGAAGCCCATCGAGTCTTTGTGGGAAGGATCATGGTGGTTGCCTCGATCCTGGTGGCCGGATATTTCGGAATCAACCCTCCTGGATTTGTCGGCGAGGTGGTGGCATTTGCTTTCGGGCTGGCAGCAGCCAGTTTCTTTCCGATCATCATCCTTGGAATTTTTACGACACGAACCAATCGTGAAGGGGCGATCTGTGGGATGCTGTCCGGGTTGATATTTACCACCACTTATATCATCGGCTGCCAGTTCTTTGGAATGAAACCCTGGTTGTTCGGAATCTCGGCGCAGGGGATCGGGACAATCGGAATGCTGCTTAATTTTGCTGTGACATCGATTGTCTCACGGTTGACAGCCCCTCCTCCAGCCGAAATCCGGCAGCTGGTGGAATCGCTCTCGATTCCAGCCCACCCCGGTCCGGCTGTCATTCTGGATGAAGGCACCGAATAGGTGGCCGGCTGGCCCGGGGAATGGAACCTGGAGCGCGGCTTGTTCGAGCATCGATATCTTTATAAAATAAAGAATCATGCTCGAAGAGAAAGAACAGGCTCTGCGCTCCCTTTTTCGTGAGATGGGATCGGTGATCGTCACCTTTTCCGGCGGGATCGACAGCACCCTGCTTGCAAAGGTGGCATTCGAGGAGCTGGGTGACAAAGCCCTGGCCCTGACTGCAATATCACCAAGCCTGGCAGCCACGGAGCTCGAAGAGGCCCGAAAGGTGGCCGGGATGATCGGGATTCCGCATCTCGAAGTTCCCACCCATGAGCTCGAAAATCCCGATTATGCCACCAACCCGGGGAACCGTTGTTATTACTGCAAGAGCGAGCTGTTCACGACCGCTGTCCGTGAGGCTGAGAAGCGTGGATATGCATTTGTTGTCGAAGGGACCCATGTTGAGGATCTGGAGGGGCATCGCCCTGGTTTTCAGGCTGCCCGGGAAAATAAAATTCGCAGCCCTTTTGTCGAGTCTGGATTTACAAAGGAGGAGATACGCGCCACTGCCAGCAGATTAAACCTTCCCAACTGGGACAAGCCGGCGCTGGCCTGCCTGGCATCACGCATCCCGACCGGGGTATTGATCACCCAGGACCGTTTGTCCCAGGTGGAAGCAGCCGAGGAGGCCCTTCATGCAGCGGGAGCACAGCAGTGCCGTGCGCGATATGAAGGAGAGCTCCTGCGAATTGTTCTCGGTCCCGATGAGATGAGGCTGCTGGCTTCTCCTGTTTTCATTGAATCGGTTCCACTGAAGTGCCACGCGCTTGGTTTTCGCAAGGTGGGAGTTGACCTGCTCCCTTATGGTGTGAAAATCAGCACTCCTGAACCCATCCAGCCTTTCGACGAAGATCATCTGCTCTCATTCTTCGAGAAATATGGTTTTTCGGAAGTGCGATTGTTCAGAGAAGGCATGATTCTCCGCATCCAGTGTGAGACAGGTGATTTCGCCAGATTCATCGATGAAGGTTTTCGTCATGAATTACTGGCCCAGTGTACTTCAATGGGGTTTCGATCTGTGATCCTCGATCTGCTGCCGAGTGATGCTGTTTATATTCCCTTGCCTCAGGTTATTTCAGGATGAGGGATGGCGATTGGTGATGCCTGAACAATTGGAATTTGCCAGAAAGCTCGATCCGATCGAGGAAAAAATCGATTTGGGACTTCGTCTCAGCGAAGCAGACGCCCTGGCTCTGCTTGAGAGTCCCGAAGTCCTGCGGATCGGGAAAATGGCCAACAGGTTTCGGGAAAAGCTCTGGGGGAACCAGTGCACTTACAACATCAACCGGCATATCCATCCGACTAATGTCTGTGTTTTCCGGTGCACTTTCTGTTCCTTTTACCGGAAGCCTGGCCAGGATGGTGGGTACCTTGTTTCTCCGGAAGAAGCAGTCGGACGGGTTCGCGAGCTGGCAGGCTCCGGCCTGACCGAACTCCACATGGTCGGAGGATGCCACCCGACTGCCCGGGTTGAGTACTACAGTTCTCTCTACCGGGCCATCAAAGCGGAGTTTCCTGAAATTCATATCAAGTCACTGACTGCTGTCGAAATCGCCTGGCTGGCGCGGGTCAGCAAGAAGACATTCAGGCAGGTTCTGCTTGAGCTGAAAGAAGCCGGTCTGGGATCCCTGCCCGGGGGCGGAGCGGAAATCTTCGCTGACAGAGTGCGGGATATCACCTGTGGCGGAAAATGCAATGCCGATGAATGGCTCGAAGTTCATCGCACTGCCCATCAGCTTGGAATTCGCTCCAATGCCACCATGCTCTATGGGCATATCGAAACGAATGAGGAAATCATCGACCACCTGTCGAGGCTCCGCAGCCTGCAGGATGAGACAGGGGGATTCATGACCTTCATTCCCCTGGCCTATCACCCTGAAAACAATGCCTTGCAGATCACCCATGGTCCCAGCGCACACCGCAGCCTGCAGGTGCTGGCGGTCAGCCGCCTGTTCCTGGATAATATCGATCACATCAAAGCCTACTGGGTCATGCTTGGCATTGAGATCGCCCAGATGGCGCTCTGGTTCGGAGCCGATGATCTGGATGGGACAGTCATCGATGAGCATATTTATCATGATGCTGGAGCGACCACACCAGATATCCTGACTGTCGGGCAGCTTCGCCAGCTGATTGAAGAAGCAGGACGAGTTCCAATCGAAAGAGACACGCTTTACCAGCCTGTCCAACGGATTCCCATGGTTTGATTGTTTGAGGGAAATTCATCCTTCACAAGGCCGGCCGCCTCTTGACACAGGAAGGGGGGATTCGTATTTTAGTATCGGAAATCATTGAACTTGCGTCAGCCAATCAGGCGGCGGAAAAAGTGTCATGGAGAGTGTTTTCACCCTGACCGGTGAAAGGAATGATCGACAGAATTCTGGGGATAAGGATGGGAACACAGACTAAAAAAGACCTGGTCAAAGAGGTTGCAACACGCACCGGGCTGGATATCGCCACGGTCAGAGACAACATCCAGCTGATGTTCGACACCATGTGCGAGGGGCTTGGACAGGATGGAAATATCGAAATCCGGAATTTCGGAATTTTCAAAGTCAAATCGATTCCACCACGCTCAGCTCGAAATCCCAAGACCGGAGAGACCATCCAGGTTCCCGCCAAGAAGTTGATCCACTTCAAGCCTGGGCAGTTGATGAAGCAGCGGATCAACAGGATGCCGGCTGAAGCCCAGAAACCGGAACCGGCCATCCCCGTGCCTGTTGAGACTCCACCACCTCCTCCACCCCGGCGGGAAGAACGCCCGCGCCGTCCGAAGCCGGTCAGCCGCGACAAGGTGCAACCCTCCATCATCCTTCTCCCACGCCCAGTCAATGATTAATTCTGGACTGCTGGTGATGAAGCAGATTGGCAACAGAGAAAGGCAGGGACCATGGTCGAATCCTCTCTGATTAAAAGGATCCTCCAGGACATCAAAGAAATTCCTCCCCTTCCTGAGGTTGCCACCCGGGTTCTTCAGCTGACCAATGATCCAGAGGTTTCCGCAGCCGAACTCAACCAGGTGATTTCACGCGATGAAGCCTTAACAGCCAATGTGCTCAAGCTGTGCAACTCAGCCTACTATGGGCTGCCACGGGTCATCAGCTCGGTTTCCCAGGCGATCATGTATCTCGGGTTTCAGACAGTCCGTAACATGGTTCTCTCGAGCGCAGTGAACCAGGTATTCATCAAGCATGACCTGTCGATCTACAACTACAGGAAGAATGGAATTTCCGATCATTCATTCGCAGTTGCTGTCGCCTGCCAGACCATCGCAAGAAAACTCCGCCCAGGACTCAGTGATACTGCCTTCACCTCGGGGCTTCTGCATGATGTCGGCAAGATAATTCTGGGGAAGTATTTGAGAGAGAATGACCAGGTTCTGCAGCAGCGGTCAGCCTCGCCAATCGTCACCCGTGCGCTTGAACTCGAATTTTTCGGGATGGACCACGCCCAGGTGGGGTCTCATATTGCAGATAACTGGAATTTCCCCCAGGAACTCACACTGGCAATCGGATTCCATCACAATCCGGATGAGGCTAAAGGAAGGCCATTGCTGGCTGTCATCACTTATCTGGCAGACATTGTCTGCCTGCGTCTGGGAGTTGGGCTGAACAATCCTGGAATCCACCCACCCATTTCAGATTACTGCTTCGAAGCAACCGGTTACAGCGATGACACAATCGATGAACTGTGCAAGGAAGTTCAGGAAGCCCTGCAGGCAACAACGAAGTCCTCAGACCACTGATTTCTCATCTTTTCCTGCTGATCAGGGACTTCAGAACCGCCAGGTTCTCACGATCCTCATGGTAATCCGGTGATTTGGGAGTCTCCAGCGCCATGGGGTGATTTTTGAATTCACGTTTGCGCAGCAGATAACCAAACACACAGGTCCCGAGGCTTCCTTTGCCGATGTGCTCATGACGGTCCACACGGCTCCCCAGGGGTTTGACAGAATCATTGAAATGAAAAACTTTGAGGTTCTCGAACCCGAGGATCTGCTTTACCTGCTCGAAAACGCCGCGACAGGCCGGTTCAGTCAGCATGTCATATCCAGCGGCATGTGCATGGCAGGTGTCGAAACAGAACCCGATACGATGCTTCTGTTCAACCTGATCACGGATTTCAGCCAGTTGCTCGAACCGATACCCCAGATTCGATCCCTGCCCGGCGGTGTTTTCGAGCAGAAGCATTGCGTTTCCATCGGGTAAATGTGAAAAGACCCGATCGATCGCACGGGCGACTTTCTCGATCCCAAGGTTTTCTCCTTGCCCCATGTGGCTTCCGGGATGAAGGACCAGATATGGAATCTCAAGGAGATCACAGCGCATCAGTTCATCCTGCAGCGCCAGCTCGGACCTCTCTCGAGTGGTCTCATCTGTTGAACAGAGATTGATGAGGTAGCTGCCATGAGAGAAAACAGGGGAGATGCCAGTCCTGTCACGTTCAGAAAGGAATCTGCTGATCACATCACCCGCGAGTGGTTTTGGATTCCACTGGTTCTGGTTCCGGGTGAAAATCTGCATCACCTCAAGTTCGAGTGATTCAGCAAGTTTGAATGCCTTGTCGACACCGCCCGCTGTTGATATATGTGATCCGAAAAGCATGGCTTCCCTTCCCTTTTTCCGGCGTGGACAAAGCCAGATTACAGGAAATCAAACTTCAGCAAAATCGTTGTCAGAGAAGACCAGTGCCTGGAACTTCCAGATTTTGACATGGGGATCCTTCCAGGCATCTTTGGGCAAACCCGCTTTGTGGCATGTCTGGGCCAGGAAGGTACTGGAATCCCATCGATACTTTGCCGCCACCTGAGGAAGAAGCAGCCCTTTGTGGCCATGGCCTTCCACCACTAGTCCATCCTCTCCGGGATGTATCTCTCCACTGTTGCCGACCGGTTCAAGCGGAGTCAGGATGGAAATTTCCACTTCAATGTCTGCGGCCTCCTCCAGGGCTAAAGGAGGGAAACGCGGATCATGGAAAGCAGCCTCGCAGGCCATGCGGGCAATCAGCTCACCAAGGGGCTGTTCCGGGTGGAGCTGCCCGATACAGCCACGCAGTTGCGTGTTTTTTGTCAGGGTGACAAATGCCGGTGCGACCAGCCTGTGCAGCTCATCGGTGTCGCAGAATGCATGGTCAATCCGCTCCCTGCGCAATGAGGATAAAATTGCCCTTCGCGCAATTTGCAGCAACCGCTTTTTCTGGTTGTCGCCTAAGTTCACTCACACATTCCTCATGAAGAAGAACTGAGGATTTTTTTGTCTTAAGAAACCCATTCTGTTCCATACAGAACAGGATGATCTTGACTGCATCGTCAAACTGCATGGTGTGCAGGTTCAGAGTCAGGTGATACGCCAGAGGATCATTCAACTCACGATGGAAAACCTTGCGAATGAATGCTTCGCGCTCGAAGTCCCGCTGGCGGATCATTTCGACAGCGGCATCCTTAGTCAGGCTCAGATAAGACATGAGCTGCGCAATTCGGCGATCCATGGGAGCGACCAGGCGCACACAAAAAGCCTTCGACAACCCCAGGACAAAAGAGGCTCCGCGGCCGAGAAAAATCACACTTCCCTGCTCTGCTGAGGCACGAAAGATCTTGATGAGCGATTTGGCATATTCTCCATACTCTACTGGGGAACCATGCAGGTAGCCCTCGACCCATCGCTCAACTCCCGATCTTCCCTGTTCATCCAGAGAATCCACCAGCTGCCTCTGGGCATTCAGATCTTCAGCGACATGATCAATCGTATCTCTTCCGAGAATGGTGCAGTTCAGTTCTTCACTCAACCTTTTGGCAATCACCCTCGCCCCGACACCGATTTCCCGGCTGATGCAGACAACCGGGCCTGCATCTTCCGGCGATTTGGCTCGGTTCCCCATCCGCCGTATTTCCCAGGCTCTCATCTGTTTTTCAACGATATGCGGAATCTGTTTCATGGGCGCACCTCCTGTTATTTGGCACAGAAAACCACAACCCCAAATCCCTCAACATCAGTATACACGAAACAACAGGAAATATCATTGAACGAATATCGATACATATTTCATATTAACTCATCGGCCACGATTTTCTGGCCTGTTTTTCGAACAGCCGTGTTCCTCCCACGGGAAGGACTCCACAAAGAATCCGCAAAAGGGGTATCCTTGAGCCATTATCGAACCTGCATGGGGGAGACAGGCATGACACGCCCGGTCCGCTGGTTCTCAAATCAGGCAGGTCCAGAGTTCTGGGAGGGAATATCCCTCCGAAAAAATGATGAAGGAGTCAATGATGGCTAAGAAGGTCAAGGTCGCTTTTATCGGCTGCGGAAGTATCCACTGGCCGCATCTGAATGGCTATCTCGATTTGCCTGAAAAGGTCGAGGTGGTCGCCTGTTGTGACAATATCAAAGCCTCAGCTGAGGCGAGTGCTGCCAGGCGGGGGGAGCCAAAGTCTACACAGACTGGAAGAAAATGCTGGCAGCTGAGGATATCGATGCTGTGGATATCTGCCTCCCACATCACCTGCATCGCCCGGCAATTCTCGATGCCGCACGATTGAAGAAACATATTCTCTGCGAAAAACCTCTCTGCCTGAACATGAAAGAGGCGGGTGAGATCACTGCTGCAATCAAGAAAGCTGGAGTGGTTTTCATGAGCGCCCACAACCAGCTGTTCGATCCGATCGTTCAAAAAGCCAAACAGCTGGTGGACAGTGGATTGATCGGAAAGGTTTCTTATATCCGGACCCAGGATTGTTTCTATCTGACACCCCTGGCAGTTGGCGGCAGGAAGGCCATGGGCTGGCGGGGCAATGTCGAAACCCAGGGTGGCGGTGAGCTGATCGACACCGGATACCACCCCAGCTACCTCCTGCTGTATCTTGCCTCCAGCCCGGCAGTTGAAGTCAGCGCGGCGCTCGGGAATTTCCTGGGCCAGCTCCAGGCAGAGGATACCGCAGCAGTCAATGTGAAGTTCAAGGATGGCGCGATCGGGCAGATTCTCACTTCCTGGGCATTCCCAAGTCCGGTGGGGGCCCATCAGATTCACCTGATCGGAACCAAAGGCCAGCTGTATGGGTCCTATAAGGATCTTTACTTCATGCCACTTGGATTTTCCGAGCCAGCCCATCTTCATATTGAAGGCCCGGATTGTTTCCGGACCGAAGTGGAGCATTTCGCTGACTGCATTCTCCAGAAAAAAGAACCGATTCCGAATCTCAAACAGGCGGTGGATGTTCTCGAGCTGATCCTGAAAGCCACCAAACGCGCGAAGTAAGGCCCAGTTCTAAAAGAAAGGCCTGCCAGGGGCGGGGGAAACCTCGCCCCTTTTTTCCAGGTTCATACTGGAATCTGATTGAAATATTGATATCGTTTGACTGAAATCCTGTCTCCAGATTCACTTCCCGGGGGAAGCCACTCATGACAAAAAAAATCCCATTATTTCTTCTGTGCCTGTCACTGACCGGTTTTGGCCAGCCCGCTCCGGAATCTGAAGCCAGCGCATCGACCAGTGAGACCTTGATAACATCTGCAACAGGAGACAACAGCACCATGGGAAGCCGGCAATCTGGAGTCAAACTTCATCCACGCAGTTTCGATCCACTCCCCCTTGGACAGATCAAACCCGAAGGCTGGCTGAAGAGGCAGCTCGAAATCCAGGCCGATGGATTATCCGGGCATCTGGATGAATTCTGGCCAGACATCAAAAGCAGCGGATGGATTGGCGGCAGCTCCGAAGGCTGGGAAAGAGCACCCTACTGGCTGGATGGGGTCATTCCTCTGGCTTTCCTGCTCGATGATCCTGGCTTGAAAAAAAAAGGTCCAGGTCTGGATGGATTACATCCTGGCTCATGCCTATGAAGATGGCTGGCTGGGTCCCAACTGGGATATGGGAAAAAAGCGGCTCGTACCGAAAGATTACGACATGTGGCCGACATTTCCCTTGATGAAAGCCATGGCCCAGTATTATGAAGCGACCCAGGACGAGCGGGTGATTCCGGTCATGGTGGCGCACCTGAAGCGAATGAAGGCTCTTCTTGTTGAAAAACCGCTCTTTTCCTGGGGGATGTACCGTTGGATGGATTTGAATCTGGTCCTCTACTGGCTTTACGAAAGGCTTCCTGAGGAGTGGATCCTGGAGTTGGCACAAACCTCCCGGGCGCAGGGTTTTGACTGGCAGGCGCATTTTTCCGATTTCAAATATCCTGAAAAAGTCATGACCGATCGTGGCTTAATGACCCATGGTGTGAATCACGGCATGGGGTTGAAACAACCCGCAGTTGTTTATCGCCTGTCCGGGAGAGAGGGGGATCTTCTCTCGATCCGTTCGATCCTTGAAACCCTGGACCGCCATCATGGCCAGGTGACACGCATGTTTACATGCGATGAGCATCTGGCGGGATTGAATCCTTCTCAGGGAACTGAGTTGTGCACAGTGGTCGAGTCGATGTATTCCCTGGAGAATCTGATTGCCACCAGCGGGTTCCCTGAACTGGGGGATCGTCTGGAGATCATTGCCTTCAATGCTCTTCCAGCCACCTTCAAGCCGGACATGTGGGCGCACCAGTATGATCAGCAGGCCAACCAGGTGCTTTGCCGGATTTCCGCCGACCGGGTTTATGTCGACAATGGACCGGATGCGAATATTTTCGGCCTGGAACCGAATTTTGGTTGTTGCACCGCCAATTTCAGC
Organism: Candidatus Hinthialibacteria bacterium OLB16; assembly: GCA_001567115.1. GTDB lineage: Bacteria > Hinthialibacterota > Hinthialibacteria > OLB16 > OLB16 > OLB16. Next base: position 11,292 of record LMZT01000055.1, on the reverse strand, counting down.
CAGGGCTGGCCCAAGCTCGCTTCGCATCTGTGGATGAGCCTTCCCGAAGGAGGGCTGGTTGCCATTGCCTATGCTCCCTGCCGGATTCAGACTGAGATCCAGTCGAAGCCGGTCAAGATCCATGTCGAAACCGAATACCCCTTCGATCAGAAAATTCTGATAACAGTCGAGGCTGAGGGAACCTTTCCACTCCTTCTGAGAGTCCCTGAGTGGACAGAAGGGGCAACCCTGGCCATTGGCAAGGATATCCAACCCCTTGCAGCAGGCCAGTTCCATCGCCTGGAAAGAAATTGGAGCGGCACGACACAGGTTGTGATGGAATTTCCCATGAAGTTCCGGTCAGAGCGCCGATACAACAACAGCATCGCCCTGCTGCGCGGGCCTTTGGTGTACTCTCTGCAGGTCAAGGACTGGTGGAAGCAGATCCGTGGAGAGGCCCCCCATGCCGATTGGGAAGTTTATCCGATTTCCAGCTGGAATTATGCGCTCCAGATCGATCCGGGCAATCTGGAGAAAGAAATCAGGCTGCAACGCAGGGAGATCGGGGATTGCCCGTTTTCACCGGAAGGGGCTCCGCTCCTCGCCCAGGTCAAAGGGAGACAGGTGCCTTACTGGGTGATCGAAAAAAATGCTGCGTCCCCACCTCCTGCAGGTGAAATCCGGTCGGACATGCCACTTGAAGATTTGACTCTGATTCCTTATGGCTGCACCAATCTGCGTGTGACCGAGTTTCCCCTGATCACAGAACCCTAGAATCGATCAGGTGTTTTTATCGATCCCTGGAAAGAGCCTCGCCAGGTTACTTTCCATCCGGGCTTCCAATGCCTGGAAAGATACCCCTTTGAGGTCTGCAAGAAGCTGCGCTGTGTGAATCACATGCGCCGGTTCACACCGCTTCCCCCGAAGTGGGGATGGTGCGAGATAGGGGGCATCTGTTTCAACCAGAAGGTGTTCGAGCGGAGTCATCCTGGCTACAGAAACCAGCTCGGCTGCCTTTTTGAAAGTCAGGATGCCTGAGAACGAAACGAATAAGCCTCGTTCTATTCCCATCTGCATGGCTCGTTCATCCCCGGTGAAACAATGCAGGACACCCCCCTGAGAATAGCCTTCATGATCAAGGATCCGGAAGAAATCATCGGCTGCATCGCGCAGGTGGAAAACCAGCGGGAGGTTCAGTTCCATGGCGGCATGGAGGTGGCCTATGAGGCATTTGTGCTGAATTTCGGGTAGAGGTTCCTGGTAATAATAATCGAGGCCGGTTTCACCCAGCCCGACAACAGCGGAATCTTGCGCCAGGCCGATTAATTCCTTACGGGTGGATTCGTCCCAGGTTGCCGCCTCGAAGGGTGATATTCCAACCACTGCATGAAGCTGCACCCCCTGGCCCTGGTGTCCGGAATGGGCATGAACAATTTCGATGGCTTTATGGCTGGATTCAAGCCCATAACCGACGACCACAATCCGCCGGACTCCCGCCAGCGCCGCCCGCTCGAGAACCTCAACAATATCCGTGTCGAAGCGTTCATCATTGAGGTGGCAATGCGAATCAATCATGCCAATCCATCAGCGTGCTGCCTCTTCCTTGCGCTTATGGAGTTTCTCACGAATGGCGGGATCCTGGAGCGCGAGAATCTGGAGGGCAAACAAAGCAGCATTGATGGCCCCATGTTTGCCGATCGCCATCGTGGCGACCGGGGTGCCCCGTGGCATCTGAACAGTTGCCAGAAGGGCATCCAGCCCATTCAGAGCTCCTCCCTGGATCGGGATGCCGATGACTGGCAGCGTGGTCTGCGCCGCAACCGCTCCAGCCAGGTGTGCGGCCAGTCCGGCTGCGCATATCAGAACCTGAAGGCCCCTCTGCTCAGCTCCGGCTGCATAGTCGCGGACTTTTTCAGGGTTGCGATGCGCCGACAGGACATGGACTTCATGATCCACCTCCATTTCCATCAAGAGGCGAATGGCATCTTCGAGCTGCTCACGATCCCCCGGGCTTCCCATAAGGATCCCGATTTTTGGATTTCCTGTTCCCCACACCTGCAAAGCCCTCCTTGCCGGGCAATTGCCCTGAACCTAGACGTTACCCATGGAATTGGGCAAACATAAACGAGGTGTTCAGCCGAAGACAAGGGGAGACAAACCTTTGAAAAGAGATCCCTCGAGGCTGAAGGTTCGCAGCGACCTGAACCTTCACCCGATCCAGCACGAAGGTGAAAATCTGATCCTGGTCGAAGACCCTCTGGGCCTCATCCAGGGGCAGCTGGTGCTGACTCAGTTCGCTGCGGCTCTGCTGTCTCTGATGGATGGAAATCAGACGCTTGGGGAACTGGTGGAGATCGTTCACCAGGCCACACAGAAGAAAGTGCCACCGGATGTCATTCGCAGGCATATTGATGAATTGGCGCAATGCGGCCTGATGGAGGATGAAAAGTACTTCGATTCGCGCCAGGCTGTCCTGGATGATTTCAAACGCCAGGAAAGTCTGACTTTCAGGAATGCCGGAACGACTTATCCCGGTGAAGCTGATGAATTGCGGACCTGGCTGGACCGGATCCTGGACAGCTCAACTCCCTCCATGCCGCATCCCCCCCGGTTGATTATCGCTCCACACATCGATTTTCGCGTCAATACCGAGACCTATGGGAAAGCCTACAGCCAGCTGAAAGGCCATGGTTATGATCGGGTGATCCTGATGGGAACCGGGCATTCGATCCGTGATGGGCTTTATTGTCCGACCTGGAAAGATCTTTCCTCTCCACTTGGGACCTCTCCGACCGATAAAGAGGCTGTGCAGCTGTTGATGTCGAGCGGAGATGGGATTCTCTCTGACAATGATTATGCCCACCATGGTGAACATGCGCTTGAGTTCCAGATCATTTTCCTCCAGCACCTGCTGGGAACGGGAGATTTCGAAGTGATCCCGATCCTGTGCGGGAGCCTGCACTCCTATCTCTGCGGAGGACAACGGAAGGAATTCATTGAAGACACTCAGGCCTTTCTCGAAGCACTCAGGCTGCTGGTGAATCAGCCCGGCAAACGAACCCTGGTGGTGGGGGGGATCGATTTCTCCCATGTGGGGACACGTTTTTCACACAGCCGGCCGGCATCGGCGATGCTGGAGGAAACTCGATGCCACGATCGGGATTTGATCGATGCTTTCATCGCGTGGGATGCAGACAGGTTCTGGAAGGTTGAATCAGAAAGTGAAGGCTCCTTTCATGTTTGTGGTTTTTCCACGATGGCGACCCTGCTGGAGATACTGAATCCCGGTGAGGTGCGATGCCTGGATTATTCAGTCTGGGATGACAGCCCGACCGGGTCGGCAGTCACGTTTGCCGCACTGGCCGCCTGCTGAAAAACTGGCATAAAACAGTTATGATCGATCTTTGCAGATCCGATTCCAAAAACACAAAATGAAACCAAAGAGTTGTAATAACTGAGAAAATATGGACCAGGCATCTCGGAAATCCTACCGTTTCTGGGTCAAATCCTTTGTGATCATAGGGGATTTGTTGATATTCATTTTCAGTTTTGTTCTGGCATATATCCTTGTTCACGAAACATTTGATCTCGAGGATATCCAATGGTTCGCTGGATTTGATTTCCAGGCAGCCCATGCACAAGGCATGGTGATGATCTGGAAAGGGATGCCACCTCCGATGTGGAATGACTTTTATCCTTACCTGGTCACAATCCTTCTTCCACTTCCCTTTGTGCGTTTCATCATCATGAACCGTCTGGAGTGTTACCGGCTCGAGGGGGAAATATCGATCCTCGAGGATATAATCGAAACTTTCAGGGCCATCACTATCGGTTCAATCCTTCTGATCGTGCTCGCGTTTTCCGCAAGCACCGGAACTGGCGAGGACCGTTTTGTCGCCGGCCGAAGGATCTTCCCTGTGGATTGGATGTTCTGCCTGGCGGGGTGTGTGAGTTTCAGAATTATCCTCAGAAGTTTCCAGAAATATATGCGCCGGAGAGGGTTCAACCTGGTTCCGGTCATACTGATCGGCAAGGGGCCTATTGCAGAGATGATCAAAGGGGAGCTGGGACGCGATCCGACCATCGGCTACCGGATTGTTCGTGAAATCCCCCTGAGTGACAAGGAAGAGGAAAAAGCACAGATCATTGCCGAAATCCCGAACCTGATCCGGGACACTGGAGCACGGGAGGTTTTTGTTGCCAGCCGGAATGTGACCCAGAAGGACCTTTTCCCGATCCTGATGAAAAGCGACTGGCGGGTCAGTTTCAAAGTGGTGCCTGATCTTTTAGGCCTGCGTCCTAAAAAGGTGGATATTGCCCGACTGAGGTATGTTCCTCTGCTGGAACTGTTTGTCGATCCGATCCGTGGGGCGACCGGCACGATGAAACGCGCCCTGGATCTCGTCATAGCTGTCACCGCCCTGCTGATTCTGGGAATTCCAATGCTGATCGTGGCCATCCTGATCAAGCTGGACTCGGCTGGCCCTGTCCTGTTCAAACAGACTCGAATGGGGCGGGATTTCAGCCCCTTTCCCATGTATAAATTCCGTTCCATGCGGGCCGATACCGACACCAAACGGCATGAGGATTTCATGAAGCGTGTCATTCAGGAAGGAGCCGGTGAGGTGGATCAGGAGACCGGCAGGAAAGTATTCAAAGAGAAGGCCGACCCGCGAATTACCCGGATTGGGAGCATAATCCGAAAATACAGCATCGATGAGCTTCCTCAGCTGTTCAATGTCCTGAAAGGCGACATGAGCATTGTTGGACCCAGGCCCCCTGTCCCTTATGAAGTCGCCATGTACCGGGACCAGCACCTGCCGAGAATGAGCGCCAAACCTGGAATTACCGGACTTTGGCAGGTCAGTGGGAGAAACTCGGTCAGCTTTGATGAAATGGTTCGGATGGATATTACCTACATGGAGAACTGGTCGATCCTGACCGATATCAAGATCATCCTTCAAACCATTCCGGTCGTGCTGTTTCCCAAGAACACTTTCTGATGGAAGTGGCTGATAATTCTGGTGATAAATTGAATATCGACCCCCAAAAACCGTCAAACAGCTCAGATCCAGGTGCAGGAGATGGGAAGGCAAGGGATCTGGAGCGGGTTCATCGCCTGAAAAATGGCGACAGGAAGGCGCTCGAAGAAATTGTCAAAGAGTACCAGAACTCGGTTTACCGGCTGGCTTACTCGCTTCTGCAGGATCGGGAGGATGCACTGGATGTTGCCCAGGAAGCATTTTTGCGGGTGCATCAGGCGATCAGCCGGTTCGCGGAAAAGGCTGCTTTTTCAACCTGGCTGTACCGCATCGTGGTGAATCTCTGCCATGATGTGAGAAGAAAAAGAATGCGGCGGAAAGATGAGTTCTCTCTGGATCAGGTGGCAGACGAACGAGATGAAAGCGGCGATCCGCCTTTGCAGATCGCCGATCCCAAGGGCGAAAGCCCCTCGGAATTCTCTGCTGAAAGGGAACTGGAACGGAAGGTCAAGGAAGCCATGGAGTCACTTCCGGACAAACACCGCATCACACTCATCCTTCGCGAGGTCGAAGGATTGAGCTATGAAGAAATCGCCCAGATGACAGAGGTGTCATTGGGAACTGTGATGTCCAGGCTGCATTATGGAAGGAAAAAACTTCAGGAAATCCTGCAACCTTTCCTGTAGTGATGGACGGAGCGAGTGGCATTTGAAGTTTAGGGAAAAGAAAACAAGTGGATGCACACTGAGGAGCTAGAGAAGAAAATGATGGAACGAAACCAGACCAGCCATCCGGGAGAGGCCGAAGAGCGCCTGGGGAATCTCATTCGCCAGGCTTACCGGATCCCCGACAGGGACCGTGATCTTTCGGTGGACCTGACAGCCAGAATCCTGTCCCGCATTGATGAAAAACCCAGGCAGTCCCTGTATGAGCGATTCACTGAAATTTTTCGGGTTACACCGGTGTGGGTTCCGGCCGGTGCCTTTGCCTGCCTGCTGCTCGGATTGGGGATTCTGTTCTTTATGGCTGAACCTTCCGATGAGAAACATGATTCCGAACAGATGGCAACCCTCCCGCATCCCACCCCCGGTGTAGAGCAGGATCCGTTGGGAGCGGATTTCTTCACCTTCGAGAAGTATGAGGATGAACCGATCACTGTGGACCTGGCAGATGGATGGGATGCCATGACAATCGAAGATGAGGACAGCAATACCGCTCTGGTTTATTTTTATTCCGCCGGTGAGGTTAAGAACTCGACCGGAGGAATCCAATGATTCGGGGGCTTGATTCAAATGCTGGATCATCATGGAACATATTGTTTTTTTCAGGTGTCTTCCTTGTTGCAGCAGGGCTGATTTGTCCTGTCTGGAGTGAGGAAAAAATTCTCGCCGGGGATCTGGTGTGGGAAATTCATCTTGCTTCCGCCCAGGAAGCGGACCGGAAGGATCTTGTAATTCCGGAGGACATCGAGAGCGCATGTGGCGCCCTCGAGAAGCTGGCAGAAAAATCACGATTCCGGCAGTTTGTTATCCATAAGACTGCCGATCTGCCTTGTGAGGCCACGAGGCCGAATGAATTCGCCTGGGATGATAACCTCAAATTCTCTTTTTCAGTGAAGAAAGAAAAGGAAAAAACTTATCTGGAAGCCGCCTGGCTGCGTCGCGCAGATATTCAGAGCAAAGAATTCAAACAGATCGGCGGAAAGGTAAAGAAACTGTTTCAGCCTGACAAATCACTGGTTTTACTCGGGCCGAAAGTCCCGGATGGGACTGCGATGGCTGTTCTGCACCTCAAGCCAGTCGAGACATTGAAGCAGCAGACTCACTGAAAGAAAAACTTTTCCACATACCGGTTTCCATTTAACAGGACCGGTTATTTCGAACCTTCATCAAAGCCACCCTTCCCAACCAGGGGCACAAACACACAGGGGCAGAGATCTTCGAATGAAATGCCCGCTGAGGTCCTGGTCACTCTTTTAAGCATCTGATTCTCCCGGTCTCCCATGGGAAGGATCAGGATGCCAGGAGTGGCGAGCTGCTCGATCAGGGGTGTCGGAATTGCCGGGGCTGCGGCAGTGACCAGAATCCGGTCAAAAGGGCATTCCTCCTCAAATCCAAGGCTGCCATCACAGACTCTGAACAGGATATTGTTGAATCCGAGGGAATTGAGGACTCTCTCGGCCTTCCGGGAAAGTTCTGGAAACCGGTCAACTGTCAAAACCTCTTTCGACAGGAGGCGCAACAGGGCGGTCTGGAACCCGGAACCGGTCCCGATTTCAAGAACGACATGATCGGACTGGAGATCCAGTGCCTGAGTCATCAGGGCAGTCATATAGGGCTGTGAGATGGTCTGATCACAGCCGATCGGAAGCGGACGATCCTCATAAGCATGAGGTTTCATGTCCTCAGGAACAAAATCTTCCCTCCGCAGGGTTCGGAATGCCTGAAGAACATGGGGGTCACTGATCCCACGGGCCAGGAGTTGATCCTGGATCATGCGTTCCCGCGGATCGGCAAGATCCCCCTTCCGGAAGAACATATCAGAGCCCTTTTTTCCATTGGGAGATTCGAGGGATGGCCAGTCTTTAAAATGAGACAGTTCCCCATGGTCCGCAGGAATCCAGCGCAGCGGGGTTATCGAAGCCATCGAGTTTTCGAGCGCATCGAAATCGGTTCCCTCCTCGGGGGTATGAGTCGGAGGTTCCCCGCCAAGCCAGAAGAGCTCATTGCCGTGTTCGTCCACTTTACAGATGAAGCGGTCCCGGTAGATTCGCTTCCCGACTCTCGTGAACTGGCCCCCTTTCAGCAGATCCGGCGGGATATTGGGGACATTGATGTTGAGAAAAGTGCCCTCGGGAAGGCTCCTCTCAAACAGCATGGGAAGAAACGAGTCGACAAATTGAATGACCGATTCAAAATGGAGGTGCTGGGAATCGAAACGGCTGGAGAACTCTGTGGCCAGCGAAACAGCAACCGAAGGAATGCGAAAAAGCGCACCCTCCCGCGCCCCGGCGACAGTTCCCGAATAAACGACATCTGTGCCCAGATTCGCTCCATGGTTGATTCCGGAAAAGACATAATCAGGAGCGTTTTCCTCCACCAGAAAGCTCCGGATGCCAAACATGACACAATCGGCGGGTGTTCCGGTCAGGCTGTACACATCCTCCCCATGATGCTTGAGCGCCAGAGGCCGATTCAATGAAAAAGCATGAGAAACACCGCTCCTCTCGCGGTCAGGTGCGAGCAGGGTCACCCTTCCGAACCGCCTCAGCAGGCCAGCCAGGCAGTGAATGCCTTCAGCTTCAATGCCATCATCGTTTGTCAGCAGGAAGTGGGGGTGTTTCCGGGTCATTCGTGTGTTGAGTGGCTCTCATTCCAGAGAAGCTGATCGAGGCCGACAACCAGCCCTTTCAATGATCTTACCTTTCGACAGGCCAGGACAACACCCGGCATGAAACAGGAACGGTCCAGGGTGTCATGGCGGATGGAAAGAATCTGTCCCGCCGCACCGAGAAGAACCTCCTGATTGGCGAGTACTCCCGGCATGCGAACTGCATGGATTCGTATTCCTCCAAGGCAGCCGCCACGAGTTCCTGGAAGAGTATTTGTGACAGCATCCGGCCCCTCGAAGGAAGGAAGCCCGGCAGCAGCCCGTGATTCCGCCATCATCTCAGCGGTTTTATGGGCAGTACCCGAGGGTGCATCCGCTTTGCCTGTATGGTGAAGCTCTATGATTTCAGCACGCTCCATGTGGCGCGCTGCTTCCGCTGCAAAGCGCATCATCAGGACTGCGCCGATGGCGAAATTCGGTGCGATGAAAAATCCATGCTGAAGGGATTTACATGCCTGGGCCAGTTCATCGATCTGGGACGGCTGAAAACCGGTGGTGCCGATAACACCATGGCATCCTGCTGCGAGAATCGTTTGCGCATTCTGGAAGGCGCACGATGGGTGAGTAAAATCCACCACAACACATCCTCGATGCGTTTTCAATTCCACTTCCAGATTATTATCGACATCAAAACAACCCGCCAGTTCGAGGCCAGAGGCGGCTTGAACCGCTTTGACTGCTTCTTGCCCCATCTTCCCCTGAGCGCCATTGACGATGACAGGAATCATAATCTTTTTCGTTCCTTCCACTCTCTCAGTTCCGGTTGGGCGAAGGCAGGGGAGGTTCAGCCCCTTGGCAATCGGTAAAATCCGGGTAAGGTATAGAGAGGCCATACTTATACACTTGAAACAAGGCCCTGGTGAACCCGCCTGAGGGAAATAACATCCTCTACACATCTTCGAGACTATTGAATGAGCTATCAGACAATCAGCAGGACCGAAACCTTCTGGAAAGGGATCGCATGGGCTATGAATATCCTGTTTTCAGGCCTCCTTTTGATCGGCACCCCCGCTTTTTCGAAAGAGCGTGCCGGCTGGGTGGGCCTTATCGATGATTATCCGGTCGGACAAACCGATCCCTTTACAGATGATCTGCACCTCCTGCAGACCACCAAATTAACCAGCAGTGAAAGAGAAAGAATTCAGAAGGATTTCCCGAACTGGCAGGTTGATCCGGCCTTGCTGGCCACCTTCTTTGGCCCCTGTTATCAATCCCTGCAGCTCCGTTTCGACCCCCATGATTATGAGGAAATCGGGATGTTCCATTTCGAAAAGAAATTCGAGGAACATGATATCAGCAAACTCTCACCGATGCAGAACAGCCGGACCTACAGCATCCATGTCGACCGATATGCCGACCCGCGCTGGGCAGGCAAATATTCTGGTGCAATTCTGATCGTGCCGGGGACCGGATCCTATGGTGGGAATTATGTGAAATTCGCGCTGGTGATGGCCAGCCTCAAAGGCTACATCGTTTATATAGTCGATCCGATTTTCCATGGCCGCAGCCATGGCCATAAAATCATTTCAAGAAACCCCGAGGGATCCGGAACTGCGGTGTACCTGAAAAAGGCGATCGGCCAGGATGGGGCCTGGCACATGGAGAACGCTCTGGAATCCGGCTGGGAAGAAAACCAGGCCTGTGAGATCGACATGAACAAAAATGTCTCGGTTATCCAGGCAGTGGGGCGCAGGATCGCCCAGATAGAAAAGGAGAATCTCAAACATCTGGATGCCGAGGTCCTCTCAAAGCCTGCTGAAGTGCGCCAGGATGAATGGTTCGGCAAATCGGTGAACACACTGACCCATGTCACCCTCATCGGCACCAGCCAGGGGGGTGAAACTGCATTCTGGAGTGCCGACCCACGAGGAACCGGCCAGGGTGAACAGGCGGCTTATGGAATTTACCTGCCTTTTGACAGTGTCATCTGCCATAACGTGTACAACACTGCTTTCACTGCCCCACAGGGGAAGATGCGCATTCTGCGATCCGACTTCCCGGGCGGGTTCCTGGTCAACCTGATGCGTTCGAAGGACAGCCTCTGGAACAACACCGACTGGACTAAGCTGTATAATGGTGTTGCACTGTTTTTGAGGGCCGCGGACCGTTGGGTGCGCTGGCGGTATGAGCTCGATGATTACCGCAGGCTGCTGCGTTATGGGACCGAACATCGTGAAACCCTTCCCCAGATGCGGATTCCAGTTCTGGTGCTGATCGGCAGCGATGATCAGTTGTACAGCAGCGAGGAACAGAGCCGGGGACTGGTAAAGAGGTTATTTGAAGAACTGCATCGTGATCCAATTGGCGAGTCACTCTGGCATCTGGAGTATATGACCCCGGTGGATACCAATGGGCATCAAATCCTGGTCCATCACAGCCTGCCGACAGCCGATCTGGTGGATGCCTGGATTCGATACCGCCGTGGGGGGCCGGGATCTTCCTTCCGGTATGAATCAGGAACCTGGCGGCGGATCCAGTAATTCCACCAGGACCCCTTTCATTCCTGCATTTTTCCATTCCGGGCAGGGGAGTGCGGCTGGATAAGCTTGTTATTTTCTGTCCCGAGGGCTTCGCCAGACTTTGACTTGAGGATCATAAGCCCAGGCAGCATCTTTCAGCCGGGCATCGAGAGTCGGCCTGTCGATTTCGAGCATTGGCTCTGTCTGATCCCAGGACTTGATTCCAGAGACTGCATCAAGTTCCTGCAGGTTCTGCCAGCCAATCAGGATGGATAACCGCAGTGTCTTTTCGATGGAATAGCCCCGAAGCAACCCAGTGAGAAACCCGGCAATGGATGAATCTCCAGAACCTGTGGCGCTGGCGATTTTCTCCGGCCTGATTGCCTCCACCCAGATTTCACGGTTCCCCCATGATTCCAACACTTCAGGAGAACCATCATTTTTTAGAAAGAATGCTCACTGTGGGGCCTGTCCGCAGATAG
>LMZT01000054.1 GCA_001567115.1 Candidatus Hinthialibacteria bacterium OLB16 | reverse complement strand
GGAAAAACTCGATGCGGGGATCGACATGGTCTGCTTCAATGCAGAAGAAGCGCGTTCGAGTGTCTCCGCTTTCCAGGGTGCCGGGCATTTCATCCAGTGTTCAACAGTCTGCACCTATGGAATCGATCCGGACTGGATGCCGGTAACCGAAGATCACCCTCTCCGCCCCTTGACTGACTATGGCCGCGGGAAGGTTGCCGCAGACCATGTGTTTCTGGAGGCTTACCATCGGGATGGATTCCCGGCCACGATTCTGAAGCCATCCACGACCTATGGGCCGATCATGGGATGTGTCCGCCAGGTTGCCTGGGATTTCACCTGGATCGACCGTGTTCGCAAGGGTCTTCCAATCACGGTCTGTGGAGATGGAACAGCCATTCACCAGTTCCTGCATGTCGATGATGCCGCCAGAGCCTTTGCTGGTGTTCTGGGAAAAAGCCACTGTATCGGCCAGACCTACAATGTGGTCCGTCGAGGATTCCATTCCTGGAAGGACTACCATCAGAGAGCCATGAAGGTGCTCGGGCGTGAGGTTGACCTGATTGGAATCCCTCTCCAGACCCTGATTGAACGGGAAGTTCCGGAGGTTGGAATCTGCAAGGAAATCTTTGCGCACAACAGCTTCTTCAGCTCTGAACGGCTGTGTCGTGATGTGCCTGAATTTCAACCGGCAGTCAGCCTGGAAGAAGGATTGAAGTCAACCATCGAGGCACTCGACCGGGATGGACGCATCCCACCCGCAGAATCTGTGGCGTGGGAGGATGCCGCCATTCAGGCCCAGCGAAAAGCCGGCCACCGAACCGTTGAACCCTCCCGCTGATGCGGGCACCCTTGGATCAGTGGATTTTCCTCAACCCCAGCGCCATCAGCAGTTCCGGAAGGCGTGTGCGCAGAGAATCGATGACCGCCGCCAGAATGATGACAACCCCAATGAACAGATCCGACCAGATATCCTCCATCCCGAGGTGAACCAGGGCATAGTTGAGAACAAAGAGCAGCGCGGCACCGATCAGTGTTCCCCAGACAGAACCCTCGCCTCCATTCAGGCTGGTCCCTCCGATAACCACCGCAGCGATGACTTTGAGCTCATACCCCTTGGCCAGATTCGGATCGAGAGTATGAAGTTTTGAGGTGAGGAAGATTCCTGCCAGGCCGCAGAGAATCCCGGTAACCGTGTAAGAAAGAATCTTCATCCGACCCACTTTGATTCCAGACAAGCGTGCCGCCTGCTCATTCCCGCCAATGGCATAAAGGTATGTCCCCCATTTGGTGAAGCGGAGAAACAGCCAGCCAAGGATAACCAGAACCAGCATCGCTGGTGGGGCATACTCAAACAGGGAATTAAAGGACTCCGCCAGCGGATAAATTGTTTTGGTTGCGACTGTCTCGAGAGTGGCAACCCCTCCGGGGCCGGAATTCCCCACCAGGATCGGCAGGTGGTCTCCCTGCCAGGCCAGACAGCGTGCTTTGTGGGTGGTCATGGGGTGGATCTGCTGGGCATCCAGGCCCGGACGGATCAGGAAGATGGCTCCCACATTTCCCACGCTGGCAATGGCGCCACTCCCGGGGAAAACGATATAGTCCCGTATTGGCGGCTTCGGGGTTTTCCAGATTTCTACTGGTTTGCCATGGGTCAGGCACATGAGATGATCGGGTGATTGTCCGCCTTCGATGAACCACAGGTTCCCCTCATCATCCATCTGGAGGTTTTCGATCGTCTCTGCGGTCGATGAATAAATTGAGCTCTGTGCCGATGTGTCCGGATCGATCCGGATAATCTCTGCGGGTTGGGAGGTGGCTACCAGGAGCTGCCCCCTGGCGCCGATCTGCAGCGAGGTGATGCGCCCCTGAAGGCCGAGGTTGATCGGCGGCCTTGCCAGGGTTCCATCGTTTTTTATTTCAACAATCTGATCCGGCTCTGAGGCCGCCACCCAGAAACTTTCGGAATCTTTACCGATCAGCCCGACTATGGCTTCAGCTCCCGGCTGATAGATCACACGGGTCTCTCCACTGGGGGTGATGCGAAACAGGGCTTTGCCAGGAACACCGCCCACAATCAGGCTGCCATCAGACTGAGGAAGCAGTGCACGAATCTCATCCAGGCCCTCCGGTGAAACAGAAACCTTTTCAGTCCAGGATGCATCGAGAAGGCTGACATGCCCCGGCTGGCTGGCTCCGGCCCAGATGCCCCCAAGAGGGTTGGCAGCGATTTTATCGACTCTCCCACTTTCGGAATAAAACCGCCGTTCAACCGAAGGTTGCCCCGAAACCTCACCCGTGGGACTGAGAATTGAGGCTGTCATCTCAGTCGGCACGCCAAACTTGGTCAAACCAATCTGTTTACCCCCGGACAATCCGAGAGTGAGGCCGCTGCAGGCAGACAACATGCCCAGTGTCACAATGAACGGGGTCACCCGCAACCGGGTGATGATCAAACCGGTCAGCAGGCCGCACAATCCACCGGTCGCCAGCGCAGTCAGCATGGCAGCACCCAGAGAGGCGCCCGCCTCGCGGGTCAGGACAAGGGACATGAGATAGGCCGAGAGCGCACAGACAGAACCCACCGAGAGATCAATGCCTCCGGTCAGAATGACAAAGGTCTGCCCGATGGCCATGATCGCAATGGGGGAGATGGCCTGAAGGATCGAGATGAAATTTGATTTAGTGGAAAAAGAGTCGGTGATCAGAGACATGGCCACTACCATCAAGGCCAGTATCAGAAAGACACCAAATTCCTTGACAGCGAAAATTCGGCGGAGGATCGATGGGGAACGACCTGGTTGGGACATCCGAATGCACCCCTCTCCCAATGATCGCCAGGAGGGGTTTTTCTACCCCCGCCCAACGGGCCAAAAATCACTCAATAAACAAAACCAGCTTTGCGGATTCGATCGACCGCCTCGCGGATGCGGTCAACTTCGACTGTCAAAGCAATGCGAATATAACCTTCACCCAGGCTCCCGAATGCGCTGCCGGGGGAGATCAGAACACCCGCTTTTTCCAGCAGAGCCTTGGCGAATTCACCGCTGGACATCTCGGTTGGCACTCGAGTCCAGACAAAGAAAGTCGCTTTGGGCCAGATAACCTTCCAACCCAGCTCATCCAGGCCGCCGCACAGGGCATCCCGCCGCTCCTGGTACATGGCTGCCATTTTCCGCGGGTGATCCATCGAGCCATTCAGGGCTGCTGCAGCCGCCAGCTGAACAGGCTCGAACTGGCCCATATCGATATTTGAACGGACCTTCCCGAGAGCGGAGATGATTGTCGAGTTGCCAGAGCAGTAAGCGCAACGCCATCCAGGCATGTTGAACACCTTGGAGCAGGAGTGAAACTCGACACCAACCTCTTTGGCTCCCGGAGTCTGGAGGAAAGACAACGCCACTTCACCATCATAGGTGGCTTCGCTGTAGGGAGCATCATGGGAGACAGCGATGTTATACTGGCGGGCAAAATCAACCACCTCTCTAAAGAATTTTTCAGATGCCAGTGCCGCGGTTGGATTTCCCGGGTGATTGAGCAGCATCAGTTTTGCCGACCTTGCGACATCACTGGGGATGGAAGACAGGTCCGGCATGAAACCATTTTTCTCGAGCAGCGGCATCTCGGCGATCCGGGCTCCGGCCAGGGTGATCCCCGGACGATAGGCGGTGTAACAGGGGTTCGGTATCAGCACCACATCGCCCGGATTGCACAGCGCAAATGGCAGCAGCGCAACCCCGATTTTTGAACCGATCAGAGAAAGAATTTCAGTATTCGGATCGAGATCCACATTGAAACGGCGTTTATACCAGCCCGACACCGCATTGCGATACTCCGGCAGCCCTTTGAAGGAGGGATAGTGGTGATAACGGTCATCCCGTGCCTTTTCGCACAGGACATCGATGATGTAGTCTGGTGTCGGCCGGTCCGGATCTCCCACCCCGAGGTCAATCACATCGATACCCTTTGAAATTGCGGCGGCCTTCTGGTTATCGAGATCATCAAAGAGATAAACCGGCAGGTGGCTTAACCGTTCGGCTGGTTCAATTTTCATCTTACAGGTCTCCTTCCAACTTGAGAAAATCCTCACCCTGCCGGGCGAGGAACTGAAGTGCATTGAGGGCCGAACTCTGTTCGGCGCTTTTTTTTGCTGGATCCTTCGCCGCGCGCAAGAGTCACTCCGCGCAGGCTGACTTCAACTTCGAACCACTTTTCATGGTCTGGCCCTTCTGAACGGATCACACGATAACGGGGAATCTGGCCGGTTCGCCGCTGGATCATCTCCTGCAGGCGGGATTTGTCATCCTGGGCAGTGTCGCTTTCCCCAAGGCGCTGCATGGAGGGTTCGAGGTGCCGGAGGATATAGTCACGGGCAGTTTCAAATCCCAGGTCCAGATAGAGTGCTCCGACAAAGCTTTCAAAGATCGCGGCCAGAATCGACTGGCGCCCTTTCCCTCCCGACTTGGTTTCACCGATGCCCAGTTTGAGCGGGCGGCTGAGCCCAATTTCCCGGGAGCAGCCGGCAAGGGTCGCGCGGCTCACCAGGACCGATTTTATCTTTGAGAGCTCCCCTTCCCTTTTTTCAGGGTAGTGCTGATAAAGCGCCTCTGTTACCACCAGCCCGATCACTGCATCTCCGAGGAACTCCAGTCTTTCGTTCCCTTCCCATGAAGGAAGGCCTTGCTCATTCAGGAATGACGAGTGTGTCATTGCCTGGCGGTAGATGTGGATGTTAAGTGGTTTTATACCAAACTCCTGAAGGAGTTGGTCCAGCAGGATCTCGCTTTCATCGAGGCCCATGACAGATAGCCTGCTCACCCCCTGAAACGGCGCGCAATGAGAACAGCATTATGTCCACCGAAGCCAAAGCCATTCGACATGCACACATCACCTGTGAACTCCCGGGCCTGGTTGGGAACATAGTCGAGATCACAGTCCGGATCGGGGGTTTCGTAGTTAATAGTCGGTGGAATGGCATTATGTGCAAACATCAGGCAGCAGGCAACAAACTCGATTCCACCCGCGGCACCCAGCAGGTGGCCGGTCATTGACTTGGTCGAGCTGATTTGCAGGCGGCGGGCATGGTCCTGAAAGACCGATTTGATCGCTGCTGTTTCGATTGTGTCGTTGAGCTGGGTCGAGGTGCCATGGGCATTGATGTAATCAACCTGGTTCGGGTTGATTCCGGCATCTTTCAAGGCATTCCGCATGGCCGCCTGGGCACCTTCGCCATCCGATGCCGGTGCAGTCATGTGAAAAGCATCGGCGCTCTGCCCATATCCGGCCATTTCGCCATAGATGGGCGCCCCCCGCTTGCGGGCATGTTCAAGGCTTTCCAGAACGACCACTCCCGCCCCTTCGCCGGCGACAAACCCATCGCGGTCCTTGTCGAAAGGCCGCGAAGCTGTTTCGGGTGAATCGTTGCGCCTGGACATGGCTTTCATCTGAACAAAACCAGCCAGGCCGAGCGGAGTAATGGCCGCTTCGGCCCCGCCACAAACCATGATGTCCGCCTCTCCGCGTTGAATGATGCGTTGGGCTTCGCCAATTGCATGATTTCCAGTGGCGCACGCAGTCGCGATCGACATGTTCGGGCCTTTGAAACCATAGCGGATGGAAACCATGCCGGATGCCATGTTCCCGATCAGCATCGGGATCAGGAACGGAGAGATGCGCCGGGGGCCTTTTTCGAGCAGAACTTCTTTGCTGCTTTCGATGGTCTGGAGTCCGCCAATGCCTGTGCCGATCAGGACCCCGATCCGGGTGGGATCCAGGCCTTGAATATCCAAAAGGCCACTGTCGCGCACAGCCATTTCAGCTGCGGCCATGCCAAACCAGACAAAGGGGTCGGAACGGCTGATTTCTTTCTCAGGAACCCACTCTTCTGGTTTGAAGCCTTTGACCTCACATGCAATACGGGTCGCGTACGCCTCTGAATTGAAATAGGTGATCGTGCCAGCCCCGGAAACGCCCTCTGACAAACCACTCCAGAATTGATCAACCCCTATTCCAATCGGTGCAACAGCCCCCATACCGGTGACGACAACTCGTACGGACATGTTTTCTATTTTCCCCTGGTTCAGGATTGGCCGGTTTTTTGTGTGACGTATTTGATCACATCACCGACAGTCTTGAGCTGGGCGGCTTCTTCTTCCGGAATTTCATCGACACCAAACTGCTCTTCCAACTCCATGACCAGTTCAACCTGGTCCAGTGAATCGGCTCCCAGATCGCGGACAATTTCCTTGTCCGGTGTGATTTCGGACGCATCAACCTTCAATTTGTCCACAATGATAGCCTTGACCTTTTCTTCGACCGTACTCATCAATATCTCCTCGAGAAAAACAGAAAATTCGCCAGGCGGTGTATAAAACATGCCCCGCTCACGGTTACAGGGAACCGCAACAAACGTCGACTATAACAAAAGCAGCCCTTCTGACAACCCTCGCCAATTGCTCTTCAGCCAGGCCCACCCCCTCCTCCCACACCTTGAAAACTGATAAGTCTATCCGGGCATAATCCAGAATATCGGGAAAGGATGGTCCGATTCGGTTTTATCTGGCAAAATTCCACTATGATGCAAGAACGTACCACCCCGGATTCGATTCGTGAACGGAAAGGAAAAAAGCCGCCCCTCACCCTCCTGCCGGCTTATGATGCGACCTTTGCGCGGCTTCTGGACCAGGCCGGCATCGATATCATCCTGGTCGGGGACACATTAGGGCAGTTTGTTCAGGGGCATGACAATCCACTCCCGGTGACTGTGGATGATGTCGTCTATCACCTGCGTGCTGTGAACCGTGTGACTCGATCGGCTCTGGTCGCCGGAGACATGCCCTTCCTGTCATTTCAGACATCACAGGAGGCAGCTCTCCGGAATGCTGGCCGGCTGATCAAGGAGGGTGGTGCGCGTGCGGTAAAAATCGAGGGTGGTGCAGCCTTTGCTGAAACAGTGGCAGCGATGACACGCGCCGGGATACCAGCATCGGGCATATCGGAGTGCAACCCCAGTCCACATTGCTGACCGGGCATTTCCGTGTCAGCGCAGGCCGTGCCATCGAGGATGTCCAGCGGCTGCTCGAGGATGCCCGCGCCATGGCTGACTGCCGGCGCATTCGCCCTGGTGGTGGAGGCAGTTCCTCGTGAGGCGGCACGCCTGGTCACCCGCTCAGTATCGATACCCACTTTGGGCATCGGTGCCGGACCGGATTGTGATGGCCAGGTCATAGTCACGCATGACCTGCTGGGCCTGTTTACAGAATTCAAGCCAAAATTTGTGAAGCGTTATGCCGATCTGGCTGGAGAAGCCGGGAAAGCCCTCAAAAGTTTTTTAAGTGATATCAATGAAGGTGTTTTTCCGGATGATGAGCATTCTTACCACATCACCGACCCAAAAATTCTGGAAGCCATTCGTAAAATGGAATGAAACCAAAGGTTTTGCGCTCGACTCTCCTCCAGCGGGGCATCCCGGTTCCCCATGTATTCTCACTGAGAGACACTTCCCTTCCCGGTTTCGGAAATGCTTCTTTCCTGTCAGGAGAGAGGGCCGAAGTCCTTCAATTTCGAAAAAATATTCTGAGGGAAAGCGGGCTTTCAATCGATCGGTTGACCCTGGCATTCCAGGAGCATGGCGCTCAGGTGTTGCGTGTTGAAACCGAACAGGCCGGGCGCGGCTCCATGAACCATGACGAATGCCTCGGTCCAGCGGATGGATTGATGACCGCATCCCCGGGTGTGGCGGTGGGTGTGCTGGTAGCGGATTGTTGCTGCCTGCTGATGGCTGATCTGAATGGGAGCGCAGTCGGGGCAATCCATGCCGGATGGAGAGGGACTCAGAGTGGCATCGCAATGAATGCTGTCAGGTCTTTCCAGGCTGAATTTGGTGTCCCCGCCCCGAGTGTGCGTGCCTGGATCAGCCCATCCATTTCAGCCGAAAAAATATCGGGTGGGAGAGGAAGTCTGGAATTTGATCAGGGACCGATGGGGCGAGGGAGATTATCTGCTCAGAGACCCCTTGCGGATTGACCTGCCGTCCCTCAATCGCGAGCAGATGCTTCGATCTGGAATGATCGCAGAGAATATTGAAGTCAGCGGGATCTGCACTTTCGATTCGATGGATTGCTTTTCCCATCGCCGTGGCGACTCTCCGCAGGGAAGAATGCTGGGAGTCATATCCCCGGCCAACGGGTTGCCCAGTTAACAGGCACAATCCGCCACGATCACTTGTTTTTTACATCCACACAAACCACATTCCCGGCGGCATTCCGGCAATAAATCCGCCCATTGGCCAGCACTGGGACTGTCCAGCATTTTCCACCAAGGACCTGAGCACGTGAAATTTCCTGGAACCCATCCGGAGAGGGAGTAACAGTCAGCAACTCACCTTTTTCCGAGAGAACAATGAGAATTCCATCCGCCAGCATGAGGGAGCCTTTGCCGAGATCTTCCTGTGCCCAGCGGACTTTTCCTGTATCGAACTCCAGGCATCGGAGCGTGTCTTCATCAAATCCATAAATGGACCCCTGGTGGATAACCGAGGTATTGAAATGATTCCGCATCTTTTTACTCTGCCAGAGAACCACTGGTTCCTTGCCAAGTTGAACCTCAAGCAGGGCACACCCTTTGCCATAACCGGATGAAATAAAAAATTTGTTTCCAACATGAAGGGGAGTGGCGGCATTGACGCCATAGCGTGTTTCCCAACGGTGCTTTGCCAGTTCCTTGCCGGTTTTCATGTCGGAAATCACCAGGCCGTATTCAGGGAACGAAGCCAGGCAGCGGGTTCCCTCGAGATCGGCCGCGATCGGCGATGAATAGGCGGAGGCGTAATTTTCTGTCTTCCAGACCAGATCCCCTTTGATCTTATCAAAGGCTGCGATCACCCCAACCTCGATTATGACCCAATCACCCTCGATCAGAGCCGAGCCAGCAAAAGCCCATTCAGGAATTTTCGCCTCCAGTTCCTGCGCGAGGTCTTTCGACCAGATGACCTTGCCGGTTGCGGCATCGAGACAGAAAAAATTCCCGACCTTGCTCATGGTGTAAACACGGCCGTCATCGACTGTCGGGGTGCCTCCCGGTCCGCCTTCGTAATATTTGTCGAGGAGCGGCGCGGCATAAGAGTGAGTCCAGATGACTTTTCCGGTTTCTGCATCGAAGCAGAACACTGTGTCCTTATCATCCGCCCATCCCATTGTATAAACCCGCCCTTGGGAGACAGAGAAAGATGAAAACCCGATGCCGACCTCCTGCTCCCACAGTTTGGTCGGCCCCTCATCCGGCCATTTGGAGGCCCAGCCGGACTCCTTTGAAATCCAGTTCCGATCGGGACCACCATAGGATGGCCAATCGCCGGTGCAGGCTGTAGTGGGGAAAAAAACCATAATAATTAATACAGCCAGGGAGAGGCACACAGCAGGCGCCGAGTATTGATCGATGACCCTCATGTCGTGATTCCTTTTTTCAACCATCAAAATAGCTGGACCACCCAGGATTCTGGCAGCGTGAATTCCATTTTAAGATCCGGGGGGAGCCAGACACAAGGGGAACAGGCGGCGCCTTCTTGAAGATCAGCCATATTTGCTGAACCATCAAATGGACTATTTTCCAGCCAATACTCCCAGCAACTCGATCAGATCTGTGGTCGGCAGAGTTGAAATCCCATCTTTTATAAATTCCTGATTGCCCACAACGGGTGTCCAGTGGGTTGAAAATGAGAACAAGTCCATCGAATCGATCATCCCATCGCCATTTCCATCCAGCCGGGCAGGCCCGGCCTCTCGAACCGAAACTTCACAGGAAGAACCCGGGGAGAGAGCCGATTTCACATCGGTCAAACGGATATAAAAGGACCCATTCCGCTGAGCTGTAAATCGAATCCGTGCGGCATAATTCATTTTGGAGATATCGATATTGTCATGACTCGCTAACAGGGTGGTGGCATCCGAGTCAAACAGGTCCAGTTTTGGATTGGCGAAGAAACCAAGGTTATCGGTCAGTATTTCATAAATTCTTCCTTTGCTGGCCTGGAATTTCATCCATTCCGGATCGCCTGTTTTCCAGGGTTGCTGGAGAACCTGGGTTCCATCGACTGGAAGAAGAAGGGCCTGCTGAGGGGTGTCATTCGGCTCGAGGAAATCGGGTTGTGCCAGACGGCGCAGATTCAGCAGCACATTGGCGCGTTTTTTCCCTGCGAGGACTGTAACTGGAGAGGCATCCTGTGCAATTCCGGCATTCCCA
The DNA here is from genome assembly GCA_001567115.1 of Candidatus Hinthialibacteria bacterium OLB16. GTDB lineage: Bacteria > Hinthialibacterota > Hinthialibacteria > OLB16 > OLB16 > OLB16. Next base: position 3,446 of record LMZT01000054.1, on the reverse strand, counting down.
GCGGTTCCAAAGTATTGGGAGTGCACCTCGGTGGTAATGTCCTGCACCAGGCTGATGTTGGCGCGGGAAAGGATATTCGTGCGAATCAGATAGGTTCCCGGCGGGACACCATGGATGTGGAACGAGCCATTTGAACGGCTGAAAGTGCTCACAACCGGCCGCCTGTTCTGGTATGCGACGACATCGATGCCAGCGGCTGGCTCTCCATCGATCATCACCATTCCCGCCAGAGATCCATTGATCTGATCGTTAAAATCTTTATCCGGGTAAAGCTCGGTCAAGCCGGAAAAATCATCCTGGTCGGGCTGCGACAACTGGTCATCGGCGAAATTCAGGTAAGGAAACAGGCTGGGAACATCGACTGAATCATCCTGCGGGTTGATCTTCTGGTGAAAGGAATGATCCAGGCCACAGACATGCCCGATCTCATGAACAACAATCGAAAGAAGGTTGATCTTTTCCGGCTCGAGACCACTCGAAAAAGTGAAATCCTTTCCATTCAGGATCAGGTCGGTATCGCGGAGGTGGCCATCCAGGACCCCGCCATAGAGCTCATCTTCATAGGTTGTCATGGTCATGGCGATAATTCCTGAGCCGGGAGGGAAAAGGCCACTTTTGTTGGTCTCGTCAAAAATGACCAGGTTGGTTTCATCCGAGCCGGTACCCCAGGACTGGTCAGTCAGTTTCAGATCATTGAACCGCATCAGGCTGGTGGGGTTGTGATTCCAGACCCCAAATGCCCTGCGGATGATATCGAACTCTCCCCCGGTTCCATCTCCGGCATCCTCCAGGTCGGGTGTCCCCAGGCGGTTGATAAAAAACTCAACCCTTCCCTCGATGATATTCGGCTGATTCACAGGGCTTTCCTTCAAATCCCAGCGAACCAGGTTGCCATTTCGAGACAGCAGCGGCGTATATGCCTCTGCGAGCTGTCCCGCCAGGGCAGGCAGTACCAGCAGGATGAAAAATCTCAGGCCCGATTTGATGTTTATCACAGGAAAAAACCTCCTCCAGCCGGGTTCATTATTACAGGGTGTTTTTCAGGCAGGCGCAAGGAAATTCCAACCCGAAAAGCTGCCCACGCAGAAATACAGCTCTACCGGCGGATTCACCCGTCCCACCTGTAATCTGTTATTTTCGACCGGAAACAGGCGAGGATACAGTTCTATTCATAACGCAGCGCCACAGTGGGATCCAGTTTCGAGGCGCGCCAGGCCGGATAAACACCACTGCCAAGACCAACCACAGTGGTGCAGATAAACGCGACAGCCACTGCCAGTGGGCTGATTTTCCAGGGCCATTCGCCGATATCCGGAAAGAATCGAGGGACAGCCTCGGTGACACCATAGGCGAGGATGAGTCCGGTCAGGATGCCAACCAGACCACTCATAAAACAAAGGGCCAGGGTTTCCGACAGGAATTGGTAGACAATATCCCGGCCGCGTGCCCCCAGGGATTTCCGTAAACCGATTTCGGGGGTCCTTTCTGTAACCGAAACCAGCATGGTATTCATTACCACAATCCCACCGACCACCAGTGAGATCCCAGCCAGGGCGGCCAGGATGCCCTGAACCATTGTCACCACCCTTCGAATCCCCTGGACACGTTCAATTTCAGAATAGACTAAAAAATCCCATTTTCCATGCTGCTGGAATAAAATATCGGCCAGTTGCACTTTGATTGCTTCAGTCAGGTGGCTGCCTTGAGCTTTGACGACAACCTCATCGAGGGGGTTATCACCGGAAAAACGGCGCTCCCCAGTCGTCAGAGGGATATAGACATCCTTGGCAATTTCTGAATTTCCGATCTCCGTCGTCTTTGGATCGACAACACCGACAACCTCGAAGCGCTGGCCGGAGATTCTTACTTCTTTGCCGATGGAGTCTTTTTCGGATTTGAAGAGCTTGCGGGCGACTTCTGCGCCAATGGTACAGACTTTCAGGGCATTCTCCATGTCATCCCAGGTGATATTTCTGCCTGCACGAACCACACGGCCGCGGGCATCCAGGTAAGCAGGATCCACCTCTTTCAGCTGGCCCATGATATTCTCAGTCCCAACAGAGACCCTGCGTGAACCCGACTCCCGATAACCTCCCACCAGCCGCGCGCCATCCAAAAGGGAACGGACCGCATAAAGATCACGCATTTTCATGTTTTTCCAGTCATCCATCCAGTGGCGGTAACGCTTAGGGGGAGCATTCTGGACAATTATCAAATCGGCTCCCCAGAACTTCTCCAGCTGGATGACGATCAGGTCTTTGGCCTGTTCGCCAAGGGAAACCACAAGCACCACCGATCCGACGGCGATGACGATGCCGAGGGCTGAGAGAAAGGAGCGCATCAGGTTGCGGGTCAGCCCTTCAAAACCGAAGAAGATATTCTCAAGGAGGCGCATAAGAGCACTTCGATTATACGGGAGGATTGCCCTGACGCCAACCATTCAATTTCCAGACAAGGGATGTCATATTCCATTCAACGAGGATTATGACCCCAATGAGGCAGCGAAGCTTGATAAGAAGGATTGGAAGATCCGAGATTGGTCGTCGGCTCAAAATCGAGCTGGCTTATTTCAGCACCCGCCTGCTGGTGAAATCGCTCCGTATCAAATGGATCGATCATGAAATCATCGATGAATTATATCAGAAGCAGCAGCCCTTCATCTTCGCTTACTGGCATTCGGACCTGATCCTCGCAACCCATATCGGAGGGGAGGAGCAGAAACGGCACCCGATAGCGGTCATGTCCAGCCAAAGCCGGGATGGGCAGATCATCGGAAGCATCCTCGAACGCCTTGGACTGACTGTTGTTTCAGGTTCCAGCAGGCGAGGCGGTATGGAGGCTTTCCTGACCCTGGCAAAGCATTTCCGGGCCGGACTGAACGGGTCAATTGCAGTCGATGGGCCCCGCGGCCCCCGCCACATCGTCAAGCCGGGTGTCATCCGCCTGGCGCAACTGACCGGTCATGCCATCCTGCCATGCGGAGTCGGTTACAAACGATTCGCGAATTTGAAAACATGGGATCGCCTGCGTCTCCCCTGCCCATTCACTGAAGTGACCGCCACCTGCAGCGAGCCAATGTTTATCGATTCCAGACTCGGACGTGATGAGCTCGATGGGCCAATTCAGGCACTCCAGTCCAGGCTCATGGACCTGAGGAAAAGCTGCCATATAATTGCGTTCTGGAAGAGGACCATGCGGAAAACCACAGTTCCTGAAAAGATTCTTCCGGTCGATTCGCGGTCTCTTATGATCGAATGGGATGACGGAATCCAGCAGATATTCACTTATGAAAAACTTCGCCGGGAATGCCCCTGCGCCACCTGCCGTGAAATGCTGGAACAGGCTGGCGGCGAAGCTCCGAAACTGCTGGATGACCACTTTCAGCTGCGCTGATCCCAACGATGCTCCCTCAGCCGACCCCATCCTCGGCCCGGGTGGATGGGTCG
>LMZT01000053.1 GCA_001567115.1 Candidatus Hinthialibacteria bacterium OLB16 | reverse complement strand
TTCTTGCAGGGCCCGCCGGAAACCTCCTCGGCCCCCAGTTACGCCGGATGAAAAAAAGCCGATGGGTGCTTTGGACAGGCTTACCTTGCGGGGCTGTCTGTCTCATACATTGCGGCACTGGACCGGCTGATCGAGCTGGAGCGCCTCATGAAAAATGATGGGGCGGCGCAACAGTACCGCCAGCAGTGTGATTCGGCCCGCCATGGGCTGGATCAACTGGCAACCAGCGAAGGATACCTGATCCGTTCACTGGATCCGGATGGAATCCGGCATGGTGTTTACGGGGCGGAAAAACATGGTTATTTCGAAGCTTCTCCAAATCATGATGCGGTGGCTTTCCGGGTGGTGGATGATGCCTCAGCGGAAAGGATACTGCGAAAGATTGAATCCATCCCCGGGCTTCGCCCGTTTTCTTTCATCCTTCCAAACTATCCATCCTATGATGACATGTATGAAGAGCCAGCCGGGTTGTGGGAATTCGGGACCTGGGTCAATGGGGGTCACTGGTCCACCTGTGAAGCACGGATGATTCTGGCTTACTCGAGAACCGGCCGATATGAAGACTGCCGGAAATCCATGAAGCATCTCCTGACTTTTGCAGACCGTTTCAGAATGGATAACCCTCTGACAAAATTCGGCAGTGATGTCTATCAGCCCGAGGAGGCGATCAACCTCTGTTATGATTCCTTCGGGCCTGCCGCTGCTCTGGTGAGGGGGCTGTTTGAATACATTTACAAGGCAGATGAGCTCATCCTCATTCCCCACATCCCGGATACAGTCCATTCTGTCGAACAGCACTTCCCGATCCGTTTCGGGGAAAAGAAGATCTTCGTGTCCGCTGCCGGAAATGGAGCTGTGAGTTCTGTCGTCATCAACGGCAAGCAATATTCTAACTTCAAGGATGGGCTAATCCATCTCCGTTATGATGAACTTCCGGACGAAGCATCGGTCACAGTGTATCTCGGCGGAGCCGCTGGATCGGCAGGGAAAACGAACCGGAGGGAGAGACTGCCTTTATCCTTTGATCTGAGTTCGCTGCCGGAATGCGCCACCCGTGTCCTCTCATCTGCAATATTTCCAGTTGGCTTTAAA
>LMZT01000052.1 GCA_001567115.1 Candidatus Hinthialibacteria bacterium OLB16 | reverse complement strand
TTCACCTCGGTTTTGATTGTCTCTCTGATATTTTGATGCTAACAGGCCCGAATGTCTGTGTGTGAGTTGTTAGACAGGAAACTCAAAAAAAGGAAGGCAAAACAGGTCGTGCAATCCGCAAGGCCCCATATCCGCCAAACCACAATGAAAAATTACCTCAGCATAGTGTTGCTGGCGATTTTCGCTGCGACACCCTGCCACGCACTCATCAATCTGCGTGTAGGACTTGATCCTGGGACCTTTGAAGCCACTCCCAACATCGATAATGTGGCAACGGTCAAGAGATATCACATAAAGAATATCGAGTCCGCCGAACCGCTTCAGGTGAGCGCCTGGGTTTACGCCACCATCCAGTGTAATGGCAACCCGATCGACCCGGTCTGCGATCCGCTCCCAACAACTGTAAAGATGCGTTACGACCTGGTGGACAGCGCCAGCAATGTGCTGCGGACAGTTTCTGGAAATTTCAATGTCACCTGGAACCTCTTTGTGGCGGATGATTTTTTGAGATTCATCGCGCCAAGATCAACGCCATGAATCTGCCTCTGGCCGGGCTTAATCTGCCATCAGTCGAATACAAGGTCGTCGGAACAGTTGACCCGGACAACACCATTCCCGAAACCGACAACAACGACAACGATCTCATTTCGGATGACTCTTTCAGATACCGCATCTACTCCGGAGACCTTTTTTATGGACCGATAAAAACAAGCCTCAGCAGTCTGGCTGCGACCGGTTTGTGCATTGGGCTTCCCGGTTTTCCCCACATTCCTGTCGGGTCAGCGACAGCCAAGTGGACACACGAATGGGGTGAATCCACCTTCAATCCGACTCCTGGGTGTTACTTCGATTCCCTCAATGGAGATGGCTACTCTTATGACCTGACCACACCGGCCGGGCTGGCGGCAGTTAACATCGGGGTTCTCTCCGGGCTGACTCCCAGCGGGTTGGACGCGGAAATTCGGACGGTAAAACTGGATGGGAATGGGGCATCGTTTTCCGGTGCAGGCGTTTTTCTGCCGGAGGATGTCTCAGTCCATCAGCTCAAAAACCCGGGAAACCCGAAGGATGGTTTTTTTCCTTGTGGAGATGAAAAGATCGATTTCTTCAGTGAGAGTGGATCTTTCGTTCATATCTACGACATAGCAGTGTTTATGTTTTCCCAGGTGAGAGAACTCCACGGATATGGCCTGCCCTTTAATCTTGTAGTCCCCCGGATGCGGTTCAAACTGAACGATCCTGCCGGATTGATCCTTGAAGATGTTGTCGCCATGCATGTGCATTTTCCCTCTTACGCAGGGCTGCACCCGCGAGATCCGCGTGGCCAGAGCCTTGAGGCCAAAGGTTTTCCAAGCAACGATGTCGTCTTCATGGGGTTTGAGAGCGGTGTAGTCAATACGGCATTTGTTGATGGGAATGGAGTCACTGCGCAGGATCTGTCATTTCAGAAGAGCGGCGCTGTGCTGAAGAAAGCCAGGACATCCTTCCCGATGGGTGTGATTGTCTGGGATCAGCCATTCCAGGTGGATGTTAATAAAAACGAACTGGTCCCGCAGGATCTGCCTGTGACATCCTTCCGGATGAGAGCACGCCAGACCTGCCCGGATGATAACTGCGGTGATTTCATGTCACCAGAGACCTATGAGGTTGCGACAGCGGATGGGACCGCCTGGTTGAGCGATGATGGATCGCTGGGCAAACGTTTTGAGCAGCTCGGGAAGAATACAGAATGGGGCAAATGGGAGGCAGGCTCACCCACCTACTTCAGAGACGACAGCAGCCAGCATGGCGTATTTTATATGCCGGGCTTTTACATGCGCGGCACAAAAGATGAGAACATCCGCACAGTCAGCCGTGTGCTGCTTGGCTCCCGCCAGTTCGATGGACCTGGAGGGATTCCTGGAACCTTCACACCGCTTCTTGAGGGAGGCGGATCCTCGGATGCCGATCTTGGGAATGGATTTTATGCCGGCCTCACCATGGGGCCTGAGAAGCTCGAATCTCTCAGCGAAGGCGCCGGCCAGCAGCTGGTGGACAAACAAAGCATCCGTTTCAATGGGAATCCCGGCCATAACCAGTTTGATATTACAGCGCACACGAAATATGTGCTGAGGCCATCGGGTGTGACAGGCGTCTTCAACACCTCATTCCAGGGGGTGTTGAATATTTATGGCTACGACATCGATTTCCGCCGTTTCGCATTCCGGCAGGTTTACAACCGCCTGGATGGCAAGACTTTCCTGGATGGGTCGCTGGATATTCCGTATCCCTGCGACATTCATGTGTCGTTCCTCGATCTGGATATGACCTGCTCGGGGGATCTCGGTTCGGGAACAGTCGACAGTGAGCCGGAGACCGACTGGAAAGTTCCGGATGGCGTGGACAACGATTCCGATGGATTCACGGATGAGGGGAATGATGTTCTGTCTTACTGGGAAACCCCAATTTCATTGACAGGGATGGCCTTTGTCCCGACTGCAAACAGTGGCAATGCCTGCCTGGACAATACCAAAAAAGAACTGGAACTGGCGACATTGAACGATGTCAATGGAATAGAGAACTTCCTGACCATGCGTTCAATTTATCCGGTCAATGGCAAGTTGAAAAACCAGACCATGACAGGTGCGCCGGACAACATGTTTGATAAACCGCAGTCGAGCTCCGAAGAGGGCTTTGGTGTGCGGGTCCAAAAAGCCTATCTCAACCAGTTGGCCACCTATCCGGGACAGCATGTCGGATTTCTGAATCTTGCTGGACTGACTGATGTGCCTTTGTTCAATGATCTGGAAACACTGCTGCACCTCGACAACCCGACACCCTCAGGCCTGTCGTTGCCGGATGATTCATTCGATATTTATGTTTTCAGGGATGAGTCCAGCACCGATACCAACCACAATGGAATCCCGGATGCGTATGGGAGCAATGTGGACAACTACAGGAACATGCTGGCCAACGGGAATGACGCGCCGGAGGCGGGAGATCCACGCCCGCGGGCCAAATACAGCTGGCCGGCATCGGGGCTTCTGTCTCTCAACTACGCACTCACCTACAACCGTTCGGATGGCACTGAAATGCCCCAGTTCCTTGGGATCAAGAAGACTTACGATCTGATCAGCGAAGCCAATCCTGTGATCACGATCAACAGTGTGCCGGATTATCTGAATCCGATACGCACCAAGTTTCATTTGGTGTGAGTGCGGATTTCGCCGCCATCACCAACTTCCAGGTGAATTTGAATGACCTGGGCGACATCGATGATTTCATGCACACCTATCTTGGAGTGGATCCCGGTTTCAGCCTCGAAGGCATGTTAAGCAATGTTCTGAATACCGAAGACTTGGTGAAAGAGATAATGGGCGGCGACCTGACCCAGGTATTGGCCCCGATAGTGGATTCCGCTTTGAATGCCGGTCCAGTGAATGGCGTGATCACCAGCTTTGCCGATGCGATCAATGTCGTCAATCACATTCCGGAGGAGATATCGAACCGTACTGCGGATGTCCTCGATGAATTCCGCGAGGAGTTGTTGAATCAGATCACAGCCGGGCTGGAGCCTCTCAATGGAGCGGGTGGCCAGCTTCAGGGCCTTTTCGATGACCTTGCGGGATACCTTGCTGCACCAATGGACACGGTTAATTCATACCCTGGAAACCCATTGACACCGGCCCAGCAGCAGGAGATTCAGGACCGTTTGCAGCAGCTCCAGGATGCCCTGGATTTGATCGATGGAATCCTTGGGGATCTGCAGGGTGGCATCGGGACTGCCCGCAATGAAATCAATTCGCTCGCCAATGACCTTGATACAGCCCTGGTGCAGGTTACAAACCTGTTGAACACCATCAAAACGACCATCACCGACCCGGCGGGCGCGCTCGGCAACTTCACCGGCCTGGCCAACAACCCGATCATCAAGAAAGTGGATGAGATCAAGGGGACAGTCAAGGATGTGCTGGATGCCATTCAGGCGGTGGATATCGAGAAGATCGGTGAGGAACTCGATGCCGCCGCATCGGCGGTGGGAGCGGATCTCGATACGTCTGCGGTGGTAGACATGGGCAAGTCCATTAAATCACTGGCAGCCAGCCTCCAGGAGATCATCCATGATGCGGAAAGCCTGCTGCAGGGCCAGTATGGCAACATGCCGACGATCTTCGACCAGGCCGAGGCTTTTCTGGACCAGATACTTGCGAATTTAAATCTGGTTAACACCCAGCTGGATACAGTTCAGGCTGTCCTGATCGGGTATCTGGATGATGCGGATTCTCAGGTCAGCCTCCTGAAAGGCCATGTCGAAAGTCTTCGCGAGCTGCTCTCCTCGGATCTGCCGATTCCAGATGCGGGCATCTATCCCGACTACAACTCTCTGGTGGCTCTGGGCCGCCAGAAACTCAATGAGCTGGCCAGCACCATGGTGGATGCCCTGATTGCGCAGGCGCCGCCGGGAATCCTGCAGACTGCGCTGACAAACATTAAAGCCCAGATCACGGGTGATCCGAACAAAGCCTTCCAGTTCGCTTTTGTGGATGCGATAGAAACTCTGCTGGATGCCCCGCTCAAGCAGGCCCAGGATTTGATCATCAATGAGCTGCAGAGCATTCTGGACCAGGCGTTGAGTGTGATCCCGACACCGGATGCCTCCGATATCAAATCCATTATCCGGAATGCCATCCTGAACAGCCAGCCGGTCAATGAGCTCAGCGAGGCCTTCTTCGATCTGCTGTCGCCAATCAGTGATGCAGTCGATGAAGTGGCGAACCAGCTCGCTGCCAATCTCAACAGCCTGATTCAGGAAGCCATTCAGGCGATAGCCGATGGCCTCAATGCCGCAATCGAATCGGTGACCAGCCAGATCGCCGACTTCGATCTGGTGGGCGGGCGCCTGGATGGGTTTGCCATTGTCAATCAGGAAGAACTTGAGCAGATCCATATCGAAGCCGAGTTCACATTCGGTGGAGACCCGGATCCAACCACCTATTTTGCCGCCCTCGATATCACCAGCTGGAATTCCGAAAACGGGAAAGGGGCCTGTGTGTCCGATGGGACCGGCCTGATCGATGCGGTGATATGACCCGGGATATCAGTGCGGAGATGCTTGGGCTTCCGATCGGGATCAAGGAAGCTGCGCTTGGATTCACCCTCGATGGCGGGATCCCGATCGGTGTCTTCGGCCGGGTGTATACCTCGGGTGAAATCAACTTCGAGGCGGCCGCCATTCGGGATATCGGCCTCGAATTTGGAATGGGTGCAATCGAGAATTACCTGGGCGGAAAAGCGGCTGGCAGATTCCAGTCGTATACCATCAATGTCATCGCGTTCTATTTTGGCAAGACCTGCGACTTCGGAGTCCTCGAACGCCTCGATCCGGAAGTCGCTGAATTCATCGGCGAGACAGTGCCGTTGATTGGCGTCTATGTCCGCGGTGCGGTGTCATTGCCGATCATCAATTATGGATGCCCGTTGACAATCGGTGCCGGAGTCGATCTCGGGATCTGGTATCTCTCGGGGATCTTTGGAGGCCTGTTTGGCGGATCGGTCTGGGGAGAAGCCCTCTGCCTGGTGTCGATCAAGGGCAAGGTGACACTCATGGGGCTGAAGTCCGGCAGTGACTACAAGTTCAATGGCAAGGGGTGGATCGCCGGCGGGCTTGGTTTCTGTGAGCCTGAAGATTGGAATTCCATCTCGGATGTCCGTGATGATGACTGGTGCCTGACCGGGGATGCTTCTTTCGGAGCCACATACAGCTCTGTAAACAGTGATTTCTCCCTGCAAGGCCCAGATTTCAGCTGTTGCGATTAAAGGAAAAAGAGCCAATTGATGCAAAAAGAATCAACGGCAATGATGAAAGCTTATCCAATGAAAAGAACGATCCTTTTACTGCTGTCAGGCCTGTGGCTGCTCCTGTCACCTGCACAGGCGGAAGACAGGCTGTATTTCACCGGAATGGTGGAAAACAACCCGGACCTGGGAATCCATCAGGTGATCCTGGAATGGGGGCCGCTCGAGCAGTCCATCCCGGGTGATATCACCGGTTTCCGTCTTTATCGCCGCCAGGGAGCCGCGGTTTTCCAGCTCATCGAAGAAACAGAGCGGGGCGTGGCTGATGTGGTGACGATTCAAGGCCTGTTTGAGGAACCGGGTGAAGCGCTCCGTCGGGATAACATCCAGAAATGGGCAGAAAGCGCATCTGGCGGTGCAGCGACAGGGAATGCCGCTTATGCTTATGTCCATGATATTCTGAGCCTGACTCCCGGGCATGAGGACTACAATCCGATCCGCACCATTTTTCTCATGCGCATGAATGCGAATGTCAGCCGTGCGCTTGGGATGGGCAGCATTGACCGCACTGCGCTTCCAGCAGGAAATTATGAGTACATGCTCACCGGGATGATTGGTTCTACTGAGACCCTTCCGCTCGGTAAAACTGTTGTGGATACCTCTGTTGTGGATGTCCTGCCTGCACCAGCGTCTTTTGAGCAGGTGTTTGTCGGCGGGTGTTCGGCGATCGGCCGAGGCCTGGATGATCGCCGCATTCATTTCCGCTGGGATGTGCCGGTCTCACCCGACCGGCTCCGCCAGAAAATCCTGACCTTTGGTTATGATCTTTACCGTTCGGATTCAGACCTTGGGCTGGGTCCAGATGCTCTTCGAAATATGCAGCTGGCAGGCTCGTTCAATCCCGCTCTCACGAAGGTGAACAAGACCCCGGTCATTGTCGCCGGCCAGGCTCCAACTGAGGGAAGAGATGCCTTTCTGACGATCGATGAAGGGGATGTCGCCAACTTCATCTTTCTAGAGCGCGGGCGCGTCTATTACTACTATCTTGTAGCAATCGACCTGAGTGGAAAATATTCCAGGACTTCCCCGGTGGTGGAGGCGATGGTGCCTGATTCGATGCCGCCACCGGCTCCCTGGGCAGTTCGCACTGAAGAAATCAAAGACCCCATTGTGCCGACGACACCACGAATCCAGCTGGTCTGGGATGAGATCAACTCCGCCAATTATCTGAACCAGTATGGGTCGCGTAGGACGTTTGTAACGCCGCCCGCCTACGCGGCCCCATCCGAGCTGTATTATGTTCCTGACAGCGATCCGGTTCTGCCCCGCAACTACCGTGAAGTTGACCTCGATGTCGAAAAATATCTGGTTTTCCGCTTTGCGTCGCAGGAAGGGGCGCAGAAATGGGGAACGGACAGCGACCTGGATTTCTGGCCGGATGAGATCGAGGATGCTTCCGGCACGGATAAATGCGATGAGGCCAGCCATCCCGCCGGGAACCCGCCGGAGCTGGTGGCACAGATCCCGATCACAGATGCCCCCAGTCTGCGGACACTCTCGAATGGACAGAAGCAGCGTGTGTTCATCGACACAGTTCCCTCACCGGATAACCATGTCTTCTGGTACCGGATGATTGCCATCGACCAGTTCGGCAACCAAAGCCCGCTTTCACCACCCGTGCGGGGAGTGTTGTGGGATCGTACCCAGCCCACACCTGCCGCCGGTGTGAAAGTCGAGCGCTGCCGTTATGTTGTCGTCCGTGACGATCAGTGTGAAAACCGGCGGGGTGTCCGCATCTATGCAACCGACGAGACAAAGAACCAGAAAGCGGCTTCTGTCTGCCTGTTTGAAGTTTGCCCGCAAAGAGAAACCCCAGGTGGAAAGCCTGGCAACAATTATGTTTTGCTTCTTGAAAAGGAGATCCGGGATCGTTTCGCAGAGATCAGGAATAATGAACTGCAGCGTTTCTGTGAGTCGATCTGCCAGGATCGGGGTACCCAGAGCCGGATGTTCATTCTGCGGTACTATGACAGCAGAGGTCGGCTGCTGGGTTCATCGGAAACCTTTTCGATCGTCCTTTGTTCCGATGGGACTGTCTGTTTCCGCCTCACCGAGGTGTGCAAGGATTCAGTTAACAATCCTGGAGAGACCCTCGATCCCAATGAACCGATCAATGTCTGTGTGAGATTGAATCCAGGAGAGCGGGCGCGTGTCTTTTATGAAATTAATGGCAAGATGAGCGCAATCAGCACCATCCACGCGCCAACAGATGCGGCCGGGTTGCAGATTTATTGTGTCACTGAAGATCTCACTGCGATCGTTCCAGCCGGAGCCTGCCTGGGAGTGCGTGTTTTCAGCAAGAACAATGTCGGATCCTATCTCAAATATCTGAACTGCCTCACCATACCGACCGCCGAGCCGCCCGATCCTCCTCTGATGCACAGTGTGGATCCCGCCGGAACACAGGCGGCGCCGAAGTTTTTGGTCCGTTGGACTTCCCAGAGCGAAGGATTATCCGCCTTTGTTCTTTCACGCAGCCGAAATGGGGATGTGGAGTATGATACCTACTGGATCAACGGAAATGATCTGGTCTACAAGAATGGCCTTTATGAGGTCTCGATTCCACTCAATCCGGCGACTGATCTGAATCAGGAATGGTGCTTCCGTGTGCGGGCGATCGACAAGGCGCTGCGCAGCAGCAAATGGTCTGAATCCCTGTGTGATACCTGGGAGCAGGAACCTGGCGACCATCTAACCTGGCCGCCGGTCCCGGAGACACCCAAGGGAACCGGGATAATCGCGTATTTCCTGAATGTGCTGTTTTACCCGCAACCAATGCTGGTATTGTCGGATGACCTGACTAAGAAGCTCCAGCTGGATAAGCGCTGCCAGTTCTCAGTTTCAGATTGCCGTGAAACGCAGGATATTGCCTGCTTGCGAAGTGTCCCCTTCACCTGTACTGGAATCTGCGACCAGCTCAAGGCTGCCAACCAGTTTGGAAAATTCATCGTCTACCGGCAGGAAGAAGGGAAAGACTTTGTCCAGGTCAGTCCATTGATCGACACCTTCTGGTGCTACAGGACGGACAGCCGGGATGCATTCGGGTTGATTGTCAGCACGGAGACTCTGGATGATCCATTCATTTATCTGACCAACCCATCGCCTGGCTTTATCCAGCCGCCTGAGGTGCGTCCGCAAGTCCAGGGACCGCGTCTCGTTTTCGCTGACAATTATCCATGCAAGCGTGGAACTAAGGTTCGTTACCAAGTCATGGTAGTGGATCCCACTACCGGTGAAGGTACGGCCATGCATTACAGCAATTGGCTGAATATACCTTAAGGTCAGGAAACGATAGAAAGAATGATGAATACACAAGAAGGCACGACCATGGCTTTCAGATTATCCTTGCTGACGCTGCTCTTGAGCATGATGGTCATTCAATCGGAGGCATTGGACCTCACGACGAATGAGAATGTGCTTGTTTTCGATGCGGCCGGGCAGATCAAGAAGTCGTACCATGTCGGCGACTACACGACCCAGATCAATGCCTCAAAAATCAGTTATGAGGAGTATTCGCCGGGATCCCCTCCCAGCCTGTCCGGTACTGGGGCAGAGCCATATACCTTCACTCCGGGGGAGCACTGGCTGACAAATGACCTCAAGAGCCAGTTCCCGGCAGTGCCTTCGACAGGCCCGGGAGTATCTCTGTTCAGTTTCGGTGAATCTCTTTTTTCAAGCCCGTCGTCGGCTGCACCCGGAATCTCATTAACCCCGGTTGCCGGTGAATATGGATATTCCATTTCAGTGACGGTCAAGGGATATCCATCCACAGCGCTGATTGAAATCTACGACAACGACAACGCCGCCTGGCAGCCTACGGGAAGCAATTCAGTCAACATGATTTTTGTCAAGTCAACGACACTCAAGGTGCGAAGCGTGGATGGCGGCCTCTATTCACCTGAAAAAACCGCCACCTATACCATTGACCAGCCCACTTCAATCGATACCGATGGAGATGGGATCCCGGATATCATCGAGGTTATCCTGACTAAGAAATATCCGAACAACCCGTTTAATCCGTTCATCGCCGATCTTCTCAAAGACACCGATGGGGATGGTTTTAACGATCTGGATGAGATTCTCAGGGACTCCGACCCAGATGATGCGGACAGCGATGGAGATGGATTCAGCAATGCCGATGAAGCAGCAGGAGGGACTAATCCGGCTGATTCGAATGATTATCCGCCTGGGCCTGCACCATCCTATTCCCCGCCACTGGTTCCTTCCGATCTGGATGGGGATGGATGGCCTGATTTCGATGAGGCTCTGCGTGGGACCGCGGGAGGAGATCCCTTGTCAAAGCCAACCTCGCGGTGGTTGTATGAAGTCGAGTCCATCATCAGCGGAGAAGTGCAGGGCCTCGTTTCCTGTGGCTCCTGTGAAAATAATCTGTATTTCAGCGAACTGAGCGGTGCAGTTTTGAATTCCATCAGCGACTCGCTGACAACATTCAGCAGCATCCGCACCCCGCGTGGCCGGCCCTCGGTGATCCGTTGTATTACCAGAACAGATCCTGATACCAATCAACTCAACAAAACCAGGACAGAATGGTCTGCACGGCGTTATCTGCCATACCGGGATGATCCGCGGCCATCGGAAATTGAGGCATCCTCGTGGTATGCCGATGGGAAGAGCGAAGACCAGTTGCTCAGTGACTGGATGGCTGCTTATGCCTCTCTATTGCAGGCGCGTCTGCTGCTGTTTGAAAACGGGCTGGTAGTGGGAATCACAGAGACTGTGGTCATGACTGCGCTGGACCGGGTGCTCGGTTACCTGGCAGGATTGCCTCCGGAGAAGGTCTTTGTCAGTGGACGCCCGGCTTTCAGCCCACCCCTTAAGGTTCTCGAACTGCTCACCAACCGCCTGGCCTCCCCGGGCTACCTTCCAGATGCACTCAGTCCGATTCCGCGAAATGGAATCAACATGCTGGTTGAGGATCTGCAGGATCTAGTCATCGATCCCGCGTGCTCAGCCATGGCGATTGTCGAGCAGTGCTATGCGGATTATGCGTTCGGCCAGGATCTCGAAATTCTGGTTGGAAAAAAGGCATACAATCTGAACATTGCCTACCCGGCGGTGCTGTCGCTGAGCCTGTCCTATCCCCAAATGCTCGCTTCAGGCTATCCGCTCTGCCTGCTGCTGAATCCATTCGAGGATCTCGATGAGGACGACCTGGCCAACTACATCGAAGCCATGGGTTTGAATAAAGGAAGGGAAACCAGCATCTTCCATGCGGACACGGATGGCGATGGTGTCCCTGATCCCAGCGACAATTGCCCCGCTTCATCAGGAAACGGACTCGACACCGACAGCAACGGTGTCGGAGATGGATGTGATCCCGATGACGACAATGATGGCCTTGGAGATCCCTTCGAAGAGGAATTCGGATATGGGGTCACATCGGCGGATACGGATGGTGACGGATATCCGGATGGAGTCGAGTTCTTTTCAGGGCTCGATCCCAATGATTCGAGCGATGCGATATTCCGCCATTCAACGACAAACGCAACGGGGGCATTTGTTCCAGTAAACTACCCGAATCCTCAGGCAGCTGCACCCAAGGTGTTTGCCAACCCGGTGACCAATAATTCCGGCCTTTCACCGCTGGCGAATATCCGAAATGTCGGCCTGTCGTCATTCGATCTGCGTGCAGAAAAAGATGCTGGACTGCCGGGGGTGATTTTCGCTCCGGAGCGTGTGTCCTATCTGGTTGTTTCCCATGCGCCTGATCGTTGGCAGATGGGAGTGGCCAGCATCGGCTCCGCGGTGCAGGGAATCATGTTCAATGTGCCTTTTACCTTCGGGACAAAACCTCTGGTGTTTGCCACCATCCAGAGTGAAAACGATCCGATGAGGACTTATTACCCAGAAATCACCGGAATCAACTATCTCGGTTTCCGGTTGCGGGTACGCGCCAATGCCGCTCAGGCACCACCCGCCGGATACCAGGAAGATGTCGCCTGGATGGCTCTGATGCCTGAGGATCTGGCTTTTCCAGGTGATGCAGGCGCGGAGATGGTCGATGAAACGACAAAGACGGTTAACTTCGATTCTGCTTTCACCGCGCCTCCGAACCTGCTGGTTTCTGTTGAAGGTTCCGGGCTGAATGTGCTGGTGAGCCAGGTGACTGTCAACAACTTCAAAGTGCGGGTGAAAAAGGATGCGGCAGCCGGTGGCGGAGCGGTCACACCGAAGAGGATCTCCTGGATGGCGCTCGGCGCCAAGTTGTGTGATGACCCCGATCACGATGGGGTCTGTTCGAGTGTGGACAACTCCCCGAATGTCTATAATCCCGACCAGGTGGATACGGATGGGGATGGCATCGGCAATGTGGAAGATGAGGATGCGGATAACGATGGCCTGCCGGATTCGTTTGAAGCGGCATTGACTGTCTGCGGCCTTGCACCTTACAACGCCGATGGAGATGGCAATGGTGTCGTCGATGGCCAGGAAGACAGTGATGGCGATGGTTATAACAATGAAGATGAATACAATGCCGGATCCGATCCATTCAACAATCAGTCGAATCCGTTGAATACGACACCAACTCCGACAGGGATCATCGTGATTCCGACCGTGACTCATACTCCCACTGTGACTGCGACAGCCACCCACACACAGGTGCCGCCGACCGCCACAGCGACAGCGACAACATCACCTACGCCATCCTCGACACCGACAATCACCCGGACACCCACAATCACCAACACACCGATACTCAACTACAATGCCCAGGCGTTGCTGGATATGCTCAAGTACATCGAGGTCAATTCACATATCATCTTTGACTTCGCGCATTACTGGTATGGTCCGGGACCGACACCGACTCCATCCCCGACTGCGCCTTGAAAGCCCTGAAGCCGTGAAGAAAGAGAGAGACCGGAGGAAGGAGAAAGGGGTGGATTATCCACCCCTTTTTACTTGCCGAGACAGAAGCGGCTGAAAATCGTTCCCAATAGATCGACCTGGATATTCTGCCCGGAGAGTTCCTCGAGAGCGGATCTGGCTTCGGCAAGGTCTGTCGCGATGAGCTCCTGGGGGAAGCGATTGACAGCATTCGACCGTGCGCGCTGGACCGCTTCTCTGGCGCGCTGCAGCACGGACTCCTGGCGCTGGTTCAACATGACGCGCTCATCCAGGTTGACCACACCCGAGGCCTGCAGTACCTGTGCGATGGAGGCGCTGAGATGATCCAGCCCTTCCCGCGAGAGTGAGGAAACCAGTACCGCCTCCGCTAGAGTTTTCCATCCCGAATCCTCTGAGAGCAGGTCGCATTTTGCCGCAACGGTCAGGATTGGGGTTTGCCCGTCGTAATCATGGTCTTGAATCCACTCCAGACCCCATTTGGTTGCCTCGCTCGGATCCTCACAGGTGGAATCCAGGACGAGCAGGATCAGATCGGCTTGAGACAGGGCTTTGCGGCTGCGTTCCATTCCGAAAGCATCGAGAACATCCCGGGCTTCCCCAAGACCGGCTGTATCGATCAGGCGGACCGGAATACCGTTGATCTCGATCTGCTCTTCGAGGGTATCCCGGGTTGTTCCGGGAATATCGGTGACCAGTGCGCGGTTGTATCCGAGCAAGGCATTCAATAAACTCGATTTCCCGGCGTTGGGTTTCCCTGCCAGGACCACCCGGAACCCTTCCTGCAGGCGCGCATACCGTGTGGAGTGCTGAAGCAGCTCAACGATGCGATTCTCCAGCGCCTGGAGCGGCTGGAGCAGCTGATCGAACGCAAGGGCATCGATTCCCTCGGTCGGGAATTCAATATCGGCTTCGATGGGAACCCAGAGATTAATCACCTGGTCGAGCAGTTCCCGGATCCAGGCATCTCCATTCTCCACAAGGACCGACAAGGCATTTCTTCTGGCCCAGGCACCGCGTGCTTCGATCAAATCGGCGACAGACTCTGCCTGAGTGAAAGTCATGCGGCCATTGCGGAAGGCTCGAAAGGTGAATTCACCTGGTTCGGCAATCCTGGCACCCGCCTGGCACAGGACCCTTTGGATGTCAGCCAGCAGGAAGGGGTTCCCATGGCAGTGAAGCTCCGCCATGTCCTCGCCGGTATAGGAATGAGGGGCATTGAACAGGACCAGCAGGGCTTCATCGAGCGGATGAGATTCTCTGTCGAGTATGTGGCCAAGCGTAAAATATCGTGGCGGGAGGGTTCGCAGGTCTCTGCCTTTCCAGTGGGGAGAAAGGATGTCCAGGACAGAATCGCCGGATAATCGGAGGATTCCGATTGCGCCCCGGCCCGGGGAGGTCGACTGAGCGACAATCGTATCCTGCCGGAAAAAGATATCCTTCATCGCATCGATGAGGACTCAGCGGAGTGGTTCGCGCCCGGATTCGAGATCGACTACCTTGCGGGATTGGCGGAGGGATGCCGCCTGGCGGTCGCCGGAGTACACATCTTCAATGGGAACACGCCCGAAAATCATGCGTCCGGCGGTGGTCTGAAGGATGCTGGTGACCATCACATCGAGCTCCTGGCGAAGATGGTTGATGCCATCTTCAACCACCACCATGGTGCCATCATCGAGATAGCCGACACCCTGCCCGGCTTCCTTTCCGGGTTTGAGGACAGTAACAGTCAGCGACTCGCCCGGAAGGATGACCGGTTTGAGCGCATTGGTCAGGTCATTGATGTTGAGGACCGGGATGTTCTGAATTTCCGCGACCTTGTTGAGGTTGAAGTCGTTGGTCACAATCCGCGCCTGGTAATCCTTGGCGCACTGGATCAGCTTGGCATCGACAGCCTGAATATGGGGATAATCTTTCTGGAGGATTTCCAGATTGAGGCTTGTTTCCTTGAGAGCGCGGACAACATCCAGGCCGCGCCTCCCCCGCTGGCGCCGGGAAGAATCTGGAGAGTCCGCGATATTCTGAAGTTCATCGAGGATGAACTTGGGAATGACATAGATGCCATCCATGAAGCCGGTTTTGACTGCATCCAGCATCCGTCCATCGATCAGGACGGAGGTATCGAGCAGTTTGCAGCCTTTGAGGCGCGGTTCATCAGCGGTCAGAAAACGATTGGAGGAGAGGTCGATGCGTTCCACATACCTCAATGCGAATACAGTCGAAAGATACCCCAGAAACAGATACAGCCCGACAATTCCGGTAGCGCGTGGCGCATCGCCGATCAGGCTCGCGGGTGGAAGAATGTTGGAAGCCAGAGAGGCCAGCACCAGGCCGATCATCAACCCCCCCAAACGCCACAGCCAGTGTCTTGGGATAGAAATCTTTGATAAAGGCCTCGACCAGCACTATCACCATGGATATCACGAAGCCGAAACCCGCCCAGACGAACGGATCTCCTTCAAGCCCCGGATTGAAAGAAACAGGCCAGGCCGCTGAAAAACTGTGGAGAGCAGAATGAAGACAACACGGACAGTGTAAACAAAGGATACAGTATGCTGTGTTGATTTTCCGTGCATTCCAGGGTTTGTTCCAATCATAAGTGAGTTTCTTTTAACTTAATCCCTTAAAACAGTTTTGTGAAGGATGAGTTTTTCAAAAAAAGGGAGTTTGCTTGCCAACCTCGATGGCTGCTGATACCTTCAAACAACGAATTCTTAAGGAGAATAAATTGGGAATGACGCCTGCTGACCAACGATCTTCGATCGAAATTATCAACCCGGAAATTAAAAGAGGCTGCATCAAACACGTATTATTTGATTTTGATGGGACAATCTCCCTGATCCGTGAAGGCTGGCAGCAGGTCATGATTCCAATGCTGGTAAGAAGGCTGCTGGAATTGAAAACCGGAGAAACAGAGCAGCAGCTCCATGCCATAGTCGAGGATTTTGTCGCGGAAACGACTGGAAAACAGACTATTTACCAGATGATCGGCTTGGCGGACATGATCCGGGATCGCGGCGGGAACCCTGAAGATCCCCTGGTTTACAAGAAAGAGTATCTGGACCTGCTGTGGGACAGGATCAAAGACAGGATCGAAGCCCTCGAAACTGGAAAAGTCCAGCCGGAGCAGATGGTTGTGCGAGGCTCCTACCGGCTTCTTGACCTGCTGAAAGCCCGCGGAGTTCGCATGTATGTGGCCAGCGGCACCGATGAACCTTTTGTCAAGAATGAGTCGGCCCTGGTCAAGGTGAACCACTATTTCGATGGCATCTATGGAGCGCAGGACGACTATAAAAAACACTCCAAGAAAATTGTGATCGAACGCCTGCTTCGTGAAAACCAGGTCCCTGGAGAAAGCCTGCTGACCTTCGGGGATGGGTATGTGGAAATTGAAAATACCAAAGAGGTTGGTGGGATCGCGGTCGGACTGGCGACCAACGAACAGACCGGCGAAGGGATCGACGAATGGAAACGGGAACGCCTGATTAAAGCGGGAGCGGACATCATCATCCCGGAATTCAGCTGCGCCGAGACCCTGATCGACTACCTGTTTGGAGATATCGACCGGGTGGATTGAAACGGAAACAGTGCGCGACATGATCTGGTGGCAGCCAAACGGCAGGCGAACAACTTCCTGGAGTCTCCCGGTGAGGAAGACAGTCTGTTTTGCCGCGGTCTGTTTTACCATTGTGTTATCGGTTCCGGTGTGCCATGGACAGGCGACAGATTCACCGGCAAAGCGCCAGCTGGATTTTGCCCTGGGCCTTTTCCAGAGGGGTGAGTACGCGGCAGCAATCCCCGAATTCAAACTTTACCTCAAAAATCCCGACTGGAAGGAAAGGCGGGATATCGCCGATTTTTTCCTGGGAGAAGCTTTCCGGTTGCAGAACCAGAGCTCCGAAGCCGCCCAGGCCTATGAAGCCCTGCTCGCTTCAGGCGCAACCGGTGAGTATCGCCCTCTGGCGGCTTACCGTCTGGCGAAAATACGCCTCGATGAAGGCCAATTCGATCAGGTCATTACACTCCTGCTGCCTCTGGTGGAGCAGATCCTTCCAGCAGAATTCCGGGAAGGAGTTCTGTACAGCCTCGGATCGGCGCACAGCGGCCAGGGAAAGCCACAAGAAGCGGTTGACTGGTGGGAAAAATTCCGGAAAGAGTTTCCAAAAAGCCCCAATGCACGGCGCGCGCTGCTCGGTGTGGCCTTTGAAGAGGCCCGAATTCCGGACTGTGAAAAGGCTGCTCAGCATTTTGAGGAATGGCTGGGTGAAGCCGGTGCGCCGAAGGATCCCGCATACGCAAGGGTTCTTACCGAGCTGGCGGCCTGCGAAGAAAAACTCGGCCGCAAGGAGGCTGCACGTGAGCACTTCCTGCGCCTGGCGGATGGCAGCGAAGGTGAGGCACGGGAAACAGCTCTGCTGCAGAGCGCACGCCTGGCTTTTGAAGCAGGGAACTGGAAGGCCATCGACCAGCTTTCACCCCGCATGAAAAAGGAGTTGAAAGCACCTGCCAGCCGTCTGCGCTGGTTCCTGATAGAAGGAAACCGTTGGTACCGGACAAGAGATTGGAAGAAAGCGCAGCAGGTCTATGGAGAGGCATCTGAAACCGCGCAGACAGCCAACATTGCCCCAGGCAGCGGTGAAGCTCCCCTGCGGGCACAGATCGAGGTGCGGCGCGCCTGGTGCGCCCAGGCCTTGAAAGACTGGAAGGCTCTGCTCGGATTTCTGGATCAAGCGGCTCAGGCAGGCGCCCGGGGGGAGGAAGTCGATTTCCTGCGCGGCGAAGGTTATCGGGGCCTGGGAGACTGGAAAGCGGCAGCCGATGCCTATGCACAGGTTCCTGAAAAATCTTCCTACCATCAGCGTGCCCAGCGTGGCGAGGCGGAAGCGGCGTTTCGAGATGGCCAGTGGGAGCGTTGCCGGAACCAGGTCGACCGGATTCTCCAGGGGAGTGATTCGTTGAATGACCGGATTTCCTGGTGGCTGCGTGGCGCCGATTGTGACCGCCAGCTCGGGCGATGGGCTTCTGCAGCGATTATGTATGCCTCTGCCAGCCAGACCTCCGCCACCCCCGAAGTGCGTGAAAAGGCGCTCTATCTCGAGGGGTGGTGCCAGGTGCGTGCGGAAGACTTTGATCCTGCAGTGAAAAGCCTTTCACTCTTCAGAAAGGATTTCTCCGGATCTGAATGGCTGCCGGAGGTTCTGCTGCTTCTCGGACAGTCTTATGGGAAGCTCGGGAAAACCCGGGAGCAGATCGAGGCCTTGGAGACGCTGGCGCATGGTTTTCCGAAAAGCACCTGGAATGCGGAGGGGCTGCTGCTCCTGGCTGCTGCTTACACGAAGGATGGGAATCGGGAGGGTGTGCTGGCGAGCCTTTTGAGATACAGGGAGAATTTTCCGGAGAAAAAACTTCAGAAGGAATATGCGCTGTGGATGACCGATGCCCTGATTCAGCATGGCAGCACGGAGACTGCTCTGGAGGTGATTCACTCGCTGCAGGAAGAAGAACTTCCACAGGAAGAGAAAGAGAATCTGCTGTTCCTGAGCGGTTATTGCCATGAGAAAGGGGAGCGTTGGGCAGCCGCTTTGGAGAATTACAGAAACCTCGTGGCTCAATTCCCTCAGGGGAAAAAAGTTTTTCCCAGCCATGTCGGAGCCGGCCGTGCGCTCGAAAAGATGGGCAAGATCGAGGATGCATCAAAGGAAGTTGTTGCCGCCTTCAGTGTCCTGCAGGCTGGAAAGATGGATCAACCGGCCTACGAGGCGCAGCTCTATCTTCTGCAGGGAGATGTGGAATTTGACTCTGGCAGCTATGAAGAGGCTTATCGGGCTTATGCACGCACCAGCATCCTGTATCAGCATCCCGAATTGACTCCTCTGGCATTGGAGAAATCGGCCCTGTGCAGAGAAAAGCTGGGAGATACTGAAGGTGCGGAGAAGCTCCGCCAGCAATTGAAAAAAGAATATCCCTCTTACGCCCCGGCTCAGGTACAATCACCCTGAGTGAATAATCAGGGCCGGGCGGCAGGCATCCATGCGATATACCAGGGACCTTTTCATATCTTTTTTCTATCGGTGCTGATCCATGTCCTGCTGGGGTTCTACCTGGATCGAACTCCCTGGTCGCATGGTGAGCTGGATCCCTTCCAGCCAGCCGGGAAGTTCATGGAAGTTCAAATGGTGCCGGATTCTTCCGCATACCGGGATGACACAGGGCTGGGTGGAGATCCGCTGGTCCGAGAACAGGAGCTGCGCCGCACCCTGGAGCAGGAGGCAGATCGTGCTCCAAGTCTGCCGGAAATCACGCAGCAGGAGTGGTTTTCACCCGAATCGGTGGCGATCGAAGCTCCCCAGGAGGACCTGGTTGCGCGGGCGGATGCCGAATTGTCCAATCTTCCAGGGAACCCTCAATCGGAGTCCATCCGTTCCGAAATCATACGCGTCCCGGAACCCCGTGTCGAAGCACCGAACCCGGATTCTCGTGTGTGGGCGCCTGAGCTGAGTGACAGCCCGCCCCCTCAAAATCAACCTCGATGCGCCTCTGCTGCCTCCTCCTGTCCAGGAGGAACCTTCCCTGCTGCCATCTTTCGAAAGTGTTGCGGTGGCGCCTCCCCCTGTTGTCATTCCCGAGGAAATTTGGCCGCCACCCCCACCTTCCCCGGTCGAACTTCCTCAGGAGCTGCTGACTGTTGAAACACCTGAAAAAGAATCAGCCCCTGCCAGCTTGCCGGAAGACCGTGCCGAGTTCAAAGCCTGGGATGACCTGCTGGATGTGGAGATTATCACCTATCGCCCGGAGAAGGGTGCCGGCTTTTTCCGTGTCTCAGTGAAACCGAACGAGGAAGCGGGAAAACTCAAGCCGATGAACAAAGATGTGCTGCTGGCGATCGATGCTTCCGGGAGCATGGAGGGAGAAGTTTTTGAAGGCATCCGCAAAGGGATGCTGGGAATACTCAAGGATCTCAAGCCAGGAGACCGTTTCAACATTCTCGCTTTTCGCGCTGATGTGGTGGCTTTGAATCCGGGATTATGGCCTGTTGCAGAGAAGAACATTGCGGAGGGTGTGGATTTCATCAATGGCCTGGAACCTGGGGGGAAAACAGATATTTACCGCTCACTGGCGACTGTAGTCCGATCGCTTCCTCCGGGGGATCGGCCCTTTCTGATCATCCTGTGCACCGATGGCCGTTCGACAGTCGGCCTCCAGGACACACGCGAGATCATCAATGCACTCTCGATAGAAAACCGGCTGCGCGCCGCGATTCATGTTTTTGGCGCCGGAGAGTATGTCAACCGCCACCTGTTGGGGCTGCTGGCCTATCGGAACAAAGGCATAGCGCGCTTTGCCGGGGATCCCGGCAAGGTCAGTGACGATATCCTCCAATTGTCCCGGGAAGTGGCTGAACCGATCCTGGTTGATTTGAAGGTCGATCTATCGGGCATGACCGAAGATGAGGCTTATCCACTGGTTCTGCCGGATCTGTACCGGGGTGGGCGTGTGCAGTTTTATGGGCGTTACAACACGGAAAAAGAAATTTCACTCCGGCTGACAGGAAATGTCCGGGGCAACCCGAAAGAGTTTGTTTACCGGGGAAAACTGTCCGGCCCGGAGCCGAAGAATGTCGGCATTGCCGAAGCCTGGGCATCCGCCAAAGCCTTTAACCTCCTCTCTCAAAATCTGGAGCTGGGAGAAACAGAAGAGCGCATCCAGGCGATTCGTGAACTCTCACGCCTCTATCGGCTCGAAATCCCCTCGCGCTAGCTGGCTGCCGGTTATTTCATCCAGCCGGACAGGCGCTTCCACATTTTATAAATGAATTTCTGGCGGATGGCACGGTAGGATTCGGCATCCGTGTGTTCCTGGCGGATCTGCTGCTGGAGGTTCTGGATTTCAGCCAGGCAGGCCTGAAGATTCTCATGAAGCCCCTGCGCCGACTGATCACGGCCCATGATTTCCAGGTCTTTTGTTTTGACCAGGTTATGAACTGCGGCAAGGTCCTGATCACGCTGGAGGATCAGGCTATCCCGGGTTTTCAGCGCCTCCTCGAGAGATTGGTTCTGGTGGTCCAGGTTGAGAATCCTCTGTTCCTGGGCATGAATCACCTCTTCCTGGAACCGGAAAGTTGAGGAGGCATGGTCAAGGAACGAAGGGCTGGGATCCCGCTTCTTCAGGGTGGCCAGAAAATCGGCCAGGGAGTCCTGATAAAGAGCCGACTGGTGCCGGTCCCGGGCCAGCTTGAGGGCGTTTTCGGAGCGTGTGCGAAGAATGCCGGGGTTCTGCTGGATATCTTTGAGAAGAGCGAGCAGATCCTCCCATTCATCGATGATCCAGCCCGCCTGGTAATCGGCCACTTCACCGGCCAGATCGAGGTGCGGGCGTATGATCACCGGAACACCACACCAGAGATAGGTGACCAGCCTGAGAGTTGAAGCCAGTTCCCGTTCGAGGTGCCGCGGGCTCCACTCGATGGCCAGAGGGATGGAGCACAGATCTTCGACCAGAGAATTCCAGTCAGTCAGGGGTTTCAGGTGGATGGAGGGGTGGTCACGGACCTGCTCAGGGATCGGCTCATAAAGGGATTCATCCAGATGATGATGGGGATGCGGGCCGGTACGAACAATGATTTTCCCCCAGTTCATGGAATGGATCTGGTCCGCCAGGGAGAGCAGCCAGGCAGTGGATTGATGCCAGGCCCAGGAAATTCCACCGAAGAAAAGGCAGAGTTGTGAGTCGGCAGCGGGTTTCCTTGCCGGAAGGTCCTGTGAGAGCGCGATCGGCAGCGGATGAATTCGTTCCGGCTGGTCCGGCGGCCAGCCAGCCAGAGTCAGATACGAGGTGAGATAATGGCGCATGGGGCGGTTGGGGCACAGGATCGCATCGACTCGGGAAAGGGTCCGGACCTTATGGAAAACCGATGAGCGCAGGTCCTCCTGGCCCCCCAGCAGGGATTCGAGAATCAGCGGACCAGGGCAATCCGCCACATAGACTCGCTGATCGGAAAATCGCAGGTGAGACAGCGGCTCCCAGCTTTCACTGATGACCACATCCGGATCGGCCTGTTCGATGAGGCCATCCAGCCAGGAGGGATGATAGAGATATTTGCCCGCCCAATCGGGAAGTTTTTTTCCTTCCACCGAAGATTTAAGGATCCCAAGCTCGACCTGAAAACCGCTGGAAGTCAAAGAGTCATACAGCTGCTGGGCGCGAACTCCGCCACCCGCGGTTGGATACCCGAACCGTGGAAAGAGCTCCGAGGTGAGAAGAAGGATCTTCGGTTTTAAAATCACTCTGGTTTTCGACGCAAGGAAACAAGAGTCACATCATCATGAAAAGGCTCTGTCCGGACAAAGGCATGGACACTTCGCCAGATTTCATCGACCAGAATTTTGGATTCCAAGGCCCCATAACGGCACATCAGGCGATTGAGGGCCTCATCACCGAACATTTTATGTTCCGGGGTGAAAGCCTCGGTCAGGCCATCGGTGTAGAGCAGGATCTGGTCGCCCTTTTCGAGCACCAGCTGGTCTTCCTCATAACGGACATCGGGGAGGATTTTCAACGGGACTCCGCCGGCATTCGGCAGTTCTTCGACCTTGCCGGTTCCGGCACGATAGATCATGGCAGGATTATGCCCGGCACTGGAATAGACAAACCGGTTGGAGTGCAGATTGAGAATTCCATAGAAAGCAGTAGCGAACTGATCGCTGGGAACATGCTGGATCAGGACATTATTCACAACAGTCAAAGCGCCACCGGGACTGAGAAGATCCAGGACAAAGGCGCGCATCACCACCCGCATGATGGCCATGACCATCGAAGCCGCTGCTCCATGCCCGGAGACATCCGCGACCAGGATCCCCATGTGGATCTGGCTGAGAGGGATAAAATCATAATAGTCTCCGCTGGTTCGCAGAGAGGGTGAATAATGGGCGGCGCAGTCATAATTGGGCAGAACGGGAAGGGGATCCGGCAGCAGGCTGGATTGCAGGTCAGCCAGGATCTGGAATTCGCTGTCGAGCTTTCTGTAGGCCTTGGAAAGCTCTTTCTGGACACCGCGCAAACGCAACCCGGAACGGACACGGGCGATCAGCTCGGCGCCCTGGAAAGGCTTGGTCATGTAATCATCGGCGCCGATTTCCAGGCCGAGCGTTTTATCTTCCAACCGGTCTTTGGCGGTGAGAATGATGAAGTAGGTATCCTTCAGATCCTCGTTCTGGCGAATCCATTTGCACAGATCAAGCCCATCCATCTCAGGCATCATCCAGTCGGAGATGATGACATCAGGGCGCAGGCTTTCCAGCATTTCCATGGCTTCCTTGCCATCACCGGCGATCTGAAAGCGGAACCCCACCCTTGTCAGGTAGCGCTGCATGATCTGGCGGGTGAATTTGTCATCATCCACCACGAGAACGAGTGGAGCCTCGGCATCAACACTGGGGTTCATCGGGTTATTGTTCATCTCTCAGGTGGTGGAATCTCTATTCCCACTCTCTTTCAAATCATCGGCAGATGGCCGATTGCATGAATTTCTCCATTATGGAATTTTCGGCCAAAAGGGTCGAGTCCACACTGTGAAAATATGAATCCGATATGAAATCGAAAGGCCCATGAGCTTGAATCGCCTCTGCACTAATGGTTTGATGCTGAGTGGAAAATGAGACCATTCTCCAGCAGGCATTTCCACCTCTCCTGGACAGGATTCGAGTGGAGGGGTGGCTCACGATAGAAAGGATTGCGGGAACCGATCATGCAGATGGAACTGATTTCAAAACTGGCCATTCCGGGAGAGAGCAAGCTGGTATTACTGGTTTTTGATGGGCTTGGCGGCCTGGATAATGCCGGCCGTGGAACAGCGCTTGAAGCGGCTGCGGTTCCAAACCTGGATGCCCTCGCCAAAGAATCTGTGACCGGTTTTCATAATCCGATTGGGACCGGCATCACCCCGGGAAGCGGCCCGGCTCATCTTTCACTCTTTGGATATGACCCGCTCAGATTCCCGATCGGCCGCGGCGTGCTGGAGGCTCTGGGGGTGGATTTTCCTCTTCAAAAGGGGGATGTCCCCGCACGGATCAATTTCTGCACTATCGGCCCGGATGGAAACATCACTGACCGGAGGGCGGGAAGGATTCCATCGGAGGAAGGGGCACGGGTTGTTCAGAAGCTGGCTGAGAATATCCGGATATCCGGAGTGGAGGTTTCTCTGCGGCATGTCAAGGAATACCGTGCGGCAGTCGTCCTGCGTGGTGAAGGCCTGGGAGGTGCGATTGCCGATACCGATCCCCAGGCGGTCGGAAAGAAACCGCTTCCTCCCACTCCGCTTCAGGATACCCCCGAGAACCAAAAGACAGCTGCTCTTTTCGCAGAATTCCTCAAACAGGCTGAACAGATTCTGAAGGATGAACCCAGGGCCAATATGCTGACACTGCGGGGTGTGGACCTGTTCCATCCGCTGCCCTCCTTCAGGGAGTTATATCATCTGACACCCGCCTCGATTGCGGTTTACCCGATGTATAAAGGGGTTTCCAGGCTGGCGGGAATGTCGGTTCAGGAATACGGGCAGGACAACCCCGAACAGGAGTTCGACATCCTCGAGAAGGTCTGGCCGGATTTCGATTATTTCTTCGTGCATATCAAAAAGACCGATTCGTATGGGGAGGATGGAAATTTCGAGGGACGGATTCATGTGCTCGAAGAGGTCGATGCGCTTATCCCGAGGCTGCGTGCCCTCAATCCGGATGTCATTGCAGTAACCGGGGATCACTCCACCCCATCGCCTTTGAAGAGCCACTCCTGGCACCCGGTGCCGCTGATGGTCTATTCAAAGCACTGCCGTGCGGATCAAGTGACTGCATTCAATGAAACAGCCCTGCTTCAGGGGGGATTGGGAACCATCCCGGGGACATCGATCCTTCCGCTCATGCTGGCGAATGGGTTGAGGATGACCAAGTTCGGGGCGTAGAGTTCAGGCCAGCTCTTTTTCTTTGGCAGGGGATTGAACGCCGCCATCCAGGACCATCCAGGGATCCTGATGGTTGCGCACAACCTCTTCGGTGATGACCAGCTCTTTGATTCCTCCGCGTGAAGGCAGCTCGAACATGATGTCGAGCATGACCCTTTCGATAATCGCCCGCAATCCACGTGCGCCGGTCTGGTGTTTCAGAGCCAGCTGGGCGATTTCACGCAGCGAACCTGGGGTGAACTGGAGGTTGGTGCCCTCCATTTCGAAAACCTTCTGATACTGCTTGATGAGTGAACTTTTCGGCTCGGTCAGGATCTTCAGAAGAGCCTCCAGATCGAGAGGATCCAGGGCAGAGGTGACTGTGAAACGGCCCACAAACTCAGGGATCATGCCGAAACGGATCAGATCTTCGGGTTCGCAGCGCCGCAGCAGGTCAAATTCACTCAAATCCTGAGTGGCGGCGCTCACTCCCGCGCCGAATCCGATCACATTGCGGCCGATGCGGCGTGAGATGATGTCCGCCAGGCCGACAAAAGCGCCACCGGCGATGAAGAGGATGTTGGTGGTATCGACCTGGATGAACTCCTGGTGCGGATGCTTCCTTCCTCCCTGTGGCGGAACCGAGCATTGGGTTCCCTCGACAATCTTGAGGAGGGCCTGCTGGACTCCTTCTCCGGAAACATCGCGGGTGATGGAAACATTCTGCGTGGTGCGTGCGATCTTGTCGATCTCATCAATATAGATGATGCCTTTCTGGGCACGTTCGACATCGTAGTTGGTGACCTGAAGCAGGCGCAGGATAATATTTTCGACATCCTCGCCGACATAACCGGCTTCGGTCAGTGTGGTGGCATCGACAATGGTGAATGGCACATCGAGAATCCGCGCAAGGGTCTGAGCAACGAGGGTCTTGCCGGAACCGGTCGGCCCGATAAGAAGGATATTGCTTTTCTGGAGCTCGACATCTTCCGAACGGCATTCGTTGTAATGAATGCGTTTGTAGTGGTTATGAACCGCGACCGAAACGACCTTCTTGGTGTATTCCTGCCCGACAACAAAATCATCCAGGGTTTTGGCGATTTCTTTCGGTTTGGGAATGCCTTTGACATCGGTCTGCCGAACTTCCTGGAGAACTTCATTGCAGAGGGCCACACACTCATTGCAGATATAAACCGGCTGCGAAGTGCCCTTTTGAGGAGGGCCCGCAATCAGTTTTTTGACCTCTTCCTGGCTTTTCCCGCAGAAGGAGCAGTAGAGTAATCGCCCTCTGCTGGAATAGTCAAACATCGATCCTGCCATTGAGTCTGTTGTCCTTAACGATTCTTTTCACCATTATCTTGGCCGCTGCGGTAAATCGAGTCAATGATGCCATACTCGAGGGCTTCTTCGGCCGAAAGGAAATAGTCTCTTTCAGTATCCTCGGTGATTTTTTCCACCGGCTGGTTGGTGTGGCCGGCAAGAATTTGGTTCAGGCGGTCACGCAGGCGGAGGATTTCGCGTGCGCGGATTTCAATATCGGTCGCCTGCCCCTGGGCGCCGCCAAGCGGCTGATGGATCATGACACGGGCATTTGGGAGGGCATGGCGTTTGCCTGCTTCACCGGCGGCAAGGAGAATGGCAGCCATGCTTGCCGCCATGCCGATGCAGGTTGTCACGATATGGGGTTTGATGAACTGCATGGTGTCATAGATGGCCAGTCCAGCCATGATCGATCCACCGGGAGAGTTGATATAGAGGTTGATATCCTTGTCCGGATCCTCTGCCTGGAGAAAAAGCAGCTGGGCAATGATCAGGTTGGCCAGGTAATCATCGATTGGCTCACCCAGGAAGATGATGCGGTCTTTCAACAGGCGCGAGTAAATATCATACCCGCGTTCGCCACGGTTGGTTTGTTCAACCACCATTGGAATTAACGGCATTTACAAATCTCCCTTAATCTTCCTGGGGCCTGGCCAGCAGGCCGATTACAGTTGTTTTTCAGGCGCTCGGCCCGCTGCCGGTTTCACCAGCTGAGGATCCATTGACCTCAAACTCATTGTGATCGACCAGCCATTTTCCTACTTTACCGAAAAGGATCTGTTCTTTGTAGAAGTGCTCCAGGCCGTCTTTTTCCACCTGAGCCAGGAAGCGATCCAGATTTTTCTCTTTTCGCGAGCGGGCCAGGGCTATCATGGATTCGATATATTCATCATCGGAAACCGTGATGGCTTCTTTTTCGGCGATCTTCTGGAGGATCAGGCGGCGCTTGGATTCCTGCTCAGCCTGGAACATGGTTTCGACCTCTTCCTCATCGGAAGGAATCATGGATCCGGTGTCTCCATGCTGTTGTGCGTCCATCAGTTTTCTGTATCGGATCAGAAGGTAATCATTCTGAATCAGGCTGGAGGGGACAACTACATCGGTGTTATCGAGCAGATAATTCTGAATCGTGTCCCGTTTTTTGGTCGCCAGGTGGCGGTCTTCATTATGCTGGACATCTTCAGTGAGCCTTTTTCGGAAAGCCGCAAGGCTCTCGAAATTGTGGTCTTTGGCGAAATCATCATCCAGGGCAGGAATATCCTTCTCACTGATAGAGAGGATTTTCCCGCGGGTATGGCAGGAGTTTTCGCCATCCGCAAGGAAGAGCGGGTGATCGGATTCGATTGAAAAATCGAAATCAAAGTTCGCTCCTTTTTCAAGGTTGACCAGGCCTTTTTCAAATGCTGCGGGGAATCCGCTATCCCCGAGATCGTTAACCATCAGGCGGGGAGCTGTGATGGCAGGAAAATCTTCACCTCCACGGGTGGTGGTGCACTGAATGACGACATGGTCTCCTTCGCATGTGGGGCGATCATCGACCGTGGTGAAGATAGCTGATCTCTGGCGAGTGACCTCCAGCAGGGAATCCACCATCTGTTCCACATTAGTTTCGAGCTCGATGGGGAGCTTCAACTGGCTGTATTGAGGCAGTTCGAATGGGGGGATCACTTCAATTGTGACTCCCATCTCGACCGGTTCCTCACAGACCTTATCGGCCAGATCATCGAATTCCGGGGGATCGAAAACCGGCTTCCCAATGATCCTGAGATCCCGATCTTTGGAGATATCATCCAGTGCCTTGAAGACCGCATCACCGAAGGCTTCCTTGCGGACCGCTTTGTCAAAACGGAGCTCCAGGAATTTCCGCGGAACTTTTCCCTTGCGAAACCCGGGGATGACAGCCTCTTTGCCCAGCTCTTCGTAGGCTTCCTCTTTCTCCACGGTAAGGTCAGTCGGTTCAATTTGCACAGTGAGCTTCTTTTTGGATTTGCTCACATCATCGATGTTGATTAATTTCATCCTTCCCTCCGTCTTTTGTTCACATCAGATCAGGCATCTATAAATCCAGCCTGGTGACCAGCGATGATCCACGATCGGCTCGGGGATTGCAGATGTGAAAACCTACCACGAACCAACTATCCTGTTCCTGCAGGTGTCAGGATCCGATCCGGCGGAGAGTTCTTCATCAGGCTGATAAACGGATAGTATACATAAAAATGGGAGGTTTGAAGATTAGCTGGAGTTGGCCGGGTGCCGGAATGGGCGAATTCCGGATTCGTCGGGTGAATGGGACAGCCAGGCTTGTTCTCTTGAGAGATTCCATGGGTCCGTGCCATATTACCGGGCACACAAATGCCGAAAAGAACCGATCTGAAAAAAATTGCCATCGTGGGAGCCGGCCCGATTGTCATCGGGCAGGCCTGCGAGTTCGATTACTCCGGAACCCAGGGGTGCAAATCTCTGCGTGAGGAAGGCTATGAAGTTGTCCTGATCAATTCCAACCCGGCCACCATCATGACCGATCCCGAAATGGGAAACCGGACTTATATCGAACCGATTACCCCGGATTATGTGGCTGAGGTGATCCGCCGCGAGCGCCCGCAGGCCCTGCTGCCGACTCTTGGGGGTCAGACTGGATTGAATGTCTCGGTCAGGCTGGCCGAAAGCGGCTTTCTCGATGAGATGGGAGTGGAATTGATCGGAGCCAAGCTGGATGCGATCCACAAGGCGGAAGACCGTGCCCTCTTCAAGCAGGCAATCCAGAAGATCGGCCTGCAGGTTCCTGAAAGCGGAATCGCACATACCCTCGATGAAGCCCTGGAGATTGTTCAGCGCATCGGGTTTCCCGCTATCCTTCGCCCGGCTTTCACACTTGGAGGCAGCGGAGGAGGGATTGCCTACAACCTCGAAGAATTCAAGGCTTTAATCACCGCCGGGCTGGCGATTTCTCCCATCAGCGAGGTCCTGGTCGAACAGTCAGTGCTGGGATGGAAGGAGTATGAGCTCGAGGTGATGCGGGACCAGGCGGACAATGTGGTCATCATCTGTTCCATCGAAAACTTCGATCCGATGGGAGTGCACACCGGGGACAGCATCACAGTGGCTCCAGCACAAACTCTGACCGACCGGGAATACCAGCACATGCGGGATGCCTCGATCGCCATCATTCGTGAGATCGGAGTGGAGACGGGCGGATCCAACATTCAATTTGCGGTGAATCCCGCCGATGGAGAGATGACTGTCATCGAAATGAACCCGCGTGTCAGCCGTTCAAGCGCACTGGCTTCAAAAGCCACCGGGTTTCCGATCGCCAAGATCGCGGCCAAGCTGGCGGTGGGTTATACACTCGATGAGTTGCCGAATGACATCACCCGGGAGACACCGGCCAGCTTCGAACCGACTATTGATTATTGTGTGGTGAAAATCCCACGCTGGGATTTCCGGAAGTTCCCCGGGGCCGAAGATATTCTCGGCACCCAGATGAAATCGGTGGGAGAGGCGATGTCGATCGGCCGCACTTTCAAGGAGGCCCTCCAGAAAGGCATCTCTTCACTGGAAATCGGACGCTTCGGTTTCGGAGGCGATGGAAAAGATCCCTGGGGGCCGGAGCAGGTGAGAACCGAGGAGGAAAGGAACCTCGCCCGCCAGGAAATCATTCAAAAAATTTCACGCCCCAATTCAGAACGGCTTTTTTCGTTGCGATATGCCTTTCAACTCGGCCTGACAGTCGAGGAGATCGCACAGTTCACAGGGATCGATGCCTGGTTCCTGCGGAACCTCGAAGAAATACTGGAGTGCGAAAAGGAATTGATCGCCGCCGGGTGACCCTACCTTCGCCCGCCACTTCGGGTGTACACTTCTAGTCGATTGATTCAATCATCCCCTCAAAGGAGGACAAAGAGATGTCGGTTCTTTCCCGTCGCGATTTCGTCAGCAGAAGCGCCGCTGGCCTGGCTGCGCTGGCTCTGTTGAAACAGGAGGAGTTTGCCATGGCAGGAGACAAGGTAGTGATCGGATCCCAAAGCTACAGTTTTCGGCATTTCAAGTTCGAGGAGGCCATCAAGTGCCTCAAGGAACTTGGGCTGAGCTGCATGGAATTTTGCTCTGTGCATTTTCCACCCGATGCATCTGATCCGGGATTTGCGGCAGTCAAGTCGAAGCTCAAGGAATCCGGGGTCGTGGTTCCCAGCTTTGGAGTGGAGGGATTCAGTGCGGATGAAGCCGCCAATCGGAAGAAGTTTGAATTCGGGAAGGAACTGGGGGTTCAGATGCTCAGCGCCGATCCCACGCCGGATTCATTCGATAACCTCGATAAGCTGTGCGAAGAATTTGGAATCAAGATCGCCATTCACAATCAT
The DNA here is from genome assembly GCA_001567115.1 of Candidatus Hinthialibacteria bacterium OLB16. Taxonomy (GTDB): domain Bacteria; phylum Hinthialibacterota; class Hinthialibacteria; order OLB16; family OLB16; genus OLB16. The sequence continues at coordinate 26,111 of LMZT01000052.1, read as the reverse complement.
GGCCCCAAGGCCCGTTATGACAAGGTCAGCGATACGCTCAAAGCGATTGAAAAGCATCATGCAGCCATTGGCGCCTGTGTCGATACCGGCCACTCGATCCGCTCGGGTGAAAAGCCGCATGAAGTCATCCTGGCTCTGGGAAGCCGTGTTCATTCTCTACACCTCAAAGACTGGAAGCATGGCGGGGAGGAGCAGATCCTGGGTGAGGGTGATATGGATCTTCTTGAGGTGGCAAAAGCCCTCAAGAAGATCGGATTCAGCGGGCCGATTTTCATGGAGTATGAAAACAGCCCGGAGAACCCTGTCCCCGATATGAAGAAAGGGCTTGCCAACTGGCAGGCGGCCTGGGCCAAAGCATAAAAGAAATCTGTCGTTGAATCAGAAGACCCCCTTGGTTCAAAAGCTGAGGGGGTTTTTTGCTGGCTGGGGGGAAATCAATTGGGGTATATCGAGGGCCAGTTGCGTTTTTCCGGGTTGACTGCGGTGATCTTCCATCGGCCGGATTCTTTTTTCAGGGAGATCTCGAAAACTTCTCCCAGCAGTGAATCATCGGCAAGCCCGCGCCCCCATTTTCCACCCGCTTCCCCGAACACCTGAACCCTCAAGCGGACCGCTGCCTCGGTCTCATCCAGGATCTCAACATCACTGCTCATGCGCACCACACGGACCTGGTCCTGAGATCGAAAATAGAGTGTCGCCAGCCGCATGAGATCATTTTTTGTGAGACCGGAACGATCCCTGTAATGCGATGAGAGGACCTGCTCGAGATTGAAAAAGGATTTATCGATGACCGCACGCTCCGCCCGGTCGACCACCCGCAGAATGCGTTGCTCTTCGGTGACTCCCAGGGTTGAATAGAGGTAGTTTCCAAGGACGATCAAAGCCAGGAGAAGAGGGATGATTTTTTTCCAGTTGAGGCCTGACACGGATTCACCTCTCTCCATGGCCAGCGATCAGGAACCGGCTGGCGCTGAAGACCTAAAAAAGCATCTCGATTCTTTTTCTCAAACGGCTCTGGACTGAATTGATAGAACCTTTGGAGCTGATCGAGAAGATGTTGAACTCCTCGCGCATTTTTTCAAATTCCTGAAGCAGGAGGGATTGATATTCATGGAATGAATCAAAAAGATTATCGGCCAGGCCCAGGTCCATGCCCGCTTCCCAGTAATTCAGCTTTCCTGCGCGCAGCACCCGCGGCACCAGCGAATCGATGTCGATCGAAAGATAAAATACCGCATCCGGAATCAATGCGAACCCGAACAGGTCCCGGAGCCATTTCGCATCGGTCCCGCGAACAGTGTCGCGTGCGATCAGGGTATAGACATAACGGTCAGCCAGAACCACAAAGCCGGCACGCAGCGCGGGAATGATTTCATGCTCGAGCCGGTCGGCGAAGTCTGTGGCATAAAAGAGTGCCATGGTCAGCCTTCCGAGCAGCTTGTTCTGCTTGGCGGCCTGCAGCCCTTCTCCGATCAATGGGGAACGGCTCAAGCCGGTAACCAGAACCCCTCTCCCCTGGCTCTCCAGCCAGTCATGCAGCAGGTTGATGTGGGTGGTTCGTCCGACTCCATCGGTCCCTTCGATGACGATCAGCTTCCCGGGCAGCTCGAGTTTTTCCATGCCGGGAAGACCATGCCCAAAAAAGCGTGCTTTTTTCATTGACGTTTGGGAACCGGCCTTTCCTCGAGGAATTTGTAGACTCGCTCACGAACCTGTGCTTGCATCTCTTCGATGCTCTGATTGGAGTCGATGACCTCGAGACCCCATTCCGCGACTTGGGCGTCATATTCACGCATGATTCTTTCCTGGAAAATCCGGAAGGATTCGAGCGGGTCATGGGAAAGCCCCAGGTCCATGCCGGCCTCGTAATATTTCAGGTTGGCCCGGCCGACCAGGATGCGATCCAGAGCGGTCTGCAGGGAGGGGCGGAAATAAAAGGCCAGATCCGGCCGGACTGCATAGGAATAGAGGTTGCGGATCCAGTCCCGATGAACTCCCCGCACCACATCGCGTGAGAAAGCGGTGAAAACATAACGGTCCGCCAGGACAATCATGCCGGCTTTCAGGGGGGGGATGATGGCCTGTTCGAGCCGGTCGGCAAAGTCGGTGGCGTGGATCAGGCTGAAGGTGGTGGGAGTCAGAAGTTTCTTTTTCTTGCCGATCTTGGTGGTTTTTTTGACCAGGCTGGAAGAATTCCACTCGGTGAAGAAGACATCATACTCATGCTGCTGAAGCCATGTTTTCAGCAGCTGCAGCTGGGTGCTTTTGCCAGAGCCATCTATCCCTTCGACAACAATCAGAAGCCCCGGGTACTGGTGGCTGGTTTGTAGAACGTTCATTCTGTTACCGCATCACTTTCCTCAATAAAGGAAAAAGCCCCCCTGGATTTCCATGGAGGCTCTGACTGACCGAAAAAAAAGCCTTACTTCAGGCCATGCTTCTTGCGGAACTTCTCCACACGGCCGGCGGTATCGACCAGCCGCTGCTTCCCGGTGAAGAAAGGGTGGCAGGAGGAGCAGATATCGATATGCAGTTCCTTGGAGGTGGACAGGGTTTCGAATGTGTTTCCGCAGGTGCAGAAAACCTTTGTCTTATGGACTGTCGGGTGAATGTTCGGGCGCACAGCAGTTCAATCCTCTCTGGTGATTTGAGCCTGAATTTATTTAACGGCGTTTGGCCATATCCACCAGAGCGATGCTGGCGGCGAATATGGCGAAAGCAGTTCCGGCATCGAGTAATGCTCCTGGAGTAATCCCATGGGATAAAGGCGGCTGCAGGAAGCCTTTGGCATCACTGAAGCCGATAATTCTCAGCAATATACCCAGGACAAAATGACGATTCCAAGGTAAAGCAGCTTTTCAGCCCATGCGAGCATATTTCGATTTCCTCCTTGTATGAGGAGATTTTGTGCCGTTGCTGTAAGAAATACACAAATGCCTGATTCAGGTCAATAGCCGGGGGTTTTTCATTGCTTAGGCCTCCGAAAACCACATCACAATTCGGGATGCCACTGGATTCCCGCTTTCGCGGGAAAGACGATGGAGGTGTTGGGAATGACGATGGAGGTGAGCGGGATAGACGATGGAGGGATTGGGAATAACGATGCAATGAGCGGGGTTGGCGATGAAGGGAGCGGGAAAGGCGCAACGCCCCCGCCCATCGGTAAAGAGGGTGGAAAGTGCCTGGTGTAGGGGCGACATTCATGGCGCCCGATAATCTCTACGGCGCCCGATAATCTCTACGGCGCCCGATAATCTCTACGGCGCCCGATAATCCATCGGGTCCTTTGGAGAAACATCCCTCCGGGTATCGTTTTTTTATGGATTCTTTACCGGCACTGTGGTACCATCTTCCAGATTCTGTTGGCAGGGCAGTCTTTGGGCGACTGCTTTTTTTCTTATGATTTGTTTGGGTGTCCATTGCGCCAGTGGCGGGGGGTATTTGCCATGTCATTACACAAATCAGCCGCAGCTGCCGGCATCGTCCTGATGTCTTGTCTGTGCAGCCTCTCATATGGTTTTGATCAACCACCCATCAACCTCGGGTTTACCTCATTTATGGATGGAGGCCCTCCATCCGGACCAGGCTTTTATTACTCGCAATATTTTCAGTACTGGAATAACAGCCGCCTGAAAAATTCCCATGGAGGGAATCTTTCGCTTCCGGTTTTGGTGGGCAGCCCGGAACAGCCCCGATTGGGTTCGAGGATAACAATGAATTGGATGCCTGGATCGGATTGAGCCAGTTCATCTACCAGTCCAATACCGATGGCCCGTGCGGGAGCAAGCTTGGCCTGAATGTCATTGTTCCCGAAGTCTGGCTGGATCTGGATACCGGGGCATCAGATTTCTTGAACGAAGAGAGCTTCGGCATCGGTGACCTGTGGGTGGGACCTTATCTGCAATGGGATCCAGTCATGGGGAAGGATGGCCCGATTTTCATGCACCGGATCGAGTTTCAGTTGATTCTCCCAACCGGGGAATACGACAACGACCTTGAACTCAATCCAGGCAGTAATCTGTTTTCGTTTAATCCTTACTGGGCTGGAACTTATTTCCTGACACCAAAGTGGACCACCTCGTGGCGTGTGCACTATCTCTGGAATGGAGAGAATGACAGCCCCAACCAGAATCTTTATCCTGGCGCCCGGGATATGCAGCCCGGGCAGGCGATTCATGTCAATTTCACCACGGACTATGAGGTGATTCCCAAGACTCTGCGTCTTGGCCTCAATGGTTATTTCCTCGACCAGATCACTGATTCAAAGATCAATGGACGTGACATTCCCCACAGCCAGGAGCAGGTGTTCGCCATCGGTCCGGGCCTGCTTTATTCTTTCAACCAGGATAATCACTTGTTCCTGAACCTCTATTTTGAAACCGACGCGGAGAATCGTGCGGAAGGGGAGAGATTGAACATCCGTTATATCCGCCATTTCTGACAGGCCGGATTTTCAAAATCTTTTGTCTTGACTCCCATGGCTCCATCATGGTAGGTTGAAAATAAGAGCGTGGATGAGGAGTAGTAGGAAGTTTTCATCCCCAGGAGAGAAGGGCTGCTGTGGTGTGAGGCCCGGGGAACATCTTCCGAACTCGCCTCGGAGCTTCCGCTGCGAACAGGAGTGTCTCCTCAGTAGAAGCGGACGGGTTGGCCCGTGACAGCTTTCAAGAGGGATGAAGGAGATACAGCCTTCATCTGAAGCAGGGTGGTACCGCGGGAAAAACTCGCCCCTGGGTTGGAAAAACTCAGGGGCTTTTTAATTTTTTGCCCTCTCGCCTGGATGCGGGGGGACAGGGATACGGAAAGGAGGTGAGACGGATGCCACGACTATCCAGTGATGAAGATGGCCTGAGCGACCTGGCTCACAAGGGCGATGCCTGGCTATCGTCCCGATACTATGCCGTCTCACACCGGCGGCACCCTTTGAAAGAGAGATAAGAAAATGACTCAAAGACCCATCGATTCCAAATACATCCGCATCTTCGACACCACCCTCCGGGATGGCGAACAATCCCCCGGAGCCAGCATGAATACCTCAGAGAAACTCGAAATTGCCTCAGTCCTCGCCGAAATGGGGGTCGATATCATCGAGGCGGGATTTCCGATTTCTTCTGATGGAGATTTCGAAGCGGTCCGTGCGATTGCCGAAAAGATCCAGGGGCCGACTATTTGCGGGCTTGCGCGGGCGCTTGCTGCCGATATCGACCGTTGCTGGGAAGCGGTCCAGGTAAACCCCAAACCACGGATTCACACCTTCATCGCCACCAGCCAGATTCACCTCGAAAAGAAACTTCGCAAAAGCCCGCAGCAGGTGATCCAGATTGCGGTGGATGCGGTCAAGCGGGCGCGCGATTATTGCGAGGATGTCGAGTTTTCAACCGAAGATGGGGCCAGAACCGACCGGAACTATATCTGTGAGATTGTCGAACGCGCCATCGAAGCGGGAGCCTCGACTATCAACATTCCCGATACGGTCGGATACAGCAACCCCTGGGAATACGGGGGATTGATCGAGTATGTCTTCGAGCATGTTCCCAATGTTCATCAGGCGGTCATCAGTGTGCACTGCCACAATGATCTCGGCCTCGCAGTCGCCAACAGCCTTGCAGCTGTCCGGGCCGGTGCACGTCAGGTGGAATGCACCATCAATGGAATCGGCGAGCGTGCCGGCAATGGGTCCCTTGAAGAATTTGTGATGAACCTCAGGACCCGCCAGGAATTCTTCGGTTTCGAGACCGGGATTCGAACCGAAAAGATTTTTCGTGCCAGCCGTCTCGTATCCAATCTGACTGGAATCGTGGTTCAGCCCAACAAGGCGGTTGTGGGTGGCAATGCCTTTGCGCATGAAGCCGGCATTCACCAGGATGGCATGATCAAAGACAAGAACACTTATGAGATCATGACCCCTGAATCAGTCGGCTGGCGCGGGATCAGCATGGTCATGGGCAAACATTCCGGCAGGCATGCCTTTATCAATCGAATCCGCGAACTTGGATTCGATCTTTCGCCGGACCAGATAGAGAATGCTTTCGCCGAATTCAAAGACCTTGCAGATTTGAAAAAGGAGATCTTCGACGAGGATCTCGAGGCGATCGCGATCCGTGTCCAGAATGTCGATATGGCCCAGGGGGCTGAGGCCTACCAGCTCGAGTACCTCCAGACTGTCACCAGCCTGAAGGAAACGCCGCGTGCGATCGTAACCCTCAGCAAGGGAGAGGAGATACTCGAGGGAACCGCAACAGGTGATGGGCCGGTCGATGCTGTCTGCAATGCCATCAAAAAGATTACCGGCACCCCGAGCCGGATGGTGGATTACCGGATCGCGGCCATCACCGGAGGGACCGATGCCCAGGGAAATGTGACCTTGACCCTTGAAGAAGGCCCTTATCGCGCCATCAGCCGTGCATCCGGCCCGGATATCATCACCACCAGCGCGCGTGCTTATGTCCAGGCGCTGAACTACCTTGAGCAGAAAAAAAAGGCCGGCTGCAGAAACCACAGTCTCCAGTTCCCACCCCTGAAATGAAAACTCCCCGGGGCGCTTCAGGGTGCCCCGGGGAGTTGACTTCATCGCTTCAGAAGAAGCGATAACGGATTTTACTTTTTGTAGGTTCTGGCCATTTCCTCAAGGCTCATGCACTTGTAATCCCCGGAATGGCCGGCGGTGCCGAAGTCGATCATCTTCTGTTTGATGAGCTCGTAGAGGGCTTCACGCGCCGGTTTGAGATAATCGCGCGGATCGAATTTTTCAGGAGTTTCGGCAAAGACTTTGCGGATTGCGCCGGTAATGGCGATGCGTCCATCGGTATCCACATTGATCTTGCGGACACCGCGCTGGATGCCCCACTGGATATCCTGCATGGGGATGCCCATGGTCTTTTTCATTTTCCCGCCATACTTGTTGACAATGTCCACCAGCTCGGGAGGCACGCTGGAAGAGCCATGCATGACCAGGGGGTAATTGGGATACCCCGCGGCGGCTAACTTCTGCTCGACCTGCTCGACACGATCCAGCGCCAGGCGCGGGGGCAGGGCATTGCCTTCTTTGTCATAGCGCATGGTCTTATAAGCGCCATGGCTGGTGCCGATGGCCACTGCCAGGCAGTCGCAGCCGGTCTTCTGGATAAATTCAACCGCCTGGTCCGGGTCGGTGAGATGGGTTGCATCATCGGCTGCAATCCCGGCTCCATGGCCATCCTCGATGCCACCCAGGCAGCCCAGCTCGGCTTCCACAGTCACACCGCGTTCATGGGCATACTCGACAACACTGCGTGTGGTTTCGACATTGTATTCATAGGAGGCTATGGTTTTTCCATCAGCCTCCAGGGAGGCATCGATCATCACCGAGGTGAAGCCGAGGCCGATCGCGGTTTTGCATGTGTCCAGCGAGTTGCCATGGTCAAGGTGCATGACAGTGGGGATATCCGGGTTTTCGATGGCGGCGGCCTCCATCAGCTTCTGGAGGTAGATCAGGTTCGAGTACTGTAAAGCTCCGCGTGAAGCCTGAATGATAACCGGCGATTTGGTTTCACTGGCGGCACGCATGATGGCCTGAATCTGTTCCATGTTGTTGACATTATAAGCCCCGACTCCATAGCCTTTTTTGGCGGCTTCATCGAGGACCTGCTTCATGGGTACTAACGGCATAGTGGATCACTCCTCTTCATATATGGGTAAGTTTTCAGCGGAGCTTGGGGAAAACGGCTCACTCGCTTTTTACGGGAGCGGTCCTTTCAGTCCGGGCAAATTGCTGTGAGAGCAGTTTTGTCCGGAACAGAAAGATTCTGATCATTGAAGGGGTTTGTTCCTTCGATCGAGAGGACTGAGAGAACCTCTCCGCGCATGAATGGGTAATTGTACCATATTTCCGGGATTCGGGGGAATCCCAAGCCCAAGTGCTCCAGATACCCTATCTACAAACCATCATCCCCAACCTGCAAACCGTCATCCCCGGCTTGACCGGGGAGCCAGAAGCAGATGCATGGGAATAGGCTCCTCCCAGGTGCAGGGGCGACATTCATGGCGCCCGGGAACTCCAGGCACACCGGATAGATACTGGATTCCCGCTTTCGCGAGAATGACGTTGAAGGGAACGGAAACAGCAATGCGCCAATAAGCCTATTCATCCGGGTGGCTCATGGAAGAGCCACCCGGGATCTCAATTTCTTTATTTTGGCGGGCTGGTGTTATGAACCGGGGCGGATGGAGCCGGTGAAGCCTGCTGGGGCTGAACCGCAGCGGTCTCTGTTTTGACTTCCGGTTTCGCCTCGGCCGGTGCGGGAGGTTGCGGAGGTGCTGCAATCGGTGGCTGTACCGGTTGAACCGCGGGTTTCGGCGCCGGTTTGGGCGCTACTTTGGCTTTCATGATATTGCGGTAAATCGGCTGTTCGCGGATCAAGTCGAAGGCTTTATCGCGTGTGATTTCAGGCCGGAAGATCTCACCAGCTCCAGAACGCATCAGGGTATCCAGGGAGCTGATTGCAGCGGTGGCATTTTTCAGCAGGCAGTAGGCCTTTGCCTGGGCAAACACCACCTCGGAGGAAATCTTGTTGCCACACTCTGAAAGAGTCGTGTTGACTAGGCCGAGAGCTTCCTCGGCGCTCCCTGAGTCGACAGCAGCATGAGCCAGCAGCGGGAGATAGGTGCAACGGTCGTATCGCTTGGATAATATCTGTGATGCACGATATCCAATGGATGGATCACCGGATGTGACAGAGAATCGTGCCAGTTCCTGAAGGAGCGATTCGGCTTCCCGCTTCTGGTAATCGTCTATCTTGTTGCTCTTGCGGATATCGGTCCAGGCGAAGAGTTTTTCAAGGGATTCAAGGCCACCGGCAAGGTCATGCAGCCCGAATCGGCATTTGGCGATGAAGAAGTTGACATCGCCTCGATTGGGATCGGCCAGCAGGGTGCGTTCGAAATACTTGACCGCCAGCGCCAGGTTGTTATCCCGGAGCGCCCCATGCCCCAGGTTATACAGTGCATACACCTGAAGGTCATCGATTTCGAGGGCGATGCTGTAGCAGTTGCGTGAGCTTTGTTCCGCTTCACGTGCTTCGCTCAGGTATTCGGCCTTTTGTGCCGGGTCTTTGGCGTTAACCGCAGGGTGTCATAAATCTGGGTCATTTTGTCATAAAGGACACCCATGTTGTTATGAGCCCATTTGTAGTTCGGATTCATGAAAATATCGCGCTTATGCACATCGATGCCGAGCTGGGCATAATCCACGATCTTGTCGACATCGAGCTGGTATTGCCGACGGATTTCCTGGATGTCTTTCTCGTTTTCGGCCCGCTCCGCCTCACTGAAGATATCCGGGCGGTTTTTGATCTGCCAGGCACGGAACACTTTTGAGGTCGCATCGATGCAGTATCTTCCAAGGATGTAATTGGTTTCCATTTCGAGCGGGTAGATATGCTCGGATTTGTCCATGCATTTGAAGACATAGTCGTAGCGTTCAACACCAGGTTCGCTGAAAATCATCCCCCAGCGCAGCCACATTTCACCGACAAACTGGCGCATCAAAACACTTCCCATCAGGAGTGTCACGACAATTCCGACAACCGGCCAGGAAATCCAGCCAGGCATTCCACTCCAGGGCATGGAGGCTTCCGGCCTGACTGGAGGGAGTTCATAAACCGCCGCGCTGCCCAGTTCAATTTTTTTATCTCCAAGCACTCTTTCGGCCAGCAGCTCGTTGCTTGTGCTGAGCAGCAGTGGCGAATCGAGGCGTACAGCCAGTGCCCTGCGTCGCTGGATTCTCCAGAGCTGGTAGCAGATGCCCAGCAGCATCCAGGCCGGATAAGTGGAAGAAGGCTGCAGCAGTGGCATTTCGAACTGGGCATGGATGACAATGGCTGTCATGGCCCAGACAAATCCCCAGGTGATGGTGTTGGTGAAAATATCCGATCCATTGCTGGGGGGATGAATGAAGCGCAGGCAACGAAAAAGGATCAGCCCACAGACACCAAACAGCCAGATCATTCCGAGCAGGGCGATGCTGCCGCTGTCGGTGGCATCTTCGAGGAAGTCATTATGGGGATGCCTTCCAAGAACCTCTTTCCCGAGAATTCGCCTTTCCAAGGCAGTCTCGTATTTGGGGTGAGGGTTGATGACTTTGAAATTTCCAGGCCCAACCCCCAGGATGGGATTATCACGCATTTTGCGAAGAGTCCCCTGGTAGATCTCCAGGCGGAACCCGATCGGGCCATCCATGTCTTCACCTTTTATCTGCCCCTGGGTATTGAAATAGGCATGAGCTCCATGGAAAAGGGCGCGCACAATTCCCTCATCCGAGGTGCGGTAAATTTCCTGGCGGACCCGCACAATGCGTGGATGGAACCACACGCCAAGCAGCAGAAGGACCACCAGGACCCCGGCTGCAATCTTTCCATACTGAATCCCTTTGCTGGCCAGGTCTCGGGTTTCTTTCTCGGAGAAATGGGCCGGAATGTATTGCATGGAAATAATCGCGAACCCCAGGCTGATCAGGCTGACCATGGCGAACGAGAATGCGCTGAAGACAAGGGCCAGGAGGCTGTAATGTTTTGTCAGGTGCTGCAGTTCGATCGGCCAGGCATGGCTGAGTGGTGAAAAAAGGAGTTTGAACATGTGGGCGATGGGACGGCCTTCTGCGCCCAGCATGAGGTACACCAGATACCACAGCGAAATGGTTGAAATGCACGCCAGCCCCGGCAGCCATCCCTCCTCACGGTCAAACCATCGAAACAGAAGAAAGACCACCATGCACATGAGCAGTGAAAATGAGAACATGGCGGCGACATCCACCTGTTTGGCGAGGAAGGTGTTGTTATACGGAATCGCAGCCCGCAGGATATCGGGAGCATACTGGCCAATGATCTGTGAGGCGATTTCCTTGTAAGGGATATCGGCCTGTTCGACACCTGTGACGATCATCTGAACATTGTGTGAGTTGGCGATATTGTTCGGGAATGTTCCCCAGACCACGAACCAGTAAGGCAGGAAGGCCAGCACTGCAGCCCCACCGAGGTGAATCCGCCAGTCTTTGATCCGTGTCACCAGTAACCAGAAGATCCCGAGAGCCAGAATGATCCCGCACAGCAATGCCGGTACACGCCACTGCAGGCCGAGCAGGTATTCATTCCCCTTCATGAACCACTGGGTGAGGTGTCCGGCGGTGAGGGCATTGCGCAGTTCTTCCGGTGCGGAAGCCCAGACCTTCTGGGCAGCGACATTGATGGCGCGGCGGTCGCCCCCAAGGTTCAACATGCGCCCCCAATACTGGGTGTCGGCATAATGGAGGTCGGGGGCATTGACTGCCGACCAGAGGAGTGGTTCGAGCAGAATCAGGTAGAGAAACAGGCGGAATCGTGCCCCATGGTATTTTGCGACAACAAGGGTGGTCAGCAGGATTCCCACAGTCATGCTGATGGTTCCACCACGGGTATCACACAGGACGAAGTGCCAGCGGCAGATGAAGTAGATGATCAGGGCGAAAATGGTCTGCAGCGGGTTGCGGCGGCAGATCGCCAGAGCCACTGTAATGGGGATGCTCAAGTCCAGGAAATATGCTGCATAGTTCTTGTTTCCGATGGTGGAGACCGGTGCCCGGGTATCCAGGGCATAGACAAAATCGAGCGGCAGCAGCAGGTACGCCTGGCAAAGCCCATACATGGACATGCACAACCCGACAGTGGCGAAGATGATACCCACCAGGTGAAGGCGCTTGGAGGTGCTGAAAACCTGGGTGGCCAGAAAGGTCAAAGCTGCGCTGGCAAAAATTGCGAACAGATCGCCCATTCCTTCGGCGATATTCACCGCGCAGAACATCGAGAGACACCCGCCCAGAGTGATCAATGCGATCGGCCAGGTATAGGGCATCCGGAAGCGAGGAACCGACCCCCTCACCGCAAGCCATCCCCCCAACCCCAGGCAGGCCATAAAAAGCAGCGTGGTATGCTTGGAAGTCCAGTAATGCTCTTTGGTGTTGACATAAAAAATCAGAGGGATCACCAGGAGCATATGCAGCATGCACAGGCGCACGACCAGGGTGGAGTGGAATACCCGGCTCAAACGATCGCGCATGGACTGGATTTCATTCCCGACATGGTCGGTGACCGCGATTCTGTAGAGAAACAGCCCGATCAGGCTGATAAAGGTGATGACTCCAGTGTAGGTGAGGGCAAGAACTGAGGCATTTGGCCCTTCAGGAGAAAACCAGGTGTCGGAATTCACGATCTTCAGGAGATCGGGTGGGATGTTGACGGATCGAAACACGGGGCGTTGAACACACTCCTGGTATGAAGTTACCGAAAGGGGCACTTCTCGCATTGAAACGCCGGGAAAATGCACCAAAGAGAGATAGTCACCGCTTCGAACTTCCCGGTCAAGCCTATCAGCATGGGAAAATCAGGCCCCGATCAGCCGGATCAATGTGAGGTAATTCAGCAGGGTTCTCCCGGTAATGGTTCGCCCATAGGGAGAGGCGGTTGGCATCAGGACAAATCCTCGGCCGGTCCCCGCAGTTCCCTCATGGATGGATTGGCGGGCTTTTGCTTCAAATTCCGCGGGATCCATATTCTCGATATCGCTCACCTCAATATTTCCAAAAAGAACCATTTGATCCCCATATTGTTCACGAACTTCACGGAGTGAAATGTCCCCTTGCGCTGGCGGCTCGATCGGATCGAGGGCATCGGGATTCATCCGGCTGATCGATGGGAGCACATCCCGGATTTGTCCATGGCAATGGATGCGTGCATAGCCTCCATGGGCTTGAATGGCCTGTACAATCGGTGTGGTATAACGCTCCACATACTCCTCGAAAAGCCGTGGCGGCAGGTAAGGAACAGTGGCGTATTCAGGGCCATAGATCCGCCACAGCCTGCCGGGGAATTCACGGCTGACTTTTTCGATCCGGGGATAGAGGGCGCGTGAGCACTTCTCCAGCAGCCGGTGGAACAGATCCGGGCGGTGGAATGCCACCAGCAGATAATCCTGCAGGGAGAAGAGGGCTGCGGCATTGCAGAGGGGATCGGAGGTATCGACCATGACAATCCCGCGTTCACCCACCTCCTGTTCGCTCTCGATCAGGTTGTTGACAGTGGGGATCCACTCAAAAGCCTCATCCGGAACCTGCAGGTAGAGTTCGAGATCCTCGGGACTCTTGAGCAGGTGTTCGATGGTCCAGTTGGTATCGATGCCGGGATCGCGTCGAATCACTTCGGCCAGAGTTCTGCCGCAGATGTGAAGTTCATTGCGGGTAATCCAGCTGCCATTCACAATCTCCCTGTGTGACCGGAAAAATTCATCGTGGCAGTTGTCCGGGGAGGGCTGCATGTGGGGAGACCGCATCCGGATCAGGTCGGTTTTTTCCTCGGCAAGTGAAAGTAATGGTTGCCAGGAGGGATCATTGTAAATATTGAAGGGATCCGGATCCGATGGATCCATCGGAATCCCGCCGATTTCATAGAATGAAACGGCTGGACGATCCACCGGATCACCCCGAAGGGTGGCCATCAATCTTTCACGTGATGTCATCCCATCGGCCATTTTACTTTTCGAAGAACTGTCAGAGCACCAGTTCGACAGTCATAATTTTCTTTTTCGGAACCTGGATGGAGAGGGTTTCACCTTTGCTGTTAAGTTTTTCGCGGCGTTCTTCATTCATATTCAGCAGCCAGGCTTCATGTATCGGTTTAAACAGGCGGATGGCTCCTTCAACCGCCTGCTCAGTTGGATTGAACAGGCGCAGGACAATGGAGCCTGGCCGATCTTCAGCCTGTTTGAGGGCAGCAATCTGAAGGTTCTTTCCACAAACTTCGATGAAAGACAGGCTTTTGGGCAGATGTCCTTCATGCGGGCCTGCCTGAGCTACCTCCAGTGGGAGGTTCAGGTCTTCGGCCTGCCCATAGACCCCTTCTGTCCAGTCTCCTTTGTGGGGGTAGATGCTGTAGGTCCACTCATAAGACCCAAGGCATTGGGCCATTTCCATTTCAGGACAGGTTTCCCAGCGTCCGAACACCGGTGAATTCCGGAAGGTAAAAGCCCTCAGAAGGGTGATCGCCAGAGGACGTTCGTTTCGATCCATGGCTTCATACTCCCGAAGCCCGGAGTTGTTGAGAATCGCCAGGCCTTTCGCTCCATCGCTCATATCCACGAACCGGTGCATCGGATATTGCGGGTTGGGGCGGCCGTAATAGGCATTTCCCTCTTTGACATGGATATCACGGGAAATGACATCGAATCCCGCTTCGGAATCGGTCCGGTCACATTCCAGCCGGGTTGGGAAAACGACACGGAGACGGTGGTGTTTGCATTGATTGTCGAATGAGGTGGTCACATCCAGCCGCCTCGAACCTGCACGCAGAGTGAAGCGGCTGGTGACGGCCATCTTTTTTGTTGCCTGGGTGCGGCGTGTGTGGTTCATGTCCCCTTCACGGAAATCCAGGCCGGGTTCATCTTCGACACTCTCGGGGATTTCGAGGAAATAATCGACACGCATCCGTGCCAGCAGCGGCCCTGCTTCTTCGAGAGCTATCGAGCATGGGAAACCATGCGAAGTGAGGGTGAGATTCGATTCCGGTTCCATGTGCACCCAGGAGTGGCCGGTCTCGCCGGTATCTTCGAGGTAATGCAGCCCGCAGTATTCATGGCCAGTTTCTTTGTGCAGCAGATTCAGAGTTCCATCCGGGTTGAATGCGACACGCAGAAATTCATTCTCGAGCACCTGTGATTCCGGGGCCAGGGTCGGGGGAAGGCATGGAAAAGCATCCGCACGAACAATGTGATAGGTCTTATATCCAAAAGCCGGGATCTCGCCCACCGCTGCATGGCAGAAGACCCGGTCAACACGCAGCTCGATGGAGATATCCTGGAGGTTGCGAACCAGCACTCCCGCCGGGAAACGCTCTTTGGTCTGCAGCGGGATGCGTTCTTTGCCATCCGGACTGACCAGAGCAAAGGCCTCATAATCCATATTCTGAGGCATATCGATATAGCAGGAGACGACACCGGAGCGTGGGAAGGGGCAGGCATTGAAAACAGTCAGAACACTGTCTCGGGGTGAAAGGTCGGAGTTGTCGATGGCGATCTGAACCGCTTGCAAACCTCTTCGGGCAAGGCCCTGGGAGATGGTATCGATCTGATCGAAGCGGAAATGAGAATCTTTTTCCATCTGATCGATTCCGCCGCCGGTGATGGTGTCATGGGGGTGATTCTGGAGAAGCAGGCGCCAGGCGCGATCCAGCGCCGTTTTGAGGTACTCTCCCCCCACCAGGGAGCCGATCAGGCTCCAGGGTTCCGCCAGGCGCTGCAGATTCACCTCTGCACGGTGATTGGCGCGTTTCAGGCGGGGGCGTGCGCTGATCACATCACCGAACAGGTGGGTCCATTTTCCGGTGGATCCAGGATCGCGGCTTTCACCGGTCAGAACAGTCGGATCTTTGACCTCACGGCGCATCGCCTCCATATAGGTTTCAAGGGTAGAGAACTGAATGGTGTGCTCCGGCAGCAGCTCCTGGCACAACTTCAGGATTTCGCTTTCTTTCGGGTCGGGGTCGGAAGAGTCAAATCCCTGCATGCAGCAGATGTGGCTGGTGGAGAAATGCTTCGATTCATCTTCCACCAGTTTGAGCAGCTGCTCACGAATCGGTGCATTGTTCCATTGTTTCTTGTCGTTATCGAGTATGTAGTAATGGCCCCGCGGGTTGCGTTCCGAAGCCAGGCGGAAAGGGGCGGCTCCGCGGTCCCAGTCATAACGGGCATAGACATTATCCGAGCCATATCTAAGCACCCGATAGACATAAATGTAGTAGCTGAAACGGCTCATGCAGCCGAATCTCATGCCCAGCAGGCGGCTGCCATCCGGCCCTTCCAGGATGTACTCACTTTTGGGTGTGTTGATGCCGCGGTAAAAAATGATCGTGTCGATATCGAAGCCCTGGTAAATCTGCGGCATCTGGGAGGTCTGGCCATAGCTGAACGGGGTGTAGCCGATCTTGGAGACCTTCCCGAGTGATTGAGCGACCTGATGGCCGAGCACCAGGTTTCTGACCAGCGATTCCCCATTGACAATGTATTCTTCCGGCAGCGAATACCATGGACCGACAATCAGTTTGCCGGAGCGGACATGCTTTTCGATGGTTTCACGTTTTTCAGGGCGCAGCTCGAGATAATCCTCGATCCCGACAGTCTGGGAATCGAATGTAAAGGAATGAAAATCGGGATCGGTATCGAGCAGCTTGAGCAGGTTGTCCATGAAGTCGATCAGCAGAAGGCGGGTTTCCTCGAAGGGATAAACCCACTCGCGGTCCCAGTGGGAATTGCAGACGACATGGATGGTTTTTCGTTCGGTGGTCATGAAAAAAAGGCCTCCATCAGGAAAAGGGAATTGGTGGAAGGTTTCCGTATCCGGGATGGAAACTCAAGCCCCCGGGAACGATTTCTGAACAGTTGACAACGTAGCCGAAAACGGATACAAACCGAACGGGTCACTAGCTCAAGTGGTAGAGCAGCGGACTCTTAATCCGTTGGTTCAGGGTTCGAGTCCCTGGTGGCCCAAATTGGTGCTCTTCCCTTCTTGATTCCGAACAAAGTCGAATTGAATCAAACCCGCATATCGCTACCATACTGCTCTCGAAACCTGGCCGACGGCACGCTCTTCCAAGGGATTATGAATTTCAGGAAAGATAGACACATTCATGCCTGTCATTGATGAAATGGTTCAGGAAGGGTTGGTCACCACGGAAAAGGTTGAGGTGATCCGTTATATTGCCGGAGAGAAAACATGAGGGAAATGTATGCGTGTGCTCTGGTCGGGATCGGTGGATTTTTCGGCTCGATCTGCCGTTACCTGCTGGCTCGATTCAGTGCGAGTCTGCTTGGGATTTCATTCCCTTATGGAACTTTCATCATCAATGTCTCCGGTTCCTTTGTTCTCGGAGTTCTGGCGACCCTGGTGGGTGACAAGTACTTTCCATCATCCGACCAGATCCGATTGCTGCTGGCAGTCGGATTTCTCGGAGCCTATACCACCTTTTCCACTTTTGAATATGAAACCCATGCGTTATTAGAGGATGGGGGCTGGTTCCTGGCGATGGCTAATATCTTCGGGAGTGTGTTCCTGGGACTTGTGGCTGTCCGGCTCGGGATTGTCTTTGCACGATTCTGCTTATAGCGGAATTTCAGCAGCAAAAGATCAGGTGGACAAGGGAAGCCTTCCGGGTTGGAGCTGATTGTGGATATCTCTCATAAAAAAACTCGACCCGGAGTGGAAACCCCGGATCGAGTCACGCTTTCATCAGTATGGTTGAGGATTGCCGGTGCGAATCAGACCGCCGCTTGATCAGTGAATCTGGTCAGCGCAGCTGTCAAGCGCCGGAATCGTTCAACTCTGTTACTTGGTTGCTCCGGAAACCGCACCTGCTGGAGCTGCCGGTGCCGCTGGAGCGGCAGGTTCTGCCGGTGCTGCTGGTGCCGCTGGTGCTGCTGGTGCTGCTGGAGCCGCCGGTGGTGGCGGTGTTGGTTTGGCTGGCTCAGATCCACCACATCCGATGGTGAAGAGGCTCAGGGTCAGGATCACGACGAGTGACATCACGGTGCTGATTTTTCCGAATTTCATGGGGTTCCTCCAATTAAGTTGAACTTCAAGACTTACATTAAGAAGAACTATATCATTCCCGCACAGGCAAACAATAGGGATTCTGCTACTTTTATTCCTGAAGGTTTCCATCTGGATTTTAATCCTGAAAGAACCGGCTTCAGCCTCCGGAATTTTCCAGGAGGAGCTGGCTCTCAAATCGGAAAGGTCTTTCAGCGAAGAAAGGGGGGTGGCTGGCTGGCCACCCCCCAAATGATTTGAGTTGACTGTGCCTTCGGACAGGAGCTCAGGCGATTGTCCCCTCCTGAGGGTCAGACCTCGGGCAGTTTCCAAGGCTCCCTGTAGGGACGAAGGACATATTTCTGGGCATCGGGATCACCGACAATCTCTTCTTTTTCCCGATCCCAGATGATCCGCCGCCCGGTTCGCAAGGCGATATTGGCCAGATGGCAGGCGATCATCGAGTTGTGTCCGATTTCGACATCGGAGTTTGGTTTCTCACGGCTTTTCACACAGTCGATGAAGTTCTGGACATGCGCCATGTGGAAATCTTCGGATGCGGAATGGTGCGGGACCGGCTTCATTTTGAATTCACGGGCTTTCTTGACAGCATCGGTTTCCGAGAAGACCTCCCAGCCATTCCGATCGACCACCAGGATGCCATTGTTGCCATGGAAGGCGATCCCATGCTCGCGATCCCAGGGGCCACGGCCGATGCCCAGGGCATGCTCCCAGATCATGGTGTAGCATCGTATTCCAGGATGGCCTGCTGAGTGTCCGGGGTCTCCATGGCATCATCCGGGTAGCCATTCTTGCCACCGATCGAAAGCGCGGATTTGGGAGAGATGACATCCATGCCCATGTTGGCGATGTCGATCATGTGAGCGCCCCAGTCGGTCATCAGACCCCCGGAGTAATCCCAGTACCAGCGGAAATCGAAGTGGAAGCGGCGCTTGTTGAAGGGGCGCTTGGGGGCTGGCCCGAGCCACATGTCATAATCGACTCCCTCGGGAGGATCACTGTCTTCGACCTTGGGAAGCTCGCCTTTCCAGTCGAGGTAGGCCCAGGTCCGAACCAGCCGGATTTTGCCGAGCTCGCCTGATTTGACAAAGGCGACCGCATCCTTGAAATGCCCGGCGCTGCGTTGCTGGGTGCCCATCTGAACCACACGGTTGTGCTTGCGGGCAGCCTTGACCATGGCACGCCCTTCTCCGATGGAAACCGACAGAGGTTTTTCGACATAGACATCCTTGCCCGTCTGGCAGGCCAGCATGGTCGGGATCGGGTGCCAGTGATCGGGAGTGGCCACGATGACCACATCGATATCCTTGCGGTCGATAATTTCCCGAAAATCCTTGTGGCCATCCGGTTTTCTGCCTGTTTTGTCTTCGACACCCTTCTGGGCTTTTTCGAGATGAGTGGGATCGACATCGCAAAGGGCCAGGCACTCGATCTCGGGAGAGCGCAGGAAGGCATTCAGATCGGCGCGTCCCTGTCCGCCACAGCCGATCAGTGCGACTGATATTTTGTCATTGGCCGACACCTTCGCATCCTCTGCCAGAGCAGTCACTGCCTGGCCGGCCAGTCCCGCCCCGACAGCGGCGACAGCCGATTTGCTGATGAAATTTCTTCTGGAAATTGACTTCATGGAAAACCTCCTTTGGATTCTGGACTGGAGCACTCGCCCACCTTGATCAAGGCATCTTAGGCTCCATGGGAGGGGAAGTGTAGACGGTGAGAGAGATGGTGCGGGGTCAGGGCCTGTCCGCCTGATCATCGGCGGCCAGTCTTTCCCTGACCCAGTAGGAGCGCATGCCGCCCATCTGATAGTAATTCCGTACCAGCAGCTCCGCCAGGATGCCGAGAGTGATCAGGACCATCCCGACCAGGAGCAGCAGCACACCGAGCAGCAGCAGGGGGCGGTCGGCAGCTGGAACCTGATGAACCAGCTTGGCATAAGAAACTTCCAGGCAGGCCAGGAATCCCGCACACAGAGCGAGGAACCCCCCGCCTCCGAACAGGTGCAGCGGGCGCAGCGAATAGCTGAGTATGAACTTCAGAAACAGCAGATCCAGAAGGACCCGCGGAACACGCCCCCAGCCGTAATGGCTCCGGCCTGTGGAGCGTGGGCGATGGTTGACAGGGATTTCGGCGACAGAGGCTCCCCAGGCCCTCCAGCAGGGCAGCGATATAACGGTGCTGGTCGCCCAGCATCGAAAGCCCTTGCAGAATCGGGCGGCGGTAGGCTTTCAGGCCGCACCCCTGGTCGCGCAGGCGGGAGCCGGTCCAGAAACGGATAAACCGGTTGGCGATCATGGAGGGAAGCACACGGGAAAAGCCCTTGTCTTTGCGGTCTCTGCGCCAGCCGCTGACCAGGTCATAGCCTTCCGCCAGTTTTTCAAGCAGGACAGGAATATCTTTTGGATCATTCTGGCCATCACCATCCAGAGTGATGATGACCTCCCCGCAGGCGTAATCGAAGCCGGCCTGGAGGGCGGCGGTCTGGCCGGC
The DNA here is from genome assembly GCA_001567115.1 of Candidatus Hinthialibacteria bacterium OLB16. Taxonomy (GTDB): domain Bacteria; phylum Hinthialibacterota; class Hinthialibacteria; order OLB16; family OLB16; genus OLB16. The sequence goes on along the minus strand of LMZT01000052.1, from coordinate 6,019 downwards.
GCTTTTCCGCAGGCGGATGCCTGTGAGATTCGGCCATCCGGATGACAGGCTGCGAAGCAGCTCCCATGTCTCATCCCGGCTGCCATCATCCACCACGATCACTTCATAAGTGATTCCGAGGGGATCCATCACCTCGCGAATCTCAGGCAGGAGAGTTCGCAGTGCCTCACATTCGTCACGAGCTGGAATGAGAAGGGTTGCATCCATGGCAGCAGGCATCATAAAACAACTTTTTCCAGAAGGGATGACCCTCATCCAGTTTCAGGCAGAGCCTGTGGTGGGATGTAAAAAAACAAAAAGGGCATCCCATTTCTGAGATGCCCTTGTGAGGACGAAAGCCGAATTGGCCCTGGCTTAATTCTCTGATTTCCACAGGTCGCCAGGCGATTTGGTGCCATTGGTCGGTGAGTACGCGCAAACACCGATCCGGAGAGCATCGGCAAGAGTCTTGCAGCCTTTGGTGGTCTGCGAAGCAGTGCAGAACTCGGTTCCGGGAATGGTCACATTTCCGCTGGTCTGGCTCAGGCTTGGGCCGCCCTTTTCGGAGCCGCCTTTCCATGCCAGACAGGCGTTGGCAGCACCCGGGTTGGCAGAGCGGTTGCAGTTGCAACGGAATCCCTGCGCGCCGCAGCCAACCGCAGCGATGCCATCCGGTCCGAGGCTGCGGAACACAAAGGTGTCGCGAAGATTCACTCCGAAGTAATCATACTGGGAATTGAATCCACCATCGTTCTTGAATGGGTCGAGGGGCACCGAGGTGAGTGCTTCGATCGGAGAGGTCATGACACGCAGGTCATAATGCGTGTTGTTGGTGGGTGGGACGGATGCGGTAATGCCTTTGGTGACATCACCATTGGCAAAGAAAGATCCGGACACCCAGATGACTGAACAGGCATGGAAATTGTTGTTTGCAGCATTGGGGGACATGCCGCTGGTGGCATTGGTCCAAGCTTCCAGTTAAACTGGGCAACGCCGCCGCCTGGAGGGAAGATTCCCTCTTTGCTGGCACTGATCAGTGCCGTGTTGTAGTCGAAGACAGCGGTCGAAAGAGACCTCATTTCGCCCATCGCCTTGGTGACACGAGCACGGATCTGAGCTTCCAGGAAGTTCGGAAGCGCAATAGCAATCAGGATAAGGATGATAGCGATAACGATTAACAGCTCGATCAGTGTGAAACCTTTGATTCTTCTCAACATTCCGAGATTCACCTCCATTAAAATCGCGGCCTGAGTTTGTGGTGGCCGCCATGCGACCGGCGCAAACTTCTTCGCAATGAAAAAATATAGTCTCAAGGTGAGATCACTGTCAACCCCATGTTCACGCACCTGTCGACACCCATTCACCCTGAGGTTAACAAGGATATACCGGTGTTGGCAAGGATTTTTTTGCGTTTGTGGATAAGTTGTTGAGATCCGGATCGAGGGTGTGAGAAAATCCAAAAAACCTTCATCCATGAGGAGCCTGCCGGAGTCACTTCTTGCCGTTGGATGGCCACTCGCATAGACTGCCCCCTCGGCACACTCCTGATCGATTGGACGGCACTTTTGTCTGAACTGAGAAAAGATCCCATAACCGGGCGCTGGGTTATCGTGGCCCGGGAACGCCGCAAACGCCCCAAGGATTTCCGGATGGTTCATGAGGAATCTCCCGGGGGGCCTTGCCCATTCTGTTACGGTAACGAACACCAGACACCCGGCGAAACCCTCGCTTTCCGCCCGTCGAACTCCACCCGGAATGCGGCCGACTGGTGGGTTCGGGTGGTTCCCAACAAATTTCCCGCCCTCGAGGATTCCGGCGATGTGGTCCGCAAAGCGGATGGAATGTACGACTGGATCAATGGGGTCGGGGCGCATGAGGTCATTATTGAAACCCCGGTGCATCAGACCTCCCTGGCGCAGCTGCCGGAAGACCATATCAAGGAAATTCTCTGGGCTTACCGTCTGCGCATCGAGGAACACTCGAGGAATCCGGATATCGAATATGTGCTCATTTTCAAAAACCATGGGGCTGCGGCCGGGGCCTCATTGGAGCATCCCCACACTCAGCTGATCGCAACTCCGGTGGTGCCGATCCGGGTTCGGGAGGAGCTCAAAGGAGCCGAGTCCTATTATGATTACAAGGACCGTTGTGTTTTCTGTGATATCATTGGCCAGGAAGAACGCAAACCTCTGCGCCTGATCGAAGAGAGCAAGTCATTTATTGCGATCAACCCGTATGCTTCACGGCTTCCTTTCGAAACCTGGATTCTGCCCAGACGGCATCTGTCTCATTTTGAAATGCTCTGGATCGATGAATTCGAAGACCTGGCGGGGTTGGTGCAGAGAACCTTTATGCGCCTGTGGCGTGTGCTGGATGACCCACCCTATAATTTCATGCTGCATGTTGCTCCGCCGCGGAGCGGCGAATTACCTTATTATCACTGGCATATCGAAATCATTCCCACACTGACAACCGTGGCGGGATTCGAATGGGGGAGTGGTTTTTACATCAATCCTGTCCCTCCAGAAGAAGCCTGCCGTTTTCTGCGTGGTGTCGATTTGACTCAGACAAACTCTCGTGCCGGTGCAGAAGCCAAGGTGGCTGGTATTCATTAACATGTTTGACAAAATCCTCATTGCCAACCGGGGCGAGATTGCCCTGAGAGTTATCCGGGCCTGCCGGGAGCTTGGCATACGAACCGTGGCGGTCTATTCCGAAGCGGATCGTGAATGCCTGCATGTCCGTTTCGCCGATGAGCACATCTGTATCGGTTCGGCGCCGGCAGCTGAAAGTTATCTGGCGGTCCCACGCATTATCGCCGCGGCCGAAATTACGAATGCCGGGGCGATCCATCCGGGGTATGGTTTTCTCGCCGAGAATGCTTCCTTTGCCGAGGTGTGCGAATCCTGCAACATCCGCTTTATCGGACCGGATCCGGAGACCATTTCGCGCATGGGGGACAAGCTGTCGGCACGGGCCATCGCCAAAAACGCTGGAGTTCCGGTCCTGCCGGGCGGAGAAGGGGCCATCGGCTCGCTGGATGAAGCCAAAGATCTGGCAAAAGGAATTGGGTATCCTGTAATCCTCAAGGCTTCCGGAGGAGGTGGTGGCCGGGGGATGCGCATCGCTCACAATGAGCCGGCACTGGCCAATGCTTACACCACAGCCCAGGCGGAAGCCCGCGCGGCCTTTAAATCCAGCGAAGTGTATGTCGAGAAATATGTGGAAAAGGGCCGGCATGTCGAGGTTCAAATCCTCGGAGACCACAAAGGATCCATTATCCACCTGTGCGAAAGGGATTGCTCCTCACAAAGGCGGTACCAGAAACTGGTGGAGGAATCCCCCGCGCCGAATCTTCATCCCAGGGTTCGCACCCGGCTGCATGATGCCGCAGTGAAGTGCGCACGTTCGGTTCATTACCACAGCGCCGGGACAGTCGAGTTTCTGCTGGCTCCGAGCGGGGATTTTTATTTCCTGGAAATGAACACCCGTGTGCAGGTCGAGCACCCGGTTACCGAGATGGTCACCGGGATCGACATTGTGGCTGAGCAGATACGGATTGCCGCCGGGGAGCCTCTGCGTTACCGGCAGAAGGATGTCATCTCTCAGGGCCATGCCATCGAATGCCGCATCAATGCGGAGGATCCTTCCCGCGCCTTTGCGCCGAACCCCGGAAGGCTGGAGACCTTCCACCAGCCTGGAGGCCAGGCATTCGAGTCGATACTCATGCCTATACCGACTACCGCATCCCGCCGAATTACGACTCGCTGATCGCCAAGCTGATTGCCTATGCCCCGACACGCGAAGAAGCCATCGCCCGCATGAAGCGCGCACTTGAAGAGTTTGTCATCGAGGGCATCCAAACCACGATTCCATTCCATCAGAAGCTGATGAATCACCCGGATTTTATCAATGGGAACGTTCATACCGGGTATGTTGAGGAGATTCTTGCACAATCCTGACAGAGTGAGGCATAATTGTTTCTTGCGAGAGGAATCGACATGAAGGGATTTTTTGAAAGCGAGTTGGGGCGGGTTTATATCGACCCGGGGATTATCACACGCCTGTGTGTGCTGCCGGAGCTGGCCTTGTCGGATGTCTTTGTCCTGCCCAATGGGCCGATATCCAATGAGCCGGTGGAAATGGTGAACCGCAAAGGCGTGGACCGTTATGTCCATGTTGAGTTCAATGCCGATGGCATGGTAATGATCGAGATGCGCCTGATGGTTCGATATGGCCCTTCCATCCGATCCTCGGCCGCCCTGTTCCAGGAGAAGGTGGTCCGGCGCATCGAGGCCTCAACCGGGCTTAAAGTCGCCCGGGTGGATGTCAAAATCGATGGCATCTTCCGTCCGCCCGAACCGGCCGCCCTGCCGGCTCCGCCTGAACGCGGCGCGATTGCTTATGAGGATGTCCAGGAGTCTGGCACTTGAGTTCCTACCGGTTGCTCCGCGTGCTGGCCAGATGGAGCCAGGCTGCCCATTACCTGGTGGCGGGAGTTGCCGTTCTCCTGGCGGGTCTGCTTTGTTATGCCCTCTTAACCTCAGGTTCTGCCTCGGCGGCCCTTCATCAGCTGTTTCCCGGAATGGACACGAGCCTGCGCACATTGGTTTTCCTCTGGCTTGCAGATCTGTTTTTATGGGGAATTACCGGGCTGGCATTGCTTCACACTTTTCTCCCGCGCCAGGCGGGGGATCTCTACCTGTTTTCCTCGGATCAGGGGGTGGTGAGCATCCCTCTGGGAACGATCGCGGAATTTGTGGAGCATGAAGCCTCACGAATCCCGGGCGTGAATCATATCCGTGTGCATGTTTATCGCGAAGGGAGCTCGCTGGCGCTTGCGCTGGAAGCTCAGGTGACCGCTCAGGAACCTTTGCCAGAATTGACAGAAGACCTGCGTTCCTTTATCCAGAAAGAACTCCGGGAGATGATCGGTATTCGAGATGTCGGTCCGATTCACATGAATATCCAGCAGATCACTTCCGATACACGGCCGGTGCTCCTGCCTCATTCCAGCCAGCGTTCCAATCCGGTCCGAATCGCCCACAATGGGGGAAATTCAGTCGCCTGAATCTGATCTATGGCCAGAAAGCATCGACGCAACCCAAATCCAAACTCAAACCCGAAGCCGAACTCGAATCCGAATCCGAAGAATGCACCTGTCAGAAAAGGGGAGTCTGTTCCTTCGGCTGAAAAAAGGAGGCAGGGTCCACCTCCAGGGAGATCCGCCGCACCCCTCCAGAAAGCGGGCCCTCCCCAAAAGGGCAGGCCGGCTCCCCCACAAAAGCATCCTCAGCCAAAACCGGCGAAGGAAACCCCTCAGAACCTCGGCGAGCGGTTAATCAAGTCATTTCCTCCGGAATATTCAAGAATTCAGGAGTTCCTGAAATCATGCCGTGGAGTTCAGACAGCCTTCAAAAATGGCCTCCTGTCATCTCCCGGGCCGGAAGAGCTTTTTTATTTCATCGCCAGCTGCATTGAAACTTTGACTGAAGACCGTATCGATCACCTGTTCGATTCAGAATACCGTGCACGGCTGAAAGAGATACGCCTGGCAGCGGGGCTTGAGGAAAACGAGTTTTTCAGCGAGAACGATTCTCGTGCGCCAGAGGAGTACCACCAGCTGCTGGATGAGTTCCGCCTGAAGAAACGCGCAGTGATCGCCAGTGCCTTCAAGGAGCATCGGCAAGAGGAAGCCGCTCTGCTGATCGTGGAGAATTATGGTGAGTATCGCGAACGTTGCAGCCTGGGCCGCCGAAAGTACCTCGAGCACAACCCGGTCGATCCATTCATATCACAGGTTGTATCCGGAGAATTAGCCGAAGAGGCATGAGGTGTGGAGGGGATCCGATTGAAAGCCGCGGGTAATGTGGCGGCGGATTCATGGGCATGGTTGGCGGGCAAATATGATTAAATGGAATTGGACGATTGGGTGGTCATGCCGAACCATTATTCATGGAATCATCGTGATTACCGATGACCGCCGGGGCGTTTCGCATCATTATATCCGTAGGGGCGGTTCGCGAACGCCCCTACAACG
>LMZT01000051.1 GCA_001567115.1 Candidatus Hinthialibacteria bacterium OLB16 | reverse complement strand
AAAACGATGCGCGCCGGGAAATACGGATGATGGGACCCATGGGGATGAAGTTCCCAGAGATGGGGTTCCCTCACGTGTCCTGGTGAATTCCACAGACTTTATCGGCCCGAGGACTGCAGCCAACTACGACGAACTCAAAGGATTGCTGTTTACCATCGGAAACCATGAGGAAGGCGCCCAGCACTTCTTTGGATTGCCATTGGTTTCTCTGGAGTGGGACGGGGAAGAAATCCCCTGGCAGCCGGATGCGCGCACCACTCCCGGGGTTTACCGGCTGACCTCCCTCGAGAAGCGCATGTATGCCTTCATCATGCGTGACAGCCTCGATATCATCCGCTCCTACCAGAATGCGGAAGGCAAAGACCTGAAACCCTTCGAGGATACTGTCGATCCACCCACCGGGCTGGACACGAACAACCTTGAATCCCGGCGTGAATCCAAAGGGGTTCCGACATGGGATATGGCCCTCTCCACCGGTAAGAAGGTGAAGCTTGAGAGGAAAATGCTGGCGGCTCTGGCGGGAACAGAGATTGCCAGCGCCAGCTGGTTTCCGGGTGGGCTGTCCGCTGTCCAGATTGCCGGATACCGGTCAGGAACAGCAGGCGCATTGTCCAACCTCGGCTTGAGCGGGCTTGGATTGCAGGGCGGCAACCCCCTCATGGGTGGATATGGCGGATATGGTGGTGGCTACGGCGGCTATGGCGGCTATGGGGGATTGGGCGGTGGATATGGTGGCGGTTATGGCGGCATGGGCATGCCGGGGGGGTATGGCATTGGTGTTCCACAAGCGATCACTCCCGCTGGGGGAGCCATGGGATTTGCATTCTGATATTTTTGTTTGAGGGAGAGTCCCGATGCGAGCCATGGCTCGGTCGGCGCAGGATCTCCGGAGGTTGTTTCTGAATATGGCTGCTACGAAAAAAAGTGCATCGACTGCCATCCCGCCCAAAGAGCGGGAGCATCTCGAGGAATGTGTTGCCGCGATTAAGTCCTTTATTGAATTGTGGGTGCAGTTTTACTGGTCTTTTCGCCGGATCTTCTCAGGCGATACGGTTACAGTCCAGAAAGAGCTGCAGTTTCTTCAGCTCAAGTCGGAAGTTGCCAGGAGGCATCAGTATCTGTATGACCTCCTTGGAAACCTGTATATCGATGGAGCCTATATCACCGATCTGTTGCGCAAAGTGGTCAACCTCGAAAAAATATCTCACACTCAGAAAGAAAATTATTACAAAGTTGAAAAAGGCTGGCATACAGTCCTTATCAATCTTAACGACACATTAATAACGATCCAGTTCCGCATGGATCAGGAGGATAAATCATGAAATTCCACTTGCGAGTCCCCATTCATGGAAGCCGTGCGCTGGCTCTGCTCCTGGTCTCAACATTTGTCCTGAGTGGTTGTGGTTATTACTACAACTGGCAGCTGGGCAAGAAGAACACCGAGGTTGAAGGGCTCCTCGGGCAGGCCCGGAGCCAGGAAGCGGACCGTTATCTCCCCGATTTATTCAAGCGTGCCGACCAGGCGTTCAACGATTCCCGGAATGCGGGGGATGGCGGGAATTTCGACGAAGCCTTTGCCAAGAGCGATGAGGCGAAATCGCTGGCCGAGCAGATCCTGTCCCGGCTGGCCTCAGTCAAGATGGCGGTCCAGGAAAAACAAGCCGATCTGACCGACACTCAGAACCAGTTAACGGCGGCGCTGGGCCAGATCCGCGCTTTGGCGCCGGAAGAAGCGAGCCTGATCGATTCCGCTTCGCGGGCCATCGGCAATGCCTCGACTGTTATGCAGGCGCAGGTTCAGGTGCTGGAAGGCGAGCAGGGTTATGAAGCCACCCTCCAGGCGGCCCGTGCTGCCCTGCAGGAAGCAACCACCGGCCTGGCGCGCATCCAGAAGAACAGCGCTGAAAAACTTGTCCAGCAGCTCGATCAATCCTGGCAGCAGGCTCAGAATCTCGAAATTACCAGGTATGTTCCCGATTCCTCACGCATCCCGGAGGAGATTCAACATGCGCGAGACCTGATCGGCCAGGCCAGCTATGTGGCGGTTCTCAAGCAGGGACAATCCATCGAACAGGATCTGAAACGCCAGATTGACACCACCAAAGAGCTGCGTGCCAAGGCACGTGTGCAACATGCTGAAAGACTGATATCCCTGGCTGAAGGTGAATCATCCGCGGCGCTCGACAAGATCAATGAAGCCAAATCCAAGCTGGAAGAGGCTGCCGGGAAGATACGCGATGGCCAGTTCGATGAGGCTTTTCTCCGCGCCGAGGATGCGATCAGCTCGGTAAGGGCTGAGGTGAAGACCTACGAAGAAGACCTCAAGCAGCAGCTGGCTGATCTCACTGCACGGATCGATGAATCGAGCAAATGGAAAACCGGTGAGCTTTCGGCGGAGGCCTATAAGAAAGCTGTAGCAGATCAGGATCAGGCCAGGATCCAGATCAATGAGTTTTTATTCAAAGATGCCCAGGAAGCAATCGACCATGGCCAGTCATCGATCGAGGAGGCGATTGCCATGGCCCGTGAAATCGGGCTGGCAGTCCGGAATCGTGAGGCTGAATCCAACCTTCTTGCAACTGAGGAGAAGGGAACTTACATCTACCTGCCGGAGCAATACCAGGCAATTCAGGGGTTGATCAGCGATGCCACCAGCCAGGTTGACAGCGGGGAGTTCGATCAAGCCGAAGCCACGCTGGACAAAGCCGAAAAGCAGACCATCGAGCTGGATGCAAACATGAGGAAGCTGGCTGAACAGCGTCTGGCTGAGGTGGATGCCGCAGTCCGTGAGGCGGCCGATGCCGGCGCGGAAAAACATGCGGTGGATGCACTGGCTGATGCCCGGACGGTTCTGGCTGAAGGCCAATCCCAAGCTGCCAAGGGTGTCTGGAAAGAGGCGCTCGCAGCGGCGGGAAAAGCGCTTCCCAAGGCTGTTGAAGCCGCCCGCCAGGCTTACCGCGCCCAAACTGAAAGCCTGACACCGACTGCACAAAAAGAAATTCAGAATGCCCGTGATGCAGGCGCTGCGCAGTATGCGGCCGCGGTTTTGAACAAGGCTCTGGATGCGCTTGATCAATCCCAGAAAGCATTTCAGTCCACTGATTTTAAAACTGCGCTGGCCAAAGTGACTGAAGCTCGGGATGAAGCGGTCCTTGCCCGTAAACACCAGGTCGACAAAGCCCAGGAAGCCGCTGATTCCGCCATTGCCGCCCTGGCTCAGGATTTTGATAAAGAGACGATCGCGGCTGCCCTGCTCGACCTGACCGCATCGAAAGAAAAAATGGACCAGGGCCAGTATGAAGAGTCCAGGACCCTTGCGGTTTCTGCCGAAGAAAAAGCCCATGCAGCGGAAACCAGAACCTGGAATACCCGCGCCGCATCCGGCATCGCCACATTGAAGGAGCGTGTGGCCAAATCGGATCAGAGCTTTGCTGCGACTTACGCCACAGATGAGTTCAAGCGGGTCTCACAGACTCTGGCCGAGGCCGAGGCCCTGTTCGCTTCCAGCCAGTTCAAGGAAGCTTTTCAGAAAACCGAAACAGGTTCTGGTGAGGCTGACCAGGTTTTTGCCAGACTCGAAGATCAGGCGGCGGCGGTCCGGAAAGACTACGACACGCAGGTCAATCAGCTGAAAACTTTTGTCATGGATGACTTCGGCCTCAAGCTCCACCAGGAATCCACAGTCCGCCTGGGGGCGATCGATGAGGCCATTCAGCGCAAGGATCTTCCTCAGGTTTTCTCCCTCTACCAGGAAGGCATGACCCGAATCCAGAAGGCCAGTGCCGCCACCAAGCTGCACAATATCAACACACAGAAAGAAAAACTTCTGGCCCAGGTGAATACAGCTGAGCAAAATGGCCTGTTCCGGATTGTGCCGTTTACGGCAGAGAGCCTGCGAGCTGATATTGGAAAAGTGGATTTCGATCCGCAGCTCGACCGGTTGAAACCGGATGCGGATTTATATCGTGAGGCGGCTCGCGGGCTTGCCAAGGTGGAATCGGATATGTCCAAAATTCGAGAGACAGCCATTGCCGCGGCCGACACCCGCATTCAGAAGATCCGCACCGATATCGATAATGCACGCCAGATCGGGGCGCGGGACCTGACCGCCACAGCTTTTGATGGAGCGGTCGACAGTTACGAAAAAGCACGGGATATGCTGGCCCTGCTGCGGAACCCGGTAGAAGGCACGCCCCAGGTGAATGTCAACCAGCTGGCGGACCAGATTGCATCAGCTGAATCGTTGGCATCGCAGCTCAACACAGCGGCTGTCAACCAGCGTAATTCGGTTGATTTCCTGCGTGATCTGATCGTGTGGACCTATGATATGACACGCTTCCTGGATGACTGGTATCCGATCGAGCAGCTCGGCCAGCAGATGATCCGCACAGCCGCCTCCGACAGCCGTGTGGATGCCTACAGGGAATTTCAGATCGATATCGATGCGCGCAGACTGCTGACTGAATCGGAGCGCCTGGCTGAGCGGGTTCGGATCGTCAACCCGCCTGCGGAAATGCAGTCATTGCACCAGCTGGCTCTATTGAGCTTCAACAAGTTTGTCGAGGCGGCCGATGGTTTCTATCGGTATGGTCTGTACTCACGCTATCCAGAAAGGCTCAGGGACCGTTACCTCTCTCATGCCTTTGCTTCCCTGGAACGGCTGCATGGCATGAACGAAACACTGCTTATCGCGATCATGAAAAAGGTAAAGGCCTTTGGCCTGGTTGAAATCGAACGGGATCTCTCAAATGAATTGGCGACCTTCACCACCTATCTCCAGCGGGATAAGACAGCGGGTTAAGGGAACGGCTGGAGAATAAGGAAACCGGATAAATGCAATTGACTCCAACATATCTTGAGATTATCGATGGTGCGTTGATCGTTCTGTTCGCGGCTTATGTCATGTATTGTCTAGGAATGTTCAGCAAGAAGTAGGCATCAGCGGGAGAGAACACGTGATGCCAGGGAAGGAATGGGAAGACAGTGGTTCTTGAAAGTTATGTCGGTCCACCACCTCATGAGCTCGCCAAGGAGTTCGTGAATATGTGGCGTGCCTACCGGGAGGCTGTCGAAGAAGGCATCAAGATGCCCAGCCTGCCCGAAGACAAAGAAAACCGGTTCCTCATGATGAAATCGCAGATCATCCAGAAGAGCCGTGTGCTGGTCATTGTCACCGAAAAGAAATGGGGCATCCACGACAAGGTTCGAAACATTATGAACATGACGCAATCGCTCGATTTTGTCCGCCAGGAATCCCAGATTTTTCACGACAATTTTCGCAATCAGTGGCATGACAGTTATATTCAGGCATCCAAATCAGTGGCTGTCTTTGAAAAAGACTTTGTGGAGGAATAGCCTGTCTCGACCTTTCCATCTGGTTTCCGGGTTTGCCTGTGTCGAGCAGGACCGGTGGAAGAGAGAGTGAATCAGGTGAGATTTCAGCTGAAGGTTCTCCGACTCGGGATGCGGGATTTCTGGGGGGGAAATTATCCGTTTCTTGTGGTTCTGGCGGTTCTTCTGGGGTGTGGGACTGTGGGTGTCCGGACACTCCCGCCGCAGTATGAGACTGTTTTTATCCGCATGTCGAACAACTCCACTCTGGAGTATGGGGCTGAAGAGCGCCTCACCGAATCACTGGTGGAGGAATTCCAGCGGGATGGGCGCCTGCGGCAGGTCAACAACTGGCAGGATGCGGATCTGGTCCTCGAAGTCAACATCAAAAAGTATAATCTGCGCTCGATCGCACTCAACAATGATAACCGGACTGCTGGAAGGGACCTGCAGTTGTCTGTCTCCGCGGGTGCGCGAGACCCCCAGAGCGGCTTGTGGGTCATGCCGGAGCAGGACTTCGTTGATTCCGGTGTGTTTTTCCTCACCAATACCCCAAGCGGCCGACGCGAAGATGATGTTTACCGCAGAATCGGCGAACAGATTATCTCCCGGCTTCTGGAGGGGTGGGGATGAAATCGGCCCTCCAGTTTCTCAAGTCGCTCTCACAGTCTTCGCTTCCGCCGGTAATCCACCTTCTCGGAGATGATCTGTTCATCCGTGACAAAGTCCTCGCGGCCATCCGGAATGCCTGGTTTCAGGGGGAAGGGGATTCGGAAACCACCTCTCTGCATGGCAGCGAACATCTCAGCCGTTTGAAAGAATCTTTCAGCTTCAGTTCCCTGTTTGCTTCCCGAAAAATGGTTCTTTACTGGGACCGGGATGAGTCGCGCACAAAATCCCAGAGTGAACGGCGCTCGAAGTCGAAAAAAGGGGTTGAAAAAGCCGGGCCGCTGCTGTCGATTGATGCCGGCCAGGTGAAGGGCCTGCTGGAGGTTCTCAAAGAACAGCCAGTGAGCCAGGTCTGTCTGGTTTTTCTGACTCCCCTGCCGGACAAAGAAACAGTTTTCCAGAAGGCCATGTCGGGTGTGGCAGAGCAGGTTCAGGTTTCTCTTTTGACTCCCGAAGCGCGCCGTGGCTGGATCAGCCTGCTGGCCCGTGAAGCCGGTGTGACACTCGAGCCGGAACTTGCCCAGACCATGGAAGCCTGCCATGGATCGATGCTTCCGCTGTGGCAGGACCTCTGCAAACTGGCGGGTTATACCGAGGGAAAAGGCGAGGCCACTCTGGAGATGTGGGAAATGCTCACCCAGGTCAACCCGGAAACCTCGCTGGTCTGGAGTATCGGTGATGCCTTGAACCGCAAGGATGCGGGAGGCGCTTTATGGCATTTTCAGAATCTGCTGCGGGGTGGCCTGGAGATCTACCAGATTCTTCCGGCGCTCCATACCTGGTGCACGCAACGCTTGCAGATTCGAAGCCATGACCTGTCGGACCCGCGGTCACCCTTGGAGGGGGTGCATCCTTTCGTTCAGCAGAAAGTGCGGAGTCATATCGCCAAAACTCCATTGTCCAAACTCCGCGGGGAGCTCCAGAAGATCCTCTACCTGGATCGCTGCACCAAACAGAGCTGGGAAACCCCCAGCATCCTTCTTGAAAAAGATCTCATAGAATTCAGCCGGGAGAAATGACAGTGAGCGATCTGGTGGGAATTTTGATGGCCGGGGGGCTGGGAACCCGCCTGTGGCCCTGGAGCCGATATCAACGCCCCAAGCAATTCCTGCCGCTGCTGGGAGGCCAGTCACTGATACGCGCCACCTGGGATCGCATGGTCCCGCCAGCATCCCCGGAGCGGATGATGGTTTTTACCAATGCCCACCTGGCTGCCTGCGCGCAGGGCGAGCTGCCTGAGCTCGAATCGGAGAACCTGTTTGGAGAGCCATGCAGCTGCAACACCGCTCCCTGTGTGGCGCTGGCCGCAGTGTTGTGTGAGCGGAACTGGGGGCCAAAAGCGGTCATGGCGGTTCTTTCGGCGGACCATTATATCGGGGATGTGGAAGGATTCCGCCGGTCGATGAATGGGGCCATTCGAGCTGCATCCGAGATGGATTGCCTGGTCACTCTCGGAATTCCTCCCACCCGCCCGGAGACCGGGTATGGATACCTGGAGTGTGATGGCCCGGTTGAGTCGATTCCAGAGGGGGAATCTTCCCGGCTGAAATCTTTCCGTGAAAAGCCTGATCTTCCGACTGCCCTGGCCTATCTCCAGGATGGCAGGCACCTGTGGAACATGGGGAACTTTGTCTGGCGTGTTGAGGTCATTCTGTCTGAGTTTGAGAAGAACATGCCGGATTTGCTGGCGGCTGCGCGCCAGGTGGCGAACCATCCGGAACCCCACTCCCGCGAAGCATTGGAGTCCTACTTTATCAATATCCCGCCAGAATGGCGGCTTTCGATCGATTACGGGATTATGGAACATGCGGAGCATATCCGTGTGATTCCCTGCCGGGTTCCCTGGGATGATGTCGGATCCTGGTCAGTGCTCAGGCGTTTGCGCCAGGATGAGCTGGATGCACAGGGGAACCTTTCTCTGATCCGTCATCTCGCAATCGATACGACGAACACAGTGGTCGCTGGAGAGGAAAGCGGCCAGGGCATTGTGGTGACCCTTGGAGTGGATGGGCTGACCATCATTCGGGATGGCGAAAAGGTTCTGATTGCAGGTGAAGAGGGCCTGGCTCATATCCGCGATGCTGTGGCCAGCATAAAAAAATGGGGTGGGATCACCTGCTGTAATCCAATGGGCGAGAACACACAGAACCAACTGCCGATATCCGATACTCCTTCTCTTTTTGCACCGTCACCGGGCAGCAAGGGTTCAGGTATTGGTTGTGGGAAGGCAGCGCTCTTTCTGGCTTTGACCGTCCTTGTGATTCTGATCGGGATCGAGGCGGGCTGGCGTCTGGTGTGTGCGGTCGGGCTTGCGATTCCCCCCACACGGGACCGTAGCCAGATTCAGGAATGGGAATGGGTCTGGCAGCATCGAAAAGGGCATGGCCAGATTTTCGAAGATACCATTTTCCGTTTCGACCCGGGTCTGGGATGGTTTCCAAAATCCAATTACCGCAGCGATGGGGTCAACACCAATATCCATGGCCAGAGAGGGGTGACGGATTGGCCGATCGAGCGGCAGAGTGGTGTCAAACGGATTCTGTGCATTGGAGATTCATACACATTTGGGTTTCAGGTGAGGGATGAAGAGTCTTTCTCCGAAGTTCTGCGCAGCCGGTATCTGCCCGGAGCAGAGGTAATCAACTGGGGGGTTCCGGGTTATGGCACCGATCAGCAGGTGCTCCTTTTTGAAAGGGATGGAGTCCAGTTCAAGCCGGATATTGTCCTTCTTGGATTTTACACACGGGATCTTTTCCGGAATGACACCTGGTTTCGCAGTTATGCCAAACCGATGTTTGAGATTCATGGAGGGCAGCTGGCTCTGGTCCATGATCAGGTTCCTTCACCTACGGAGCTGCTGTCCTTGTATAACTCCGGCCAGAAACGGATTGCGCCGCAGGGATTGTTTCTTGTGGAATATGGCTTGAGAACTCTGGAAAAGCTGAAACGCCGTGCGCTTGACGAGCAATCCGAGGAGTGGCTGGTGACTTCAGCGATTATCCGCCGCTTTCAGGAAAGCGCACAGCAGATCGGAGCCAAACCATATTTGCTCATTATTCCGCATGATGAAATTCTTGAGAAAGAAAGCTCGGCAACCCATGATACCGCACGGCTGTTAAAGGCGGAAAGCGCCCGAATTGGCATGGAATGCCTGGACCTGATACCCATCCTTCTGCAGAAAGCCGCCGAGGACCCCCGTCCTCTTTACAAAGGGCATCTGAGTCCCTGGGGGCATGAAGTGACCGCCGCAGCCATTCAGGAGCACTTTCGGAGAATCGGATGGTTTTGAGGCACTTTTATTACTGGAATAATTCACAGTGGAATTCCGTAGATCTCTGGTAAGATGGAGAGTGAGGTGTTGGAGGTAACAATATGCCACTTCATGTGACTCTTGATCTGCCGGATGAGGTGCTTACAGCTTTGAAGACCAGCCCGGAGAAGTTCGTTCATGAAATGAGAATCGCAGCAGCGGTCAAATGGTATGAGTTAGGCATGGTTTCACAGGGGAGAGGTGCGGAGATAGCGGGGCTTAACCGTTCACGATTCATGGAAGCCTGTTCACGGCTCTCCATATCGCCATTTCAAACAAGCCCAAGCGAGCTCGAAAAGGAATTTATGCGTGAGTAGATTATGGGTGGTTAATGCCTCACCGATTACCCCCTTCTTTTCCATCACCAGCACCCAGTCATGAACTTCGGGGGGAAGGGCAGGCCGCCAGTTTCCCTCGGCATCCGGAGCCACCAGGCCGGCATCGAATTCCCTCCCGCTGGTGGGATCGAAATAGAAGGCCTGGTAATCAACACCCTTTTCGATCGATTTGATCAAAGGCGGATCCCACAGATGGGAAATATAAAACACCCTGAGTTCACCCGGGATTCCGGCTCCGGCAAATCGCCAGGGATCTCTGGCATGGGCTGGCTCGATCCATTCCGGGTGGGGTTTCATCCGCCACCAGGGATATCTTCGCAGCAGATTCGCCCCCAGCCCAACCTGCCTTGAGCCGGGCAGCTGGCAGGCTTCAATCCAGGGGGTGTTCCCCCAGGAGCGGCCATGGGGCGAGGGTCCATAAGGTTTTTCAGGGGTGCTCATCTGCCAGATGCCATTGGCGCCATAGGTGTGGCCGGCCGCGCCATTCAGCAATGTGACATAAAAGCACCAGCGCTGGATATTCTGCCAGCAGTAGCCCATGATTCCTTCGTAATTCACTTCCGAATTGATGACCGGCATGACCGGCTCACGAACCACCGAACGAGCCACACTTTCACGAACATTGGGGATGCTGTCGATATCGCCATGCCCGGTCTGGAGCATCTCGAAATCCATCAAAGCCGGATCATCGACCATATCTCTGCCGAACTGGGTGGGGTGAATGGTGATCAGGTTCTTGTATCCATCGATCCTGCGGACATGGAGCATGACTTCACTCCAGCCCGATTTCTGGAGTGCGGCATCCTCCTGGGGGGACTTTGAAAGATAATAGGGCATGGTCCCCTCCCCGGCGATGCACCACACCACCGGATAGGCGCCATAACGGGCCACCAGGTACTCCCAGAATCGCTGGGCTTTTTCGACACCCATACGGGGCAGGTAATACCCCCACATCCCGACAATGCAGGGGAGCAGGCCGGATTCGACCAAGTGGGCGATCTTGAGATCGGCATGGTCGAACCAGGCAGGATTAATCTCCGAGAAGTCTTCATTCAAAGGGAGTCCAGCTTCATTCATTCCACGTGGATCTCCCCAGTCCATATCGGGCAGAGGGCCTGCGACAATCTGGATCACCGAAAAACCTTTCGCAGCTCGATCCGTGGCAAGGCTGCGGACACCTCCCGGCCAGTCCAGACGTGAGGTCAGCCCCATCCACCAGGTATCCGCCACCCACAGGAAAGGGGTGCCATCCTCGTGCATCAGGTAAGTTTTGTCTGGTGAAACACAGAGGCGGCCATGGGCAAGCAGAGGGTTGGATCTTTCGGTTTCGACAGCAGTAAACTGGCCGGTCTGGTCATGCAGCCCCGCATTGGCCGGGTCGGAGCAGGCGGTCCGGTACTGGTAAACTCCCGGCTTCGGAGCGGAGACCCTGAACTTCCATCTGTTTTCACCAGCCCAGAAAGCCGGAATTTCGAAATGGCTGCCATCCGGGCAATCGATCCGAACCTTTACCGACAGATTTTGATAGGGGTGGTCAACCGCCTGGGTTGAGAGCAAAGCGATTTCGAAAACAACATTGAGTGGCAGAACGAAGGACATGGGTTCAGGCCTCCTGTGTTATGAGATTTCGTCACCTCACTGTTCGATCCATTCTCCATTGTTGGCGAAGAAAACTTTGCTGCCCGGCTGGCCCGATTTCATCTTAATTTCATAAACCTGGATTCCAAGCAGCCTATCATCTCCGCTTCCCTGGATCAGCTCGGCAGGCTTCCACCCTTTGGTCTTCAAAGTCAGGGTGACTCGGTCCGATTTCTGCGGAGGGAGCTGAAAAACAACACTGTTTCCCTTGAGGCCAGCGATCCTCTCCTCGCCCAGATACAGCCCGGATGCCTCGGATTCGACACGGGGTGGTTCCAGGCGGAGGGTTCCCTCATAAGCGATTCCGGCCTGGATCGGCAGGACAAATTCGGACTGCTCTCGAGACCAGCGCCATGTCGGCGCATCGGAATCCTGGCCGGATGTCTCGGGACCGAACCAGTTGCGCAGATACCTTCCATCTCCCGGGGTTCCCAGACGCAGAACATAGTGAGTCAGGGCCTCCCCGGTCCAGTCGATCGGGTCGGGTTCATTGGCGGTTTCAATGGTTTTTCGTCCGGCGAAGTTTTCCACCCGGAACCCCGAGCCGGCCTGGTTTCCCATCAGGATCGCCGAACGAACCTTCTCTCCGACACGAACATGAAGGCTGCCGGCTCCGAAGGTGCTCGATTCAACAATGATCTTGCCCTCATCGGCCTGAATGCAGGGAGAACCATGGTTGTTCACATCCCAGTGGACAAAGTTGCAGGCGCTGGCGGTAGTCTGGGCGGTCGGGCTGCGGTGAAGGATGCAGAGATCATTCGGCCCCCAGAAAGAGCAGTTCACCATGCTGATTTTTCCATCGGATCCCGGGGCGATTTCGACACACACCGAATCCTGGCTGGACCAGCGTCCGACAAATTCTCCATTGGTGATCAGCAGCCCCGGATCCTGGCACTGCTCGACCCGCACCGCACGAGTGCAGCAGTCGGCTCCGATCCCGACAAAGCTGCCATTGCAGCTGCCGGCGCGTGATTCGCTGAACTTGTAGCCAACTCCATAACCGAAGCAGAAGGTATGGGTGACATAATTCCAGTCGGTCCTGGCGAACTCATAAGCCACACCCTGTGTATTCACCCATTTGCAGTAGGGATCCTCGGGGTTGTAGGCCACTCCGAAAGGCCAGAAGTGGCAGTTCTCGACCTTGCCGATGTCATAACACTCATCCACAAAAAACCGCGCCAGCTGGGATAGCCAAATACATTGCGGACCAGATAACGGGGAGCCTGAACAAAACGCAGGCCTTCGTAAGGGTTGATCAGGCAGCAGTCGAAAACACCGGTGTCTTCAACCCCTTCCGCCAGCACACAGGGGGGATATGGAACCGGGGGAACATCGGTCTGTTTCCATTCCGGATAGGTGATGATCACCCCCTTCAGGACAGCCATGTGTCCCGCCAGGCGGATGAATGGCTCTCCTTCCGTGGAGCCACGTCCGGCATAGGCGAGCAGCACAGTTCCATGCAGATTCGGACTGCCTTCGTGGCGGGTTGAGGGGGGAACCGAAAAAACCCCTTTGAGGGTCACCGCAGCCGGAATCTTCAGGTGCCCGTCGATGCGGTACTGCCCGGCCGGGGCAAAGACCTCGCCTCCCCCGCTTTGCCGGCTTCATCGAGGAGTTGCTGGAAGATTGCGGTATCATCGGAGGTGCCATCCCCCCTGCTCCCGCCTTCATCACATCCCATTCGACTGCCCCGGCGGCGCCCGTAATAAGTATCGATAACCATGCAACAATTTTCATGATGGCCTCCCTGGTGTGATCAGGATGATATGCAGAGGATCTTTGGCGATCGGGCAGGAAAGGGCAAGGTGTCATGGAAAAATGCCGGAGAATTTCTTGCGCTGCGGGAAAATCGACACACATCCTTGCCATTCCCGCCGCCCCTGCCGTCCGTCATTCCCTCTTGCCCCTGCTGTCATTCCCACTCGCCCCTGCTGTCATTCCCGCGAAAGCGGGAATCCAGCACACAACCCGTCATTCCCCGCGAAAGTGGGAATCCAGAAAATTGCTCGGACGCCATGGATCCCCGCTTTCGCGAGGATGACGAATAGGGGGGGAGGATAGGGGCACGGCATGACAACCATTGACCGGAAACACCACCAGCGAGGTCTCGAATGTCCCGTAGGGGCACGGCTTGACGTGCCCTTTTGGAAACCGGGTGATCGCCCTGGGCACATCATGCTGTGCCCCTACCGAAAGCGGGTGATCGCCCATTGTCCTCCCTGACCCCCTAATCCGTCATTCCCACGAAAGTGGGAATCCAGAAACTGTGGCGCGGACCATGGATCCCCGCTTTCGCGAGGATGACGATTAAAGGGGCGGGGAGGACGAGAAAGGTGCGGGCAGGGTAACTCGCTGCATTTTCCTGACCCCTGGCGGATTCGCATTCCCCCAGGTACGGAGGCTGATTAGCCCTGTTTTTCTTCATCCTCCCCCTTGACAGCGAACTCTAAAGTGCATATATGTGCACTATGCCGGTTTCAGTCGATTTTCTCCTTCGCCATGGTTTTCCTCAGGGGATTGTCTCCGCCCTGGCCGCGGATGGTGTCACTCACCTGCTCGAACACCAGGTGGAAGCCGTTTTGCGCTTCAACCTTCTTGGCCCCGAGGATCTGCTGGTGGCCCTGCCGACTTCCTGCGGGAAAACACTCATCGGGGAGCTGGCGGGTGTCGGGGCAGCCTTGACCGGCAGGCGCGCCATCTTTTCTGTTCCGCTCAAAGCCCTGGCCCGGGAGAAATTTGAACTCTTCAAAAGACGTTATGAGGGTTATGGCCTGCGCATCTGTCTGGCGACCGGGGAGTTCAGCAGCCACCAGCCACGGATTTCCCGAGGGGAATTCGATATCGCGGTGGTCATCCATGAGAAACTCAAGCACTTCCTGTTGCGGGATCCCGGTTTTCTGAAGGGAGTCTCTGTGGTGGTGCTGGATGAACTGCAGGGGGTCGAAGAGCCTCAGCGAGGTCCGGAACTGGAATTTCTCCTGGCCTGCCTGAAGCGGACACAGCCCCGGGTCAAGCGGGTGGGGCTGCTGGGTGTGCTCGCTCCCGATGATCCTCTGGCCGAGGATTTTGGCGGGAGGGTCCTGGCTTCCCGCCTGCGTCCTCTGGACCTGCGCCAGGGAATCGTTTTGACCCATCCAGCACTGGCCGACAAGGCTCTCAGGGAGTATGGGCTGCCCGCCGAGGCGGTGACCGATTCTGAATGGCTCTCGATTTATCGTTCCTGCAACACCGGTGAAATCGCCACAGAGAGAATTCCGGTTTCCGAGGAAGGTGAGAATGACTTTCTGCGGATGGTTGGCGGGCTTGTGGCACAGGGCGAATCGGTTCTGGTTTTCCTGCCGACCCGGCGGGAGGTGGAGCAGGCCGCATTCCATTTCGCTTCCATGAAAGAGTGTGAAACAGGATGCCCCCTGTCTGAGGATCTGCGCAGCCTCGAGGATGAATTGCTGCTCCACTGCCTCATGCGGGAGGTGGGGTATCACCATGCCGACCTTTCTCCATCCGCACGAAGCCTGATTGAAGAAGCCTTCCGCCGCGGGGAGATTCGGGTG
>LMZT01000050.1 GCA_001567115.1 Candidatus Hinthialibacteria bacterium OLB16 | reverse complement strand
CGGCCTTCACGGATCGCCAGAGCTTCGGCCCGGGCCTCCTGTCCATCCATGGGATAGATCATGCCGTTATGGAGAAGAACGGACTCGCTCATGCTCTCTCACCTGTGGAGAATCGACCGATGATTTCCGGAAGAAACGGCGTAAAAGGATCTGGCTGAGATGCCTGAATCATTGCCAGTCAAGCAGAGGGGAACTCGCAGTCGCATAGAGTTTTTTCGGAATACGCCCCGACAGGAAAGCCTGGCGCCCCGCAACCGCGGCAGCTTCATGGATCGGGCCATCCGAATCGGATCCTTCGCCCCGGCAATCCCTGTATTCAGCAGCACCGCCACACACCCCAGCTCAAATGCCTGGCAGACATCGGAGGCAGTTCCGACTCCGGCATCGACCACGATGGGCACCTGGGCGCGCTCGAGAATGATTCGAATGTTGTTCCGGTTCAGAATCCCCTGACCCGAGCCAATCGGTGCCCCGGCCGGCATGACCACCGGAACCCCGATATCCTCCAGCTTTTTCGCAAGCACTGGATCATCCGAGGTGTATGCCATGACATAAAAACCTTCTTTGATCAGCTGCGCAGCGGCTTCAAGTGTCGCCAGGGGATCCGGCAGCAGGGTTTTTTCATCCGCCAGCACCTCGAGCTTGACCTTGTTATGGCCACAGGCTTCACGTGAAATCTGTGCGATGCGGATGGCATCCCGCGCATTGTAGCATCCCGCTGTATTCGGAAGGATTTTATATTTCCCGGGATCCACATGGTTGAGCAGGTGATCTTCCGCATTGAAGTCCACTCTTCGAATCGCCACTGTGACGATCTCGGCCCCGGAAGCCTCGAGGGCACGCTCTGTGGTTTCAAAATCAGGGTATTTTCCGGTCCCGACAAACAGCCGCGAATGGATCGTCCAATCCGATAGAACCAGGGGATCCTGGTCCAGGCACTCACTTTTTTCGCTCACAGCTTTTATCTCCTTTTTCATCCTCTTCAGGGATGATTCCGAGGATCACTCCCGAAATTATCATGCCCCCTCCAGCTCAGCAAGCAACCCATTCCCTTCCCGGAACGGAAACTGTGATGCACACACCTGTTAACATATCCGCCGGATCAGATTCCAAATGGACAGAGATAGAGGAAACGCGAACCAGTGAACATTTCCAGATTGACCTTCAGGCCAAACAGCCCCCCTTCGCTCTCCTTCTTCTTTGTGGTTGTCTTTGGATCCTTCCCTAATCCAGCCTGAACACCGGCGCGATCGATGGCATCCTGAAGGGTTCCGATCCGGTCGACCAGCCCCACCGCCAGCCCCTGGCGGCCGGTATAGATGCGGCCTTCAGCCAGGGTCTCGACTCGTTTTCGGATTTCCTCATGGTTAAGCCCATCCGCAAATAATTTCGAAAGGATTTCTTTATCCTGGGAACTGCTTTTCTTCTCTTCGGCTGCTGTCATCGAGGAAACCACCTCAGGCGCGGCAATGGCCCGCGTGGCTGAAGCCACAGAGGATGCGCCTGTGGCTGCAACCACCAGGCTGCCTCCCAGCCCTGGTGATACACTTCCCCAGGCTGGAGAGGGATACAGCATCCCATCCAGAGAAGCCGTGCCGGACACCTCCGGGATCGCCCCCCCGGGGAGCGGCTCGTTCCATCCACGTGAGAGGGAAACACGATTACGGTCCCGGGACTGGACCACCGCCTCGACAAACTGCTGGTAGTAATCATCGACCACAGATTGAAACATGGCCCGCTCGTAACCCTTCATATCCCGCGAATAATCACCGGCGGTTTTGAAAGCCCCTTTTTTAATCGTGTTGAATTCAACCCCCCAGCGTTTGAGCAGATCGGAAAGGTTAATCGCCTGAATATACACTCCAATGCTGCCGGTCAATGTGCCGGACATGCAATAAATCTCATCCGCAGCGCAGGCGGCATAATACCCCCCGCTGGCTGCAACCGACCCCAGATAGGCAATGACCGGCTTGCCTTTATCGGCCACCTTGCGGGCTGCATCGAATATTTCCTGTGTGGGAGCAATCGCCCCGCCGGGTGAATCAATGTGCATCACAACACCTGCGATCGAGCTGCGATCCGCGCAGTCTTCAAGGGCATCGACCCACTTCTCTGCGTCATAAATCGCTCCGAATATCTCCACCACAGCGATTTTCTTCCGGAACAGGCCCAGTCCATCCTCATCCTCGAAAAGGGATATCACCAGCCAGGCTCCAAGCAGCAGAAAGACCAGAACAAACACACTGATGGAGAAAACCAGGATGCCCGTTCCGGACCGGGAAGAGCGCGGCTGAGGGGCTGGAAGTCTTTGAGGTGAGTGGCTCATAGATCGATTGATTATCCTTATTGAATTTCAGTATCCCGGGGCCTGGCTGGGATTGGCGCTGCTGAACCCGGATGGATTGAATGCATGGGGAAAAACATCCACATCGGTCACCAGCAGCCCGCTCTCGAACCGGGCGGTAAATGTCCCGATTTTCCCTGGCTCGAGAATGGCCGGTTCAACCATGGCCGTCTGGCGTTTCTCCCCGCCACTGAGCCGGATTTTGCCCGAGCGCCCTTTGAGAACCACTTCCACCTGGATGTTGGACATCGGAAGATTCGATTCATTCACGATCTGCCCGGTCACCAGTGTCCCGCCGGAACGGGTATTGATGCGCGTATTCTGAACCTTCAGATTCCTGTGGGGATTGAGATCATAAGTCCGATCCAGCAACCGTTGTGCCTGATGTTCCTGATTGGACTGGATCTGAACCAGCTGGCGCTCCAGGTTGGCAATCGCGGCTGTCAAACCATCCAGCCGGGCGAGGATCTGTTGCGGCTCCGCCTGTCCAGCGGGCAGAGCTGTTCCTGTGGCGGGAGGGATTTCTCCGGTTGTGGCCCGCTCAATCTTGAACCCTGTGACCTCTGCAAGGGGGATGTTGTGTGTCCCAACCGCCGATTTCACTGTCAATTGACCATCCTGCAGGGACAGAACTTCCGCCTGGATCGAAAGCCCTCCGGTTCCATAGATCGTATCGGCCTCAGCCGCCGGAGAAACCAGCATCAGGGCCAGAATCGATGCCATCCCGGCCTTGCGAAAGGAGGTCAGACACTGAATCGAAAGACGAATAAGGTTTTTCATGGCATTCATCAAATCTCTTTCTGGAGATTTCTGCGCGCTTCCTCGGTGACCTGGATGGCAAGAGCCAGGGCACGGCGGCCATCCTCGCCTGAGACCACCGGTGGGCGCGATTCGCGAACACAGCGGATAAAATCTCCGAGCTCGGTCGTCAGCGCATCTTCCTCTCGGTCCATGTGCAGCACATAACGGCTCACTCCCGGCATGGGATCTCCCATCATCGGTTTTTCGTTTTCCTCCAGCTTTCGGAACACCGCATATTCCTGTTTCTGGTAATCCAGAGAGATGAAGGTGTTCCGCTGGAAAATCCGGATGCGCCGTTGCGGTTCGATCGCCACACGGCTGGCGGTCAGATTGGCGACACAGCCATCCTCGAAAGTGATCCGTGCGCTGGCGATATCCTCATGCTGTGTCAGCACAGGAACTCCCACCGCATCACAACGCTCCACCGGGGATTTCACCAGGGACAGAATCAGGTCGAGATCATGAATCATCAGATCCACCACCACCCCAATGTCTTTGACACGCGGGCTGTAGGGGCTGAGGCGGTGCACCTCGATATAGCGGGGGGACTCAAGCACCCGTTTGATCTCCATGACCGCTGAATTGAACCGTTCAATATGCCCCACCTGGAGAACCACCCCGGCTTTGTGCGCAAGCTCGATCAGCTCATCAGCCTCTTCCAGAGTTTTTGTGATCGGCTTTTCGATGAAGACATGCTTCCCGGCTCGCAGGGCAGGGGCCGCCAGGCAGTGGTGATGGGTGGTCGGTGTCACAATATCGACCGCATCGCACTTTTCAAGGAGATCTTCCCAGCGTGCATAATACGGGACCTTTTCCCGTTCGGCGATTTCCTCTCCACGCTGGGGATCGGTATCGTTGATCCCCACCAGCTCCGCGGTGGGAAGGGCATTCAGGATTCGCGCATGGTGCTTTCCAAGATGCCCGACCCCGAAGACTCCGATTTTGATTCGTTGATTCATAACCGTCATTTTATTCCAACCCTTTGTCCGGGCAACCACCCCTGTCTCAAAACATTTTTATTGACAAACACCCCGAATCGGGGGCATATTTAAATCAAGCGCGGAAAGGAGGTGGTCACTAAATGATAGAAGGCAGTAGACGTACCTATCGTAGTTCGTTGAGTCGGCAGATGTCGTCGGCGAGCGCAGGTGGCTGGGAGGGCAGTCCAGGTTAAGCCGGAAAACCTTCATTCCACCTGTATGGGGTGCAGGAAAGTGGTTTTCAGACCACAATCCGGCCGATCCTGGCGCTCGCACTCCAAACCACACAGTCCACTGATAAGGGGTCTGAGAAATCAGGCCCCTTATTCGCTTTTGCCTCCCACTTCCTCAGGAGCCCATCCTTGCAACCATATAAGCGAGTATATCGAGAAACAGCCATAACAGGAAAATCAGTATCCCGATCGAGAAGTCAACCGCCCCGATGCGTGCAAATGGAAACAGGCGCCGCGAAAAACTCACCCAGGGTTCAATGATGAATGACAGCAGCGCCAGGGCAGGATTATATGGATCAAACCCCGAGAAACCCGAGACCATGTTGAGCAGCAGCAGGATGAAAATTCCCAGAAAGAAGGTGCGCGCCAGCTGCAGAAACACCACCGGCAGAAACAGCAATGGCGTGTCCACCATCTCGACTCCCTGTGGATGAAGGACCATGGGAAGCGCCGATATCGCCGGTGACTGCTGGAAAGGCAGCAGGGTCACCACCAGAAGCAGCCACTGAAAAATCCACAGAATCAGGAATACGACAAAAAAAACACTCCAGGGATGATAAGAAGGCAGCAGCCTCCGGATCATCAGAATGAAGCGCTTGGCCAGATCATGCAGCAGCATGGCCGGGACATTCCCGATGATGTTGGCCTGGTGCCTCGAAAACTGGATGTCGATATAAATGATGAACAGCAGGCAGGGGACCAGCAGCCGGGTAAACAGCTCCTGAAAACTGAGAGTGACTCCGAGCAGGATGACTGTAAAATCCGGACGGTTCAATGCCGCAGCGGCGGCATACACAAGCCCGCGGCAGAACAGAATGATCCCCAGGGCAAACAGCGGAGTCACATCCCGCTGCGGAACCTGAATCAGCCGCCTTGACATATTCTCCAAAGGCGCACAGACCCAGCGCGCCGCAATCCAGACAAAACGGGTCAGTGGATCCAGCCCGTAAAACCGGAATGGCTGGACAAGAAAGTCATACAGCAGGATCAGTGACAGAACATCTCCCGCAAAACGAACCAGCAGGACAATAAGATCCATTTAAGGTTGCAGGGCTGCCTCAATTCGAGTTCGCAATTCTTTGAAAACCCTCTTCCCCCAGCCATACCGCACATCGGCAATCTTATGCTGGCGGTCCAGAATGACCGCAGCCGGCAGGACTCCGATCGGGATTCCATACATCGAAAGCAGGTTGGGATCCGTATTGCGCAAGGTCACCATGTTTGCATCCAGGACAGCCAGCGAATCGATTGCATCCTTGTCGGTGGCATCCAGGTTGATCGGATAAACCAATAACCCACGCGGCTCATATTCTGCCTTCATCGCTTTCAATTCACGGATCGCCATCAGGGATTCCCAGCTCATCCTCGACCAGAACACCATCAGAACAGGCTGCTGGCCCGCCTGCGCCAGTGAGTAGCTTGTGCCCTGGGGATCCTTCAGAGTCCAGCTCGGAGCTCCGCTTCCGACAATTTTCTTGCGGGATGCCCACAGGCCCTGGAGAACCGGCAGCTCAGCTTTCATCACCTGCATGTGGTTCTTTGCAAGTGCCGCAAAGATCGAGGTCTGGTTGGCGGTCAGATAGGTTTGCCACATCTGTTCGAGCGGCGCCAGGGTGATGGTCGCCGAAGACAGATCATCATTGGCTTTGAACAGCAGATCATCGTGCTGCTGCAGAGCCACAAAAAATGCCCGAGCCTCTTCGCGGCGCTTGGCGGCCCACTGCTCATCCTTCTGGACAACTCGTGTCAGTCTGGCAGTGGCATTGGAAACAATCATAGGCCCCTGCTGGGTCTGCTGGGTGGTTGCCAGGCGGATTTCTTTGAGCCAGTTGGCTTTGGGGTCGAAAAAGCCTCTCCACTGGTCAGCACTCCGACAATCTGATCCATTTTGTCTTCACCATACTGGGCAAAGGAGCACCTCACCAGACCATTTTCCTCACCGAGCGGCTGATAGGAAAAATAACGCCCGGTCACAACTGGGGGGCCTTTCCACACCTTGTCGAAAGCGGTTACCTGGGTTAAATCCGGAATGAAGGTTTCCACCGCTTCCTGAAGGATGTATGTCACTTCGCGTTCCCGAGGGAAAATCTTGGCTCCATATTTATCGATGGTCAGCAGGAGCGCGCCAGCCAGACTTTCCTCCGGCTTGCGTGGATTGTTGAAAAACACCCAGATCGCCTCGAACTTCCCAGGCTCACGCTCCCCCAGCAGCCAGAGCTCATAACGGATCGCCATGGCGGGTTGCCCCATGCCAACCGATGTCGCATCAAAAATGACCTGGGTTCCAGCTTGGAATGGATATTCCAACCCCTGAGCGGCTCCAGTGGCCAGCAACATCAGGACAAAAGGCAGAATGTATATCCGAAACATGAAAAAAGACCCTTTCTCTTACTGTTTAACGGGCTGATCCTAACGCGAGTCTCGCTGCCAATACAGTCCCTCATGCCAAGCCTTTCCCCTTCCATGTAAAACAAGCTGGGTGGTTCCTCCACCTGCTTTCCACCCCCTGAAATTATCATGAGGTTTATCTTTCGAATGGAAAGGATCTGCTAATCCCTGAACCATCTTAACTTACCATCCTTTTTGGCCTTACAGAATAATTCCTCATAAAGTTTCTGGAAGCTGGGACGACACTGTATAGCGGGTTGGGGATGCAGCCTCAAGGAAACACCAGGCAATGAAAACAGATGCCGCCAACCCCGGAAGACAATCAGAACTGCAAGGGCAATAAGCGCTTACTGCTTCCTCGGCCAAGAGTGCGCTGTGCCCTTTTTAAGGGCTGGTGCCCATCCCAGCCCCGGCCACTACCTCCCCCTCAGGTGGTGGCCGGTACCTTTCCAATTCGCGGAGTTCTCCCCTCCAGGAGGACTCCGCTTTTTCTCGTTCTCAGAAAGAAAAAAACTCAGGCTTACATCTTTGCTGCCGATAAGATACACTATCAGCGTCTGCTGAATTGTTTTGCTTATTGCCATCGCGGGGTGAAATGGGTGGATATCGTGCATTTTGAGGGGAAATGCTATGACTGATGTCCGTAGTATCAACGGGATTAACCCGTCAGATGTGCCTGTCGCCAAGGTGCGGCGCATCGAGAAACCGGCACAACCGGACCCGGTCCGGGATCGTGTCGATATCTCCGCTGTCGCCACCAAAGCCGCAGAAGTGGCCGCTTACACAGAACTGGCCAAAGGGGTTTCCGACATCCGCATCGACCTGGTTCAACAAGCCCAGGCTCGCGTGGCTGATGGATCCTACCTGAAACCGGAAGTGACTCGCGAAGTCGCCCGGAAAATCCTGGATTCCCTGTAAGCACCTGCGAATCACCTTCCTACCCGATCTCACAGGGCGTGAATCCCAGGATCCTGGCGAAGGCTCCCAGGCTGGTTCTCCAGTCACCGGGAACCAGGGCCAGATGATGGGTCCCTCCCAGTTGTGAGTAACTTTCCAGAAATCTCCTGACATCGCCCGACGGACGAATCCAGGCCCGAATCCAGTCTTTGAGATGGGGATGGGTTCCATCCGGATCGATCGTCACCAGGCTGTACAGCAGATTGAACTGATTGCCCGCATCAGGAGCCAGATTGACCAGTGTGGCTGCCCCGGGCTGAAATGCACACGCCAGTGTGGCTGGATTTTTCGCCGGGGTGAATGGAAACTCTTTTTCGTAAAGGCGGGGTTTCCCAGCCGCCACTTCAGGGTTGACCTCCCCCATGTGGGACAGGAACAGGCGGTTCCCTTTCCAGTCCGGACAGAAAATTTCCGTGAAGGTTGTCCTCCCGAATCCACGCTCCAGAGCGCCGACCAGGCCGGCTGTCAGAACATCACCCTCTCCGGCATACCCCACTCCTCGCTCCATCGCCTTGCAGCACTCCAGGAAGGGAACTGTTTCTATCGGTTCATCCGGAGAATCAAAGGCATTGAAGTTCATGCTGAATGCCGTAAAG
Organism: Candidatus Hinthialibacteria bacterium OLB16; assembly: GCA_001567115.1. GTDB lineage: Bacteria > Hinthialibacterota > Hinthialibacteria > OLB16 > OLB16 > OLB16. The sequence goes on along the minus strand of LMZT01000050.1, from coordinate 1,302 downwards.
CCTCCCTGGTCGAGGTAATCGCGCAGCCCAAGCCCCAGGCGCACCGAACGGTCATGCACTGCTGGATCGAGATCGATCTGATAGCGCTGCCGATCGAGGAGAATCTCCTCCTCGTTGGATTCTGGGGAAACTGAAAGAATGGACTCTATGAGTTCCGAAGGCTTGATCTGCTGGATCGTGATTCCGAACCGGCTGGCAAGAAGGGTTTCTTCCACCTGAAAATCCCCCATCCCGTGGAAGACCTCTCCGATGCGGAGGATGCGCTGATTTTTCCATTCCCTGGCAGCCTGTGCCCCCCGGGCAATATCGGCGCAACGCTTCATCACCGACTCATCCCCCACATGCCCGGCAGCCACCTGGTAATCGCGGCCGTGCCGTTTCAGCATCGAGGCCAGATCCTGAAGCCCATGGATCCCATGGTTATAAAGCAGGCGCAATGGATCGACATCGAGGCCGAAGTCCTCATCCGGTGTCACATCGAGCATCAGGATGGGCAGAGTGGAAGCAGCCAGACACCCCACCGATTCCAGCGAGGGCGAATAGGCCAGGTGGAGGGTCACAAGCAGATCGATATCACACTCTTCCAGGTGCCTCAACGAAGCCGCAAACTCCTCCCGGACACAGGCGACCGGAGCCACCGAAACCTGCAGGCCCTGCTGCTCAAGCCCCTGTACCGCCTGGGCGAGAAAGGGTTGCTGCTCTGCCCGCAGTGTGGGCAGGCTGCGATCATAGAGTTCGAGATACAGGGGAAGGATTCCCACATGAGGATTACGTGGCATGGCTATTGATTCTCCTCCCGAGTCATACAGCGGTTAATCTGAAATGCAGTCCCTGAAGGATCTTTTCCATAAATTCGGGAAAAAACCTCCAGATACAGCCGATATAATTCATCCAAACGAGATTTCAGGTCTGGATTCTGAATTTGGATGTCACTCATTGGGGATGAAGCCGCAGGAGTTTCGAAGAACGACAGACATCCGCGTGTCGCTGCCAGATCCTCTTCCAGGAGCCGCTTGACAGGCAGCGGTGAAAAGAGGTGGCCGATCAGCTGCTGAAAGGCATGTCCTTTTCCGGCTCCTCCCGAAACCACCAGGCATTCAATCAGTCCCTTATGGCATACTTCTTCGAATGCACGCCGCAGCTCACAGACCATTCCCAGAGCGACCGCACGCAGGAGATCCTCCCTGTCACTGGAAGGCCCAGCCCCGAAAAAAGATAAACCTCCAAGGTGTTCAGGCCGCAACGGATTGGGGCGATTCAGCCATGGCAGTGAAATCAGGCCTCCCCCCGGCGGCGAAAAGA
>LMZT01000049.1 GCA_001567115.1 Candidatus Hinthialibacteria bacterium OLB16 | reverse complement strand
CTCGCCGAAACCGATGGTGGCCTATGGGAGTGATCATCTCAGGCGCCAACGCAAGGACAATCCTCAAACACCTCAGATTGATCCCGATTTGGATGATAGCCCCATGGGTCTGCAAGACTGCCCGGTGCTTATCTTGGCTGTCTCTGGCGTTGAGATTCAAGGGGGGATATCTGGAGGTTGTGGAGATCGAAGGCTGTCCAGGCAAATACCGCCATCCTGCGCCCGCACATCCATCCGCCTCACGAATATTGAGAAGGGAACAAGCCCCGGCAGCAGAGTGAACCAAAGTCGGGTGGTGGTGCCTGAGGAAACGGCAGCTCTGCCGCTGATGGGGCGTGCCTGTGGACAAAGCGGCCGGACATTTCTATCTGGCCAAGAACCGGTCATTTCCAATTTTGCGGTAACATTGCAAGATCATCAGTTGAATTGACATACCCGGGCTGGCCCTGTAGCCTGAAGAAGAAAGAAAAAGAGGTATCACTGGGCCTCCAGATTTTCTTTATCGTGGGGTGGCTGTGTCTAAAATCCTTTTCCTGAACTGCTATGACGATATGATGCTGGCGCTGCGGACCATGTCCGCCCAGCTGCAGGCCGATGGCCACGAGGTTTACCTGCTGGCTCTGCGCCACCTCGAGGATTGCTTCACCCCCTGTGATCCCCCGCTGCTTCATCCGGTTTACAACCAATCCATGCAGACCACACAGAAAGAGGTCGATCTGGTGGTCTCGGTGTTCGAGAAAATCGACCCGGACTGGGTCGGTTTTTCGGTCACCTCAAATCATATCGGCCTTTTCATTTACCTCGGGAAGCTTTTCAAGCAGATTAAACCCGGACTGACCATTGTCTGGGGTGGAGCCGATGTCTGGTTCAATGCCGAGGAGGACATCCAGTATGCCGATATCATTGTTCTCTCTGAAGCCGATGCGATAATCAATGATCTCGCCAAGGCGATCGATGGGGATAAGGACCTGGCTGAAGTTCCCGGCATCTGGTACCACGATAAAAATGGCGATGTGTGCAAGAACCGCAAGCTCGAACCCTTCGAGGATCTCGAAAGCCTCCCGCCTGGAGACTGGTCACTCGATAGATTTTATGAGGTTTCCGATAACCAGCTTTACCCCCATGGATATCATCCCTATTCGATTGTCGGCCAGGGGTTCCGCAATGTCATGACCGCACGGGGATGCCCATTCACCTGCTCCTTCTGCTGCAATGGGTTTGAGCGTGAAGATGTCAACCTCACACGCCTGGGAAGGCAGAGATCGGTTGACCATGTCATCGCTGAGCTCAAGCACATCAAGAAGGTGTCTCCCGGAACCGGCATGATCTACTTCAGTGATGAAGTCTTCCCCATGAACCGCCGCTGGGTGGAGGAATTTGCCGATGTCTATCATCGTGAAATCGGCCTTCCCTTCGCCTGCTATGCCTACCCGACCACAGTGAAACCGTGGTTCGCTCAGGCCCTTGCAACCATGGGTGAAGGCTATGTTCTGATGGGAATCCAGAGCGGAAGCGACCGCCTTAATCGTGAAGTCTTCCATCGCTTTGCCACTCAGGAGGATGCCATCCAGGCAGGGAGGATTTTTGCCGATCATGGAATCCTCTACAGCATCGACCTCATCGGCCATAACCCCTTCGAAACTGAGGAGGATTTCCGGGAGTCCCTCAACCTGCTGATCCGGATGCCTCGGCCGTTTCTTTTCCAGGCTGTCTATCAGCTGATGTTCTGGAAAAACTTCCCGATCACCGACAAGGCATTTGCCCAGGGGATTCCCCTGATCCAGACAAATGAGCATACCTGGCTGTGCCAGCCCAAACCGGAGTATGCCTTCTGGCAGGCAGTCCTGGTGATTGCGGGCGCCTGCAAATCGATTTCTCCCGACCTGGCTTATTCCTTTGCAGACAACCCGCTCTACCGTCAGCGCCCCGAACTGTTGAATGAGCTCATGCAGCAGGTCCAGTTGATGAATTTCACACGCACTGTGACCGGGAACTGGCAGTATAAAGACAAGCACATCCGCGACCTCGAAAATTATTACTGCCGCATGGAGGGGAGCCGTGCGGTAAAAACTTACTTCACCGCCCGGGATCGGGTCAAAAAGGTTGTCGAAGACACAAAACGCCTGAGCCGGAACCTCCTGCACCTTCCTTCCATGCTGGGTGGAAATGGCAAGTCATCAGCAGATTCTGATGAGATCAGGGAAATATTTTCCGAACATCAGGCTGATATGCAGGCGCGCAAAGCATCCTTTGCCAATGGCAAGCCATCGGATGCAAAGAAAGCCAATGGAGTTAAAAAGCCGGATGGGGCCAATGGAACACAGGGAACCAACGGCTCTTCCTCCGACCGCAAGGAAACCCGCAAGCGTTTCATGTATCCGAAAGCCAGCCAGGTCCGGGCTGGGCGTGCAAAGAGGGATGCAGGCCAGCCGGATGAGGAGTGAGGGCCTGCTTCCCGATAGAAAGGTCTTGTCCCTCCCTCGATAATCCACTGCTGATTATCACTCTTTGAAACGGTACAATTCTGTCGGGCCTTGTTTATACAGCAGTGTGCTGTTGCTGTGCAGGAACTTCTCGACCCCAAGCTGTGCCAGAATCGGATGGTTTTTCTCATTCCCGATCCGCAGGTAATATCGAACTCCCAGCTCCCTTAACTTTTTCAGGACTGCCTGTGGAGCCTCTCCATACAGGGGAACCAGACGGTAATCATCCAGGTGAATGAGCTTCAGATCATCCCTCAGATAGTAGTGCCGATTCTCGTGGGTCAGGATGCCGGCTCCTGGCTCCAGTTTTTCATTCATGACCTGCCAGGCACCATATTCCGGGATGGATTCACTCAGGAAAACCTCCGGGTTCATCCCGGGATGAAGGGCATGCCTGAGTGATACATTTGAAAATTTCGAACCAAGAATGGCTGAGGGAAGCCCCACTGTGAGTGCGGCAAAAAGGACCAGAGCGGAGAGCATTCTGCCACATGCGCCAGGATTCTGGTCGGCAGATTTCATCCATGCAGCCGAGATCAACACCATCAGGGGGATGGCCGGCATGATGTGGTAGAGATAAAGCCCGGACACACAGTACTGATAAAACAGCAGGAAGAGGAAATAACCCCCGATTGTCCATCCCCACATCCCCTGCTTGCGGCGCAGAGCGAACAGGCAGCCGGGAAGCAGCCAGCCGAATGGCAGAAAAGCCCACTTGATATGAGTATTGCTATCCAGAAGAAAGTAATACGGGCTGCCCTGCAGGCGATGCAAAAGGGTTGGTCCGAGCGCCCGACTCCATCCCCATTCTTGGCCCATTCGATCTCACAGGACCTCAGAACATCGAGGTTGATGTTGGTGCCGCCGAATATTTCAGGGAAAAAAGCATACACCGGGTTGCCTGTCACGAGTTCATTGCGAATAAACCAGGTCGAGGACAACAGCATGGCGGCAAACAGGATCACCCCGATGCGGCGGTTCAACCCTTGCCTGCCCATTCTCAGTATTGCCATGCAGGGAAACCACCATAATGAAACCATGAGGTAGTTCAGGTGGCTTCCACCGATCGCACCACAGCAGAGTGCGGTGATACTCCAGGCGGAAGTGCCTGCCAGTCCGGCCACCGCCGCCAGCGCCATGGTGAGCCACACTGCGAGGGGATAGTCGCTGACCCAGTTCTGGTACCAGAGCCAGTATGGCACCGATTGCACCAGCACCAGGCACCAGAGAGCAAGTCTTTCACTCCTCCAGCGCAACATGGCCACACGGTACACCAGGAGTGCTGTCGCAAGGCCGGCAATGGGTGGGATCCACTGTGCTGGAAATCCACTCCATGTCCCCCAGGCCAAAGCAGCCGAGGCCTGCCACAGCAGAAACAGATGGGGGTAATTGGCTCCAAGCCCAAGCCCGACCTGGCATTGAACCAGCTCCGGAAATCCACTGGCATCGACAGGGAAGGGAATTCCCTGGTGCAGAAAGATCAGTTTGGAGTAGTAGAGGTAGTAGATGAGAGCATCCCAGTAATTATCCGGATAAAACAGGGCGTGTTGAAAGCAGAACAATGTGATTGAGGCGAAAATCGCCCAGAAGAAAAACCGCAAGAGGGAGCCACATCGGTTGATATCGATGGCTGGTGTTGCTCGAACCGGCCGGGTGGCCAGGAGCCAGATCCCGCATGTGAAGCAGACTGCATACACCATCCATGTAGTGAAAGGAGTGAGGAGGTTTGGAATCGCAAGCAGCTCCAGCAGAACTCCACCCCCTCCAAGCCCCAAAGGAAATCCAGCCAGCATGCGGGTAGGGCGATCCTCGATCGCACGGCTGGCGATGCCAAATCCAAGCATCCAGAATGGAATGAATCCAGCAAATGCCTGGAGGGTCCCGCTCAGAAAACCATCAGGGAGCTGAATTCTGTAGTCACTCAGCTGGGCCAGGAATCGAAACGGGATCGCAATGAACCCGGCCTTCCAGCGAAATTCGGGATCAATGTTTCCGAGGTTTACGAAATGGAACAGGGCCAGTGCGATGACCGGGAAAAGCAGGCTGAGATGAACTCGCAGCCGCTGTGGGCCTTTTGCTTCAGAGGGCTTCATTTTCTTTCTTCATGTCGGCTTCCACTTCCTCCGAGACCGGAAGCGGACAAAAGAAAAGTGCTGCAAAACCAATCGCAGCGGCGAACCAGAGGGTCACCATGCGTGTCAGGACTGTCGCAAGGCTGGCTACAGCCGCTCCGGTATGGCTGATTTCACGCAGCATGGCAACCATGGTGGCCTCAGTGCCTCCGATGCCTCCTGGAAGAAAGAACAGCGCCGCGCCGGCAAGTGTCGCAAAAGTATATATGAAAGTGGCTTCGATCCAGTGAATCGACTCCCCAAACCCATGCAGGACCACCAGCAGTGAAATGCACTCGGAAAACCAGGCGGCGGCCGAAAGCAGGGTGCCCCCCGCCAGACAGGCAGGTGTCAACAGCTCCGACAGGCTGAGATAGCTTCTCTGGAGCTTTCCAGGGATGGATTGGGATGCGGTTGCCGATGAGGAACTCGGTTCAGAACCAGCGCCTCCTCCAGCCAGCGACAGCAGTTTAAGCATCCATGATTTGCGTGTAAGGAGGAACAGTCCCCCAGCCAGCATCAGCCACAAAAGCAGGATCATCCATCCGCGTGCATGGACTGCCGCCAGGCCGATTGTTGCCAGAATCAAAGTTCCAGTCAGATCAGTCAGCCTTTCGACCACCACGACCGGCGCAGTCCGTGACATCGGAATCCCGCGTGCGAGTTTCGCCAGATAGGCTTTAAATAACTCTCCGGCTTTTCCTGGTGTGACCGACATCATCAGGCCGATAAGAAAAATCGAAAGGCTTTCTTTCAGTGGAAGCGGGATGCTCAGATAACGCAGGTACCAGTGCCATCGAACTGCTCGAATCAGGTAATTGATCAAAGCCAGTGCCAGTGCCAGGGGAAGATATCTCCAGTGAAAATTTCTGGCCGCAGCCATCAGCTCATGACGTTCAGGGACAAGCGCAAGAATCAGAAAGACAACCCCTCCGAGTCCGATGCAGAAGAGAAGCTTCCTTTTGAAAGATCGTGGAATCGCCATGAGGGGAAGTTATCCTGCTTCTCCACAAACGAACAGAGGTGCATTTTGGAATATTGGATGCGACACCGGATGAAACATTCTCTGATGATGCCAGGGATCATACCCAGAGAGCACAAAGGTCTCCTCGTCAAGCCTCATTCTGCCGGAACCAGGCGCAGTGATCCCCGAATCGAACACCAGGATTGGAGTGTTCTGATGGTGACTGTGTTGCTGCCTCTCTTAAGGTCGAGGGGAGGAGTCTCCACGATCCCGAAATAGGCATTGCCTGTGTGGCTCGAGTCTCTCTGTATCCAGGAAAGGGGCTGCCTTGTTCCGTTGACAGTGACTTCATAAGCATTGTCCAGATCGGTGCCTTCTGCAGAGACTTCACTGTGGCGAAGTTCGAGAGCAAGCCTGCACAAGCCATCAACCGGGCTGAGGTTTGTCCAGGTCATCGTTCCAGGATCGATCAGCCAGGCGGCATTGAAGCTGTCACTGCCAAACCGGCTCCTGGATCGCCGGACTGCAGGTCTTCGATCTTTCAGCCCGCTGCGCAATGCCGTTTCCAGATTATGAATCACATCGCTCCCGGCAGGTGAGACCACTAATTTCACCCGAAGAGGTCTGGCTTCTGGCTGTGGATAGCGATCCATTGTCCATTGATCACCAAGGCCGAATGCACGCACCCGGGGGGAAAGATCCAGATCCTGCCCGAGGAACGAGATTATGAGATCGGGCCTTTCCGGCTGCAGCGGATTGTCGGCCACCTTCAGAATGATATTTTCGGCTGTGCTGGTCACATCGGTTATTGCAAGGCTGCTGTCCATGCCGGTGAAGACAAAACCGGGCTGCCCGGAGTGAAGAGGCTCGAGCACCGACTGCCACAAACGGTCATCCGGGAGAACCCGGTTGTAGAGTCCACCCCAGGGTGCCTTTCCTGTGAACATGGAGCGGTCCCAGTAATAGTTGGTTTCTTTTGGAAATGGGTGATGCCTTTGCAGTGTGTGGTCTGCCAGCCAGGCTGTCTGACCGGAGACTGCCCAACGGTTTGTGGCCGGGATTTTTATATCGAAAGTTCCTCGGCCTGAGGGATCAAAAAAAGGGCATCGACCTGAACCGCTCCATCCTTTTGAACCAGTTCGATACGGCCCTGTGTCGATGAAAGAATGCCTTTCCCAGCGGACTGTTCCTCGTAAGACCAGTTTCCTGGGCCGGCAGATAATGCAGCAGCCAGATTTCCCGCCTGGATTCTGATCCCGCCTGAATCAGCCTGAAGTGAAATATCCTCCTGAGATGACGGAGGAATGAAAGGAGGTGCAGCAGTATTGTGCTCCCCACTTGTGGGAGCATCCTTCACAATTTCAATCAAGGCGACCTGATAAGGGAGTAATGTCCAGTGGAATGTGCCATTCCGAATCGAGGCTGTGGCCCCACTCACACGATCCACAGCCTGCGCATATTTCAAACCTTCACCCGCTGTCGTCAGAATAGCCTCGCTGGATATTGCATCTCCCGACACATTGGCCAGCCCGACCGCGGTCTTTCCATTATATTGCCTTACGACTGAAAAGACCTTTGGAGAATATCTCAGGCCTTTGTAGTCAACATCGCCATGACTGAAAGGCAGTATCTGGCGGCGTGCAGAATGCACCTGTTTGAGAAACTCGAATGAACCCACTTCATCCTCCTGATAGAGCATCGGGATGCCGGGAACACACAGGCAGACGCCATAAAGTGCACGGGAAAGGCCAGTCCCGAAACGTTGAATGGTTCTGCCCTCTGCGACAACGGTATCGTGATTGTTGAGTGTGCGCAGCACGAGGGAGCCATCGGGCAAAGATCCCTGCTCATTTTCAAAAAAACGATACAGATCACTGCACAGGCTTTCAGGTTCTTCGCCGGGATGGATGCTGTTCACAAAGAAGAAGGTGGTCTGCATTCCATATCCGAGAGTGATGCCATGATAAAGGTACTCCGGGCGATCATACAGGCTCTCTGGAATCAGGATCGGCTCGCTGGAGGAAGTTCGGCTGCTCTCTCGAATATTTTCCAGCATCTCAAGGGATCCGCCCAGTGTCGAATAGGAGGCATGGTTTGTCCTCGGTGAGGACCAGTTCGGGCCATGCCCATCCATGACATCGATTCGCAAGCCCTGAATTCCGCATTCAGCCACCAGCCGGACACTGTCATGAATGACCTTCTGCCACGATGGAGAGGAATAATCCAGGACACACCCGCCACCCCAGGGGTTCAGAAGCTGATCATTCCGATCCCGGATATGCCATTCCTCCAGCTGTTTTCCCTGTTTCGATGCGCCACCCCACAGGACAATTTCTCCAAGCGGATGCAACCCCAGCTGGCGGGTCTTCTCGATGAGATGGCGAAATCGCTCCTCACCGCCAAGGATCGAATCAATCCGTGTGTGATCGAGGACACCATAATGATTCCATCCACCGCTTCCTGCATTGGGGGGAGTTTTGTGCTCATGAACCGCATTGAACCAGAAGAGTGTGATGCCCAGATCGGCAAGGTATTCGAGTTGTTTTGAAAGAGGATCGAACCCTCCGACATCACTGAAGAGCGCTTCGACATGACCTCCGGCGCAGGTTTCATACAGGATCGCTTCTTTCAGCCAGGCGGGGTAATCCGTGGATATACTGCAGCCGATTGATCGATACCAGGCCTGCAACTGGTTGTGGAAATCATTTTTTCTGCCTTTGAACAGCCAGATTCCCTGCTGGCCGATCGTCGCGCTCTGCCCTGGCTGCAACCTCCAGCAGGCATCCACCTGAACCTCGATCAGGGTGTCGCCGGGAATGAAAGCATAGAAATCGCCCTGGGTTTTGAATGCAGTGCCCACCGAAAAATCGGAATCGGTTTCGAACAGCACCGCATGAGTTGGAAACCAGGTTTGAAGCTGCGTTGATGCAGCTCTTCCCAGCCTGAAGACCGCCTGGGTCAGGTCCTGTGTTTCGGATGATAAATTTGTGTACTTCAGTTCCCGCAGCCAGGCATCGGGATTCAAGCCGGGATGGGGCCGGAATGTCTGCTCAACCATCCCGATACTGCCAACTGAATAACGGATCGCAGTGGAGCCATCCTGCTGATGATCCACTGATGGAGGTGTGGAATGAGTCTGGAGCAGCCAGGTGTCGTCGATCAGGACATCTGCCGGTGGGCTGGGGGATTCAGTCAGAATTCCTTTGCCATTCTGCCCTGCACACAACCATCCCTTCCCGAAGTCGAAGACTGCATCAGCACAGCATGATGTGCTGGAAATAATTCCTATGCACAATAAAATGATGAGGCAGGCCCGGAACATTATCTTCCAAATGCGGGTGTAGTCGCTCCATTCGGTTGCACCCAATAGGGTATCCAGAGAAGCCCAGCCAGGTCGACTTTGATATCTGTCTTCCTGGGCCGGATTGACACTGTTTCGAAGGTTTCACTCAAAGGATTTAAGAGGGTATCGATCCGTGTGGTTTCCTCATTCAATGCCTGGTCAGTCTGTCGCAACTGTTCTTCAAGGGCTGAGAGGTTTTCCTGGGCTCTGGAAATATCCTGGGATTCCTTAACCGACCGTCCCACACTGCGCATCGCGGTCGAGGCCCTTCCGAGAGAAGTTGCAGATATAGTTTTTCGTCCGAACAGTGCGCTCAGGAATGATGTCCCGATCGATACAGCAGTCTGCAATTTCTGCTGCCTGGATTGCTCCTGCTCTTTGGCAAGAGTCTGCTCGGCACGACGAATCTTCTCTTCTATAGATGCCATCTTTGTTGTATATTTTTTTCTCAGATCCTCGACAATCTGATCTCTTTGCTCTCGATAGGCCTGCTGGATTCTCATCCGGAAGTCTTTCTCCGATTCATCTACTTGCGAGAAAATCTTCTGGGATGGGCTTTTCCAGATTTCTTTTGAATAGGTACGGTAAAGGAAATCCTGGTAGGCACTCATGGCGTTGGCATAAAAAACGTGGCCGACAGAAGTCCTGGAGCAGGTCCCTGTAGTTCCCATTCTCTCCATCCCGGGTGAAGTCATTCTGGAACATGTCGAAGATTTCTGCATGCTCCCATGGAGTGGATACTGCAGCTTCTTCGAGCAATGAGATATGGCTTATCCTGGAGGTATGCGATATATCCATCTTCTTGTCAAATAAAAAAATGGATGCAGACCCATAAAGGTGTGGGACATAGGTGATTTGTGAGGATGGTGGTGGGTTTGACCTGACCGGAACATGGAATTGCTCGATATCAGGTGGCAGGACCGGACGGTTTATCCGTGCAGCAGGGGCCGATGATGGGCCGGTCGATGGTTTATCAGAGGGGCTGGGAACGGAAATCTTCTCGATATCAGCCTCCGCAGCTCGATCCTTCATCAGATTGTGGATCTGATCCCGGGTCAGAGGGCCGCTGAGATAGGACAGCGCCCATCGTGTCTGAAAAACGACCGGATGATCTTCATGGACATTGTTCAAGAGAAAAACACGATTCCCGAGAGATGACAGCAGGCGATCCATGGAGGCGGAATCAAATTGAGATGACTGTGCATCGGCGACAGATTGAAGCCCTTCGAGAACACGATCTTTGTCTCTTTGTGTCTGCAGGCGCCCGATAAACCATGTCCCGGCATTCGATAATCCTTTGTAGTCAAGATCCACAGGATTCTGTGTGGACAGAACCACCCCTAAACCAAAAGCACGGGCCTGTTTGAGGAGAGTCAGCAAAGGGGTTTTAGAAGGCGGATTTGCAGTTGGGGGAAAATATCCGAATATTTCATCCATATAAAAAAGAGCACGCAGGCTGGTTGTTCCAGATTGATTGCGCATCCAGCCAATAACACGGTTGAGCAGCAGAGTGACAAAAAACATTCTTTCAGCATCATTGAGGTGTGCAATCGACAGGATCGAGACTCTGGGTTTCCCATCTTTTTGATACAGCAGATGGCCGACATCAAAAGGCTCCCCTTTCATCCAGAGATCAAAGCCTGGAGATGCGAGCAGGTTGTTCAGGCGCAATGAAAGTGCAAAGCGTTCTTTGGCTGGATAAAAAGATTCAAGGTCAATGACGCCAATTTTCTCGAAGGGTGGTTTCTGGAGATTGAGGATGAGATTGGGAAGGTCAAGATCGGTTCTGTTCTGCCAGGCGTCACGTAAGACCGCCGACAACAGGATGAACTCACGGCTCTCGATGGGGTCGTAATCAATTCCTGCAATACTGAGAAGAGATGAAACAGATATCTGAACTGCTTCATTGAACAGCTCCGGATCATTCAGGATTTCTTCAGTGGGAGCCGAGAAGGAGCTCAGCACCGATAAAGGAATTCCAGCGGTGCTCCCGGGTGTATAGATACAGAAATCGGCCGCATTCTTGAGGCGCTGGATGCGTGAAGTGTCCTGCCCCCATTGCTGCAATCCCTGGCTCCATTTTGCCGCTTGAGCCTCAGCGTATTCCTGTGGACTGACACCTTTCTTCCTGGCTTCTTCTTCCTGGATCCATGGAAGCAAGTCGCCGGCACTCAGTGAAGGAAATGTCAGCATCAAATTTGTCAGGTCACCTTTGGGATCGACAACAATTGCAGGCACCCCATCGATGGCGGCTTCTTCGATCAGCGAAATGCACAGACCGGTCTTGCCGCTTCCTGTCATGCCGATGCAGACAGCATGGGTGACAAGGTCTTTGGAATCGTAGAGAACCAGGTTTTCAAGCAACTGGCTTTGTGCAACATCATATTCTTTTCCGAGATAGAAAAGGCCTAACTTTTCGAAGTCCTGCATGAACCATGTCCTCCAGAAATTCCGGCTATGACCAGCTGAATCAGGCATAAAAAGCCTACTTGACCCGGGCGGTTCCGTCTAGCAGACTGCATTTAATTATCGAGAATACGCCATTAACATGAAGGCCATGAGTTGGTTCCTGATAAACAGATTCAAGGCTTTGCAGGGAATGAAGGATAAAAGATCCCAGAGGTGTGCAATGGAGAATTTCCGACGATTCAATGGCTGCAGGCAGCCGGAATTCGATTAAGTATGAGAGTTATTCTAAAAGATTTCAGAACATCCAGATGGATATCATTTGAAAATCCTGCACACACACTTGTCGCATCCTGTCCAGCCGATATCCCCCCTCTGCTTGCTTCTCTTCATGAGATTGTCGCACAGCAGAGATATTATGTCGCAGGATATATTGCCTATGAGGCCGCGACAGGATTTGACCAGGCCCTCACTACAAAAAAAACAGATTCCTTTCCTGTCATTTGCCTCGGAGTATTTGCCGAAGCCTTAAATCTTCCGGAGAACTCCATGGAAGTCCCCGGCCAGCCTTATGATTACACTCTGACTCCTTCGATTACCGAGCCGGAATACTTCCGAAGCATAAAAAAGATCAAACAATACCTCGAATCTGGAGACACCTATCAGGTCAACTACACATTCCGGTTGCAAGGCGATGCACCCCGTGATGGCTTCTCGCTCTTTCAGCGCCTCTGCCACAGCCAGCCAGGAAATTATTCCGCTTATATCGATACAGGCCAGCATGAAATCCTTTCAGTCTCGCCTGAACTGTTTCTCCATAAAGAAGGCCAGGATCTGTTTTCAAAACCGATGAAGGGAACGATCCAACGCGGGTTGTTCCTCAAGGAAGATGATGCACTGGCGGAAAAACTGAAAAGATCAGAAAAGGCGCAGGCCGAGAATGTGATGATAGTCGATATGGTGCGGCATGACCTCGGCAGAATTGCCTGCAACGGGAGTGTGCGTGTTTCAAGCTTGATGGATATTGAAAAATATCCAACTCTCTGGCAGATGACCTCCACTATCCACTGTAAGACTCCTGTGGCATGGGACCGTATCTTATCATCGGCATTTCCTGCGGCTTCCATTACGGGGGCACCTAAAAAGAGGACAATGGAAATCATAGCGGACCTGGAATGCTCTCCGAGAAACATATATACCGGGGCAATCGGTTATATCGACCCGCACGGCGACGGCCGTTTTTCTGTCGCCATACGATCCGCTCTGGTAAACAAAGAAAAGAACACCATTGAGTATGGAACCGGAGGTGGAATTGTCTGGGATTCGCATCCAGAAGATGAATACGAGGAGTGCCTTCTCAAATCGAAAGTACTCACAGGAAGAAGGCCTGACTTTGATCTGCTCGAAACGATTCGGATGGATCGAGGATCCGGCTGTTTCCTTCTGGATTATCACCTTGAAAGGCTGTCGCAATCCGCCCGATATTTTGATTATCCTTTTGATGAACATTCGATTCGAAAATATATCGAAGCGGTTTCTCTGCAGCATCCAGATGGAACCTGGAAGTTGCGCCTGCTTCTTTCAAGAAAAGGGAATCTCACACATGAATCAATTCCAGTCGATACGGTGTTCCGGGGTTTGTGCCGTGTGAGGTTTGCAACGGATCCGGTGGATTCAAAGGATGCCTTTCTCTACCACAAAACAACATTCCGGGATGTGTATCAATCCGCCAGAGCCTCAGTTAACGATTGCGATGATGTCATTCTCTGGAATGAAAGAGGGGAAGTAACTGAATCCTCAGTGGCCAATCTGATGGTGGAAATCCATGGTTCGTGGTGGACTCCTCCTGTCTCATCCGGGCTGCTCGCAGGCACTTACCGTCGTCACGCCATCGAGCGAGGAAACCTCAAAGAACGGGTCTTGTTTCGTGAGGATGTTGAAAAATCCTCTTCATTAAGGTTAGCCAATTCTGTGCGGATGGAGATTCCAGCCATATTGCTGGCAGAATAGTCTTATCAAATGGGTATTCTTTTCCGGTTGAGTTTATGGGAAACTGGATGATTGCATTTTGTAGAATTCTTAATTGGTTCATGAAATAACATGAGACTGCAAAGGTCAACCTCCGCCTGTGGCATTCTTGCCAGCCTGTTTCTTCTCTGCTTTCTCTGCATGGGATGCATGGCGCCGGTTCGTGCGGTCAGCGGCGCCGCTCAGTCCCTGGTTTCAACCACTGCTACCGGCCTGAAGGCTGGAGGCATCATGCTCAAAGATGCCAGCAAAGCGACAATGGATGTGGCTGGCAGTGCCTGGCGGAAAGCCGCTGCCAACAGTCCTGATCTCGATCCGCCTTCGCTGGAGCCTTGAATGAATCATGCAGGAACATGATGAAATCTGTGTCTGTTTTCATGTCAGCATTCAGAAAATCCAGAAATTTGTCCGCCTGAACAAGCCGAAGATTCCAACACAGATATCTGAATGCTATGGCGCCGGGACTGGGTGCGGGTGGTGCATTCCCTTTCTCGAAAAGATTTTCGAGGCCGAAAAAAATGGTGAACCTTTGAATCTAAAAATGAGCCGGGAAGAATATCTTCAGCGAAGACTTGCCTACCACAAAAAGAAAAAGATTTCCTGACAGAATGACTCTCCTGCAACCGAGAATCTGAAAGCAGTGCCTGACAGCGGGGTGTTGAACAGTTCACACAAGCGCGACATCGGGGCGGACCTCCTTCTTACAGGATGTCTCCTGTTAGTCCACCCTTTCCTGATTTTCCTCATCGGCAACCTCAGTCTGATTGCCGGCCGACCACTCTGCTCCTGTTATTTCTTTGCAGCCTCCCTGATCACATTTCCAGCAGGCCTGATCCTGTGCAAAAGAATCATTGGGCGTTGTGATTTCAGAAAAACCCTGTTGATTTCTGCCGGGGTGGTCTCCGCCCCGCTGCTGATTGGACTTCCTGCTTCAAAAATATATGACTACAGCGTCGATGGCCAGACTTATCACCTTGAGATGGTGCTGCAGCTGGCGGATGGATGGGTCCCCGGAAAAGAGGAGAGAGGTGTTTTAGGACCCCTGTCGGCCTATATGAATCACTTTCCGGCAGGCGATGCAGTTATCCGTGGCGTCGACTACATGCTGACCGGACGAGTGGAATCTTCAAAAGCATTCAATCTCACAATCCTGTTATCTTCCTTCCTGATTGTTTCCGGAGGACTTCTCAGATATTCCACACGCCTTAACTGGATCCAGATTCTCGCGCTCTCTTTCACCGCGGCCTATAATCCTGTCAGTGTTTCCCAGCTTCCATCCTTCTACATCGATGGCATTCTTTCATCCCTGCTGGTCATCCTCTTTTTCATATTGCTGATGCCGGAAGAAATGGATGTGTTTGTTCAGAGAGTGATTCTGCTTCCGGTCCTCTGTCTTCTGGCGGGATCGAAGTTCACCGGACTGGTATTCGCTATTCTCATTCCAACCCTCATTCTTTGCGGGCGTTGTTATTTTTCACGGCCCTTTCCGATTCGGTCTCATTGTCTTTATCTCTGTATCGCCTGGGTTGTCATGCTGATGGCCTGTTTTCATCCATACCTGACCGGCATCCGGGACCACCATCATCCTTTCTATCCGCTGGCTGGCCCTGATGCTGTCGATATGACTACGATAATGGAAGAAAACCGGCCAGCCAACTTCAATTCGATGAATCGATTTCAGAGATTATTCCATTCAATATATTCAGAGATGGGGCAGCAGAGCACCTCGACTACAGATCAGCCATCCAGGTTGAAATGCCCGTTCACTTTTAATTACCAGAATGTTCGTAAAATTACTGCAACCGCCGATATTCGAGTTGCTGGCTGGGGGCCTTATTTTGGGCTGGCTTTGATCGCCTGTTTTCTGATCTTTGCTGTGAGCCTTTTCCAGAACCAACTTCTGGCTATGTTGTTTCTATCGATTAACGGAATGATTTTTATCACTGGAATTATAAACAGTGAGGCCTGGTGGGCGCGCTTCACACCCCATTTCTGGCTTATTCCGATCATCACCTGTGCACTGATATGGCAGGGCACCTCCAGCCGCATCCTTCGATCCCTGGCAAACTTCTGCATATTGATCTGTGTCGCCAATGTTTTGATCCTGGGATCACTGAGATGCACCGGAACCTGGCGGGTCAATAACCGAATCATCCGGCAGATCGAAATGATCAGGAACCTCCCACAACCTGTTCGTGTCGTGTATGGTTTTATCAGGTCAACACGCATTCGATTCGCAGAAGCTGGAATCATGACATTCGAATTGCCGAAGGAGGAAAACCTTGGTGAGGGAGAGTGGGCCAATGCCTTTACCGGATCGGATGCAAAGATATTTATTCCTCATGTTGATGCCAATGGAACGATTATTCAAAAAAAATAAACTGCACAGTTTCATCCACTTGATGGGTTTCATTATCCTGTTGCCGATGCAAGGCAGCGCAACCCCTGAAATCGCTGTCGATGAAGTCATTCATCACTATGGTGTCCTGTATGCAGAGGATCAGCCCGCTGTTTCGCATCAGTTCATTGTCTCCAACAATGGCAACGAACCCCTGGTCATCAACGACATTCAATCCTCCTGTGGATGCACAAAGGCGGAAATATCCCGATCTGAAATTCCCCCGGGTGAAACAGCGGTTCTCGATACAACACTTTCCCCGCGTGAAAAACAGGGAAGAGAGCAAATCCGGATCAGCCTCTATTCCAATGATCCGGACCATCAGGTATTTGAAGTCGGCCTCTCCGGCTACATTATACCTCGCTGGTCCATCCAGGAGGTCCGCGGCATTCCGAATGTCATCACAACCGGATCCTCGAATGAAGCAATCATACGGGTCAGTTCCTATGTCAAATCCGGTGACGACAAAAGGTTCATTCTCGATGCAACCAGTGAACATCCTCTTGTCCATGCCATTCTGCTCGATGAGACAAAGGAGACTCAACTGGATGGGTATGTGAAAGCGGATCAGGAAATCAGGATTGTTGTCGATGGCGGAAAGAAAGCCTCCCATCAGGAAAAGGCGCAAGTCCACATCCGGACCTCGGATCCACAGAAACCAGAACTTCAATACGAGGCATCATGGATTGTTGAAAACGATTTGCACCTCTCCAGGCGTGGAGTTCATGTCATCAATCCAAAATACTTCTCCTGGAAAAACCGGACCACACTCGATCGAGATATCGAAGAGAAAATCCGAGGCCGGATCTATCTGCAGTCCGAAAGCTCGACTGCTTTCAAAATCCTGTCTGCCACAGCCACTCCGCCTTTCGTGGTTGAAATTCAAAATGATACGCCCATGAGTGCATCCGAGTTCATTGTATCGATTTCAGGGGAAAGAACAGGAAAATATCAGGGGGAACTGCGAATCAGAACGGATCGTCCTGATGAAGATATATTCCTGATCAAACTGACAGGAGTAATTCAGCCACAGGAGCTATCCTGTCATCTGATTCGAAAAATAGAAACTTTGGCATTCTGTTTCCCGACCAGGCATCGAAACTGACTAATTCCTTCAAACTGGAAAACCTGGGATTAAAGC
>LMZT01000048.1 GCA_001567115.1 Candidatus Hinthialibacteria bacterium OLB16 | reverse complement strand
GGGCTGGATGGTGCTGGCCTCACAGGGAGAGGCAGCACACAGCCGGCAGGATCTGATGCAATCAGAAAAGCCGAATCTGATTTATATCTTTGCCGACCAGTGGCGCGGGCAGGCGTGTGGATACACGGGGGATTCCAATGCCCGCACACCCAATCTCGACCAGCTCGCCCATGAAAGCCTGGTATTTTCAAACTGTATTTCCGGCTGTCCGGTCTGCTCACCCTATCGAGCCTCACTTCTTTCGGGGCAGTACTGGCTCACCCATGGCCACTTCATGAATGACCTGGCATTCAATCCCGAGCTCGACACCTTCGGGAAGGTGCTGAATAGGGAGGGATACGAGACCGCTTACATCGGCAAATGGCACCTCGATGGGCATGGCAGGTCAGCCTTCATTCCTCGTGAAAGGCGCCAGGGTTTCAAATACTGGAAGGTCCTCGAATGCACCCATGACTACAACCACTCGTTCTATTATGCGGATGATCCGGAAAAGCGGCTGTGGGATGGATATGATGCCCTGGCCCAATCCCGGGATGCGGTCGATTACATGAAAAACAGAGAAAAGGGCAAGCCATTCGCCCTGTTCCTTTCCTGGGGGCCTCCCCATGATCCCTACCAGACTGCCCCGGAGCAGTACCGCAAGCTGTATGAAGACAGAGATAGAATTGTCCTGCCTCCCAATGTCCCACCAGAAAAGCAAACAGAAGCTCGGGAAATGCTGGCCGGCTATTATGCGCACATCGCAGCCCTGGATGCCTGTCTGGGAGACATTCTCACGGCAGTGAAAGACCTGGGGCTGGAAGACAACACCCTTCTGGTGTTTACCTCCGACCATGGAGATCTGCTTGGATCTCATGGGCAGAAAAACAAGCAGCAGCCCTATGAAGAATCGATCCTGGTTCCGATGGTCCTTCGATTCCCCGCCCTTTTCGGAAGACAGAAGCGTGAAGTCAAGACCCTGATCAACACGCCGGACCTGATGCCGACTCTGCTGGGGTTATGCGGAATCGCCAGCCCGGAAGGAGTCGAGGGAACCGATTTTTCGGAGGATCTCAAAAGTGGAAAGGATCGCCTGATCGATGGCGCTCTCTTAATGTGCGCTGCCCCATTCGGGCAGTGGCAGAGGAGCATGGGGGGGCGTGAGTACCGGGGAATCCGGACCGAACGTTACACCTATGTCCGTGACCTGAAAGGCCCCTGGCTGCTGTTCGACAACCAGGCCGACCCCTTCCAGATGAATAACCTGGCCGAAATGGCAGAATACCGCTCCCTGAGAGACCAGCTCGAAGAGAAACTCCGTGGATTATTGGAGCAGACTCGTGATTCATTCGAACCGGCTGATCAACTCCTGGCTCGCTGGGGATACCAGGTCGATGAAACCGGGACGATTCCCTATAAAAACTAACTGATTGTATCGAGGGCCTCGAGCACCTCTTTTTCGTGGCCATTGACTTTCACCTTTGGAAAGACCCTGGCAATTTTTCCCTGTGTATCGATGATGAAGGTAGTCCGAACCACTCCCATATATTTCTTCCCGCACATGTTCTTTTCCTGCCAGACACCATATTTTTCTGAGACTGCATGGTCTTCATCCGCCAGCAGAAGAAACGGCA
This sequence comes from Candidatus Hinthialibacteria bacterium OLB16, assembly GCA_001567115.1. GTDB lineage: Bacteria > Hinthialibacterota > Hinthialibacteria > OLB16 > OLB16 > OLB16. The sequence goes on along the minus strand of LMZT01000048.1, from coordinate 76,531 downwards.
GATTGAATTTCTCGATGAATCGGCCATGAGATTTGAGGTTGTCCGGAGAAACTCCCAGAATGACTGCATCCCGGCTGTCAAACTCCGGCAGGTTGTCCCGGAACTGGCAGGCTTCCTGGGTGCAACCCGGGGTGTTGTCTTTCGGGTAAAAATAGAGAACCACTTTCTTTCCGCGATAGTCCTTGAGGGACACCTTTTTGCCATTGGATGCGGGCAGCGTCATGGCAGGAGCGAGTTTTCCTTCAATTGGGTATGACATCCAGCCAACCTCCTTGATCATTTTTACAGTCCGGGATTATTTTCCAAAAATTCCGGTCAGGAACATTATTCCAAGAAGGATCATTACTCCTGAAGAGCAGGAGAGGACGATCATGACCAGTTTCCTGCGATCCGGGGCCTGGATCATCGGGCCGACAACCAGAAACCCAAGAACCAGGTCGGCCAGTCCGGCAAACATCAAAACGATTCCGACAATCTGATTGACAGTCATTGGCTCCTCCTTCGAGGTAACAGGAATTCCTGGAGTCTCAGCCAGGACCTGCCCACACTCAGGAAACCAGAACCGGCACACCCTCATCGAAGGAAGCATCTCCATCGAGTTCTCCCGGATCCAGAATCCAATCCTGCGTGGGAATATAAGGCATCGCTGACTGGCCATCTTCCGGTGGCTTGGAAGCCACAATGTTCAGAAAGACATCATCTTTTTCGATGACGAGAATGCCTGTGAAACCGAGGCTCCGAAGCCCATTGCGCCATTCTTCAGCGGACATCCACTGCTCACCGAACTCAGGACGGCTGGTCAGGAAAGCCACCCTTCCCCCCGGTTTCAGGAGGCGGTTCATTTCGGAAATGATCTGCCAGCGTTTTTCACGGGGAAGCATGACCAGCATGAAGGCACTGACACAACAGTCGAACTCACGCTGGATCGGCAGTCTGAGGGCATCGCCATTGACAAAATAAACCCGCTGGTCATTGGATTGCTTTTTTATCGCTTTCTGGAGCATGCCGGTGGCCAAATCCACACCGACCACACCTCCGGCTTTTGGCGCTGCCAGGTAACAGAGGAGGCCGGTGCCACACCCGATATCGAGGACCCAGTCCCCTTCCCGAACCAGATCATTCATCAGGGTTTCTGCGGATTCGACATACCCGCGGATCAACCGGTGGTACAGCTGGTCATAGAAACGGCCCATGAGGTTATAAAAGAGCCTTGTCAAACCGCGATGAGCTGAGACGACATTTTTACCAGCATTCTTCATCACGGCGGTTTTCCAGTAATTGTTCGTTTTCATAAGATTTCTACAGATCATTCCTTCATCGAAAATGTGACACCATTAAAAGCAGCAAAGACCATCTGAAACGACACCATCATAAAACTGGATCCCGGCCCTGCCAACACCTTCAAGACCGGAATGTGAAGATCCGTTCATCCCGGTCAGGCTGAAGGTTCGACACTGATATCCATGTTGCGTTTGTCGGCAACATCCGCCAGGCGGCGGCGCAGGTCCGTGATAGAGACAGAAGGAGGCAATGAAATGCGAAGTTTCACATCAAAAAGAGGTGTTCCGGAAACCGGAGCGGGTTGCATGCTGGTTTCCATTTCTTCGATGTTCGCTCCGAGTGAGGCGATTTCATGGGCCAGAGCATGAACAATGCCCGGGTGATCCATCGCATATCCGCGCACCAGGAAAGGAATGCCGGGGCGTGAACCTGTCTGAGTGGTTTCACGGACAGTGACACTCATGCCGGTCAAAGTTTCAAGATGAGCCGCCCACATCCGCAGGTCGATCGGGTCGGACTGGGTGGTCGAGACCAGGAGGATGAGGGCGAATTCACCCCCCAGAGTGGCCATCCGGGAGTCTTCGAGATTGAAGGCATGCTCAGTCAGGAAACCAGAAAGCCTGGCGACAATCCCCGGCTGGTCCGGTCCGACAGCAGTCAACACAAATCGTTGAGGGTTCATCGGAGTTCTCTTTCGATTTTATTCCCCGTTTTTGAAGGCGTCATCCAGATAAGCCTGGAAATCGGAAATTTTATAGGAAATGAAACAGAAGGCATGATGCAGAGAAAGATACTCGAGATCCTCGGGATCCTCGCTGGCATCTTTGCGGAGTTCATTCAGCCTGGCAAGCAGAATTTCAGCTTTCATTTTTTCCTCGATCAATCCGGATCGTTTTTCATCCTAACGTAAGTCTTTAAAGCGTGGCTAGAGGTTCCAGGACCCTCACCACCTATTCTCCCATGAGAAGGTTTGCTTAAATAGTAGAGTTAAGTCCGAGCTTTCCCCCGTGTTCCGGCACGAATAAACGACGGCGATCAGCAGCCGAAAGGAGCGTTGTGATTCATGTTCATCAGAAGGATGTGTGTGCTCATGCTGGCAGGAATAGTATTCATCCCTGCGGTTCATGCAGTTCAATTGCGTTTGAAATACACCAAAGACCAGACCTTGGTCAATGATGTTGTGTCATCTCTCAAAGGGGATGTGAAGATCGATGGAGCACAGAGACTCGAAGGAACAGCGGAGGGGAGTTTTGGGGTCAAAATGAACCAGAAGACCCTGGATGTGGATGAAGCCGGGGCGGCCAATATCGAATACCGCCTTGATTCCCTCAATATCACCATGAATTCTGAGGCTGACATGGGTGAAGGAAAGAAAAAGTACAGCGCCAAGCTGACCGAAAGCGGGGGCAGTTACACAGTCGATGGCCAGGAAGTGCAAATTCCACCCATGGATGATGTGAAGGCCCAATCCTGGCAGGTGAAGATGAACAACCTCGGATCGCCTGTTTCTTTTTCACTCGATTCCAGCCAGCTGGGCGCGGAAGAAGCCAAGGAAGTCCAGAACCTCTCTGAGCAGGTGACCGGATTTCTTTCCAAATCCGCCCCACTCCCGGAAAAAGATGTCCAGGTAGGGGATACCTGGGAGAATATCCTTTCGGTCAAAGACCTGACCTCCTCCCTGGCCAAAGAAAATCCGATGCTGAGCGCTTTTACGAACCTGGGAATCGAGGATGTCAAAACTGTCAGCACCCTCAAGGAGCTGCGCAAGGAAGGTGATAACGAAATTGCCACAATCAGCTCCGCAACCAACTTCAGCTGGAAGGAAGGACGCATTCCACTGGGGGTTGTCAATATTACTGTTAAGAACCTGGAAGTAAAAAGCGAATCTCTCACAGAGATGAACAACACGCTCGGAACTGTTCCCCGCATGACTTCAATCACCAACATGACTTTCGAAGTGGTCATTGAAACAGCGATTGGCGAGGGAGGTCCGGCCACTTACACTGCCACAGGGAACCTCAAGCTGGATTCGACCACAACTCTGAAGTAACCCCACAGCGCCGGGAGCCAAAAAAGGGGCTGTCCATTGATAGCCCCTTTTTACTTTGCAGGGAGGCACTGGTTGCGATGATGACCCCGAGAGAACGCTGGATCGCTGCCATCCAGCGGAAGCCATTTGATCGCATCCCCTCGGATTTCTGGGCGACCGGCGAGGTTGTTCAAACCCTTCTCAAAGAGCTTCAATGCCACAGCGAGGATGAGCTCTGGCGGGCGCTGCACATCGATCGGCCCCATTCGGCCGGGCCGCGGTACATCGGTCCGCAGCTTTCTGGACGGGACATCTGGCAGGTCAGCCATAAATTGCAGGAAGTCGCCGATGGCCAGGGGACCTATCAGGAAGTGGATGAGTGCCCGCTGGCGGGAATGGATGATGTCCGGCAGCTCGAAGATTTTCCCTGGCCGACTACTGACTGGTTTGATTTCTCCCACATCCGGGAGGATCTGGACCGCCTTGAAGAGTGGCCGGTTTGTGGCGCCACTTATGAACCCTTCCTGATTTACTGTGCGATGCGCGGGCTGGAACAGGCCTACCAGGACCTGGCTGTCTTCCCTGAGTTTGCAGATTTCGCATTGCAGAAGATTTTCGAATTCCATTTTGATCTCAATACGAAAATTTTCGAGTCCGCTGGAACGAAAGGCGACATACTCTTCTGTTATGTCGCGGAAGATCTTGGCAGCCAGCATGGCCTGCTGATGAGTGCTGCCACCATCGAACGGTTTCTGATCCCCCGCATGAAGGCGATGATCGACCTGACCCATTCTTATGGGGCGCTGGCCTTCCACCATGATGATGGAGCCATCCGTACTATCCTTCCCCGTCTGGTCGAAATCGGGATCGATATCCTCAATCCGATTCAATGGAGATGCCCTGGAATGGAGCGCGAATCACTCAAGCGGGATTTCGGTGAGGCTCTGACATTCCATGGCGCGGTGGACAATCAGTACACGCTGCCCTTTGGCACTCCATATGAGGTGCGCAAGGAGGTTCTGGACAATATCCGCATCCTGGGAGAAGGGGGCGGGTATATTGTGGCTCCCTGTCACAATATCCAGCCGATAACTCCTGTAAAGAATATTCTGGCCATGTATTCGGCAATCGATGAAGTTTACAGTTGAGTCCATCAACTTCGATGACCGTTTTCATTGACTGGAGAAAGTTGATTGTGCCGACCATGAAAAACAAAAGAAAGCACTCTAAGGCCGCAATGTTCCTGCTCGGCTTGATCTTCCTGGCCTGCTGGGATGACCGGTCCGTGGCGGATATTTTTGGAAAAGTGGCAGAGTTGAATCCCGGCAGGGACCGCAAGGTGCAGATCATGGCATTCCGCGGCATGAGGGGATCGGCTCCGGAAAACACACGCCCGGCTCTTGAAAAGGCCATTGATGATGGCATGGACTGGGTTTGGGTGGATGTTCGGTCCACATCGGATGGAATCCCAGTCCTTTTTGCAGGCGATGCCCTGGAAGAAAAGACCTCCGGCAGCGGGATGTTGTCGCAAAAGACCTTTGAGGAAATCGCTGCCCTGGATGCCGGAGAATGGTTCGCGGAGCGCTTCCGGGGAATCCATCTGCTTCCGCTTTCCGAGGCCCTTGGAATCATCCGGAATAAAATAGGGCTGTGCATGGATTGCCGTGGGGTAGATCCGGAAAGAGTTCTCGAAATGATTCGAACCAGTGGGGTTGAAAACCAGGTGCTCCTGTCTGGAACACCAGAGTTCCTGTCTGAGATCCGGAACCTGTCTGGTGGGCAGATCGCCACACTCACAGAGAAGTCGATCGAGCAGCTGGAACAGCCAGTTGAAGAGGATGCGGTCAAAATCCCAATCCGGGGTTTCCGTCCGGATCAGGTTAAAAAAATCCAGGGAACCGGGACTCAGGTTGTGGTGGATACACGGGAAGAGGATGAACCCGTATCCTGGCAGAAGGCTATAGAATCTGGGGCCAGCTGCATTCTTACTGATCGACCGGAGCTGGCGCTGGCTTGCCTGATCCATCGTGAAATGACTGTTCCTCCTGTCAAATGGTCGCTGCATCGTGGCGCCGGCCTTTATGCTCCAGAGAACACCCTCCCCGCTTTCAGCCTGGCGGCACAGTTCAAGGCGGATTTTATCGAGTTCGATGTCCGGAAAACCCGCGAGGGAGATTATTTTCTGCTGCATGATTCCAAACTGAACCGTACCACCAATGGGCAAGGACCAATCAGTGAAGCCTCAACCCCATTGGTTGCCACTCTCGATGCCGGGAGCTGGTTCAGCCCCCAATTCAAAGGGGAACACGTCCCGACATTGGATCAATTCCTGGAAAATGTCCCCGATGGCATCGAACTGTATTTCGATGCGAAGGACATCTCTCCGGCCGATCTGCTCAAGGCACTAGAAAAATACTCCCTGGTTTCACGAACTGTGGTTTACCAGTCGGCTGAATATCTTTCGGAACTGCATCACCTGAATCCGGAGATACGAGTCATGCCGCCATTGCCGGACCATGGCGAACTGGAAAAGGTCATCGCGGAGCTGAAGCCTTATGCCTTTGATGCCGGCTGGAGGGATCTGTCCGCGGAGGTGATCCAAAACTGCCACCAGCTGGGTGTGAAAGTATTTGCCGATTCCTTGGGACCGTTTGAGCAGACACAGGAATACCTCAAGGCGATCCGCTGGGGAATCGACCTGATCCAGACTGATCAGCCACTCAAGCTGCTGCAGGCCATGGAGATTGCCTTCAAAGAAAATAAGGAAAGACTCGATCCGTCCGGATCAATTAAAAAATAAAAGGGTTTGAGAGGAGAATTGCAACCATGAGTGGTTCACGGCTTCGAATTGGTGTTTCCGGCTGCGGGGGGATTGCCAGTTGCATTTTCAAGGAATGCCAGGGATTGGAGTGCATCGAGGTGGTTGCCGGATATGATCCCAACCCCTCCAAAATGGCGGCTTTTCAGGAAGTCGCGCCCTGTGAAATTGCCGCCACTTATGAAGATCTGCTATCGAGGAAAGATATCGATGCCATTGTGCTCGCAGCACCTCCTCGTGAGAGGGTCTCGCAGGCACTTCAGGCAGCGGCCACAGGAAAAGCGGTGTTCATCGAAAAGCCCCTGGCGTTAACTGTCCATGATGCCAATGGAATTGTAACCGCCTGCCGCAAGGCTGGGGTCCCCCTGATGGTCGGCCAGGTTCTGCGGTATTTCGGCGGGTTTCGAAGAATGGCCGAGAAGGTTCGTGCCGGGGAGTATGGAAAAATTCGCGCGCTTCAGGTCAACCGCATCAGTGGGCCATTCCCCGATTTTTACCGGGATGCCTGGAGGCTGAAGAAGGAAACCTCGGGAGGATTGCTCTTTGAAGTGCATGTTCATGAGCTCGATCTGTCACGTTATCTCTGTGGAAATCCGAAGCGGGTGCTGGCGGCATCGAAGCGGATCGGGCAAGACCCGGAAACAGATTATAAAGACCTCTACATGGGAACCATTGAGTTCGAGAATGGAGCCTTGGGGCAGTACCATTTTTCCCATATCTCCGCCCAGGGAGAAACCAGCATTCGTGTTTTTCTCGATAAAGGTGTCGCCCGGGCGGGTTTCGGAGGAGCCTGGTTCCAGCCCTGGGAAGGCGACGAGGTGGAGATCCCTGCTTCTGGTGATGAGGAAGCCGCCTATCGCCATGAAATCCGGCTGTTCGCCGAGGCGGTCCTGAGAAATGAGCCAGTGGCGATCCCGGGCGAAGAAGGCCTGTGGTCGGTGGCTATGGCCGAGGCAATGGAAAAATCTGCGGAAAAAGGCGTGCCGGTCGAGATCGTGAATCCGATCCAATCCGCTTGAAAGTGAGCCGTTTATTTCTTCTCGAAGAATGATGATCGGATACCTGACCACCTGGATGCTGATCGGCCTGGTATCGGCAGGGGCAGTGCCCCCCCTGCGGGAGGGGATCGCTGTCACTCCGTTTCAGGATGTGGGCGCCTGGCCCTGTCTGATCGCCAGCCCGAAGGGACTGCAGAACGGCCTGGCGGGTTTTCTCGAAACCACACAGGGAATCAAGATCCAGCGCCTGGTCGCTTCAGAAGAGGCAGCTGTTTCTCTGGAGGATCCGAATGCCCAGCTCCTGCCCCCGGCCTACCGTTCCACTGCGAGGATTCCGGCCAAACCGAAGGAGCAATCCCAGCTCTGGCTGACAGAAGCACGAAAAACAAAAACAGGCATTCTTCTGCAGGGGAGCTATGAACAGTACCAGGGGCAGTTTCGGCTGTTTGTCGAAGCGATCGATCCATATACCGAAAAGGGGCTGTTCCATCATCTGGTGGGAGGCACGACTGCGGAACGCACCACGCTTGAAAAACAGCTGGCCGAGGGAGTCGCTGCAAAATTGACTGAGCTCCAGGCCCGCAACAATGCAGTCTCCATCCAGAAGATCAAACCACTTGCGGGCGAGTCGCCTGTATCCCTTCCATCGGCTTCAGAAACACTGAGCGCCGATGATCACTACGAGAATGGTTATGCCCTCACACGACGCTTCGATCAGACCGGAGAAATGAAATACCTGGATGGAGCCATCGATGAATATCGCGCGGCACTGGGGGTCGACCCGGACCATTTCCGTTCGCTCAATAACCTGGGGACAGTCCTGCACCGCCGTGGAAATTACGACGAGGCATTGAAGTATTACGAGAAGGTCCTTCAGATCAACCCGAAGTATGCCCGCGCCATGGAAAATGCGGCCCTCGCGTACCGTTCACTCGGCCAGATGCCCAAAGCCATTGAAATGTGGCAGAAGGCGCTCGAGTGTGAGGATCGGCCGGATGTGAAAAAGGTGATCGAGGAGACATTGGCCGCGCTCGAAAAAGGGGAAAGTTCCTCGCAGCCTTCACCCTCTCCTCCCGGGCCATGAAACCTGAGAACCGGGCGATCTGAAAGGACCACCCGGTCTCAGAGAGGGACTCTTTCCAGATCAGAAATATTTGGACAGGGCCTGGGCAGTGACAGAAACAGCCTGTTCATCCGGAAGTGCATTCAGCTCTTCAGAGAATGGCTCCACCGCCACCGGGCCATCATAACCGATCTTACGCAGGCCATCGGCAAACCCGGCCAGGTCAATCACCCCGGTGGCGCCGGGCAGGCAGCGCTTGTTGTCGATGAGTTCATCGAGCGACAGGCCTGCGGGGGCATCATTGACATGGACATCGACCACCAGTTCATTCGACAGGGTGGAAAAGACCGCTGTGGTTCCTCCTGAGGTGTGCCAGTGCCAGGCATCCAGCAGCAGGCCGGTCCCGGGGACGCCGATCGCCGCCACCAGGTCGAGCATCCTCTCCGCGGAATAAAGCCCATCTGCCGCCAGTCCCAGGCTCTGGCGCAGTGTTTTGGGGCCGAGGAACTCAAGGCCCAGGCGAATCCCATGGCCGGCAAGAACCCGTGCGCACTCACCCAGCCGGACTTTGAGAAGGTTGAAATAGTCGGAGTCGGACATCTCCTTGCGGCCAGGCAGCACCCAGGTTGAGCAGCGTGTGACTCCCGCCTGTGCGGCACAAGCTGCTTCTGTGGCCAGCTGGGGGAAAGTATTCCTGAAAGCCGCATCATCACTGCGGTAATCCACTGAAAGGCCAAAAACGGAGGGCTTCAGATTCCGTGAGGCGAATGCCTCCTTGACACAGGCGACTCCCTTTTCCAGGGCATAGCCGACCGGAAAGGAAATTCCCTCAAAGCCGTATTTAACCGCCCAATCCATCGACTGCTCAAACGGGGCGGTGACACCGATTGCACCAGGATCAAGAGACCGAAACATAAGAACATGCTCCTTGCTGTTGTTATTAATCACTTCCCTCCGGGGAAGATGTCAGGCACCAAAACATTTTTCCAGATGTTCGCGGCCTGGGGGGTGGGTCATCAGGCTCACTCCGGCTGCAAGCAGACAGGAAATTGGCAGGCTGATCAAGAGTGGATCGACAACCGGCCAGTTGGGATCGGGCCACAGCACTGCCTGTCCAGTCAGCATCTGACACAGGCCGATTGCCCTGGCAGTCTGTTCAAAGAAGAACAGCATCCAGAACAGGCTGACACAAAACCCACCCATCATGCTGGCGATGGCCCCGGCACGAGTCATCCTTTTCCAGAATAAGGCTCCGATAAAGGCGGGCAGAAAGGAAGAAGCACACAAGCCATAAAACAGTGCGGTCGAGACAGCGATATACCCTCTCAGTGATTTGGCAGCCAGAAACAGGCTGATGACCAGGCCAATGATGATCCCGATTCGGGTGACCAGAACAGTCTGGCGGTCCGTGGGAGAATAATCAGGCAGAATCTGTTCGAAAATGTCCCTGCCTGCGGCGGTTCCCATGGTGTGCATCTGGCTGGAAAGGGTGCTCATCGCTGCGGAGAGCAGGCACAGAAGGAACAGCACTCCAAACCAGCGCGGCATGGCGGAATCGATGAAAGTGGGAATGATCTGATCACGTGCGCCGCCAGTCCTCTGCGCTGAAATCAGCCTGGGCCGAATCCGGTCCGGTGTTCCCGAATCTCCCAGGGTGATCGAGGTCTCTTTGCCCAGGGGAATCCGAATTTCTGAGGTTCCCCCTTCCGGGAGGATTCGAATCACCATTCCCTGAGGTGGCTCCTGCCCAAGGTATGGCTGGATTTCATCCTTATTCAGAACATAACCACGGATTTCTTCCTGGTCATGAAAGTAAGCATTGCTCAAAGCGCCCACAGTATAAGGAATTCCCGTGAGGAGGAGAATAAAAACAGCCCCCAGGCCGACTCCCCTTTTGATCTCCCGGTTGGATTTGACAGTCATGTAGCGGACCGCCATCTGAGGCTGAGCAAGGACTCCGATTCCAACTCCCAGTGTGATGGTGGAAACCATGATCCACCAGAGGTTGAATTTCGCATCCCCCCAGCCGTAATCCGGAAAACAGGTCCATCCCTTGTGGCCGATCGCCTGCAGAGATGAGGGAACCAGGGGCGCCAGCGAGGTGAGATGGGAGTGAGCCGCGGTAACACCCCCGAGGCGCGAATAGGTCATGAACAGGAGGAAGATCATCGAGAGCATCATGATTCCCCCCTGAAAGGCATCGGTATACATGACCGCTTTGAGGCCTCCGCCAAGGACATAGATCACTACCACAAGGGCCAGGATCAATAGAGCCACATTGAAGTTATCGAGTTGAAAGAGAATCTGAACAAATTCCGCGCCTCCCAGAAGCACTGCAGTGGCATAAAGCGGCATGAAAAGAAAAATGATGGCACCGCAGAAGATCTGAATGAAACGGCTGTCGAACCTTCGACCAAGCAGCTCCGGGAAGGTATGAGCATCCAGGCGGTGCCCAAGGCGACGGGTTGGCTCTCCGATAAAGATGAATGCGATGAGTATTCCCACAGCCAGATTCAGAAAAACCAGCCACATGAGCCCCATCCCGAACAGTCCTGCCACTCCTCCGAATCCGACAATGGCGGAGGTGCTGATAAAAGTGGCTCCATAAGAGAGCGCCATGATGAATGGGTGGGTGTTCCTGCCCGCGATGATGTAATCCAGCCGAGTGCGGGTTTGTTTGTATCCCAGGAATCCCAGGCAGGCAGTGACTGAAAGGTATGCCATGATGATGAGCAGTTCGTATAGAGACATAGCAGGAGTCCACCATTCAGAGCTTTGAGCCTGGGGCTGAACCCGTGGCGGGGCCTCAGTCAGCGGGCAGGCTTTTTTCGATTTCCTTTTCGGTCTGAACCCACTCGACATCCTCCCGGGTGGGATGATTGTTGTTTCCACTGTTCCAGTTCCAGATGCTGTAGCAGACACAGAAGACCGTGGTCAGAATACACAACAGGTACGCACACCAGATTTCTGGATCTTCAATACCAATCATTGGGCTGCGATCTCCTTTCTCAGATAGAATCCATCAGCCGGTACTTCTCTCAGCCCCCTGGATTCGGGGGAAATGCTCACATGGGGTGGAGATAGACCGCCAGGCCGCTGAGGACCTTTGGAAAAAAATCGGTCGACTTCTGCGGCATCCGCAAACCGGCCTGAGCCACCTTCTGGACTTCGCGGGATTGAGTCCCGCGCAACAGGATGCCCAGATCGTATCCATCAGCAGTGAGTCCCTGGACAACTTCCGGGGCAGTACGGACATAGGCAATTCGATCCGGAGCGTTTTCTTCCGATTCAAACCCGAGGAACCGGTCGAGAAGGACACGATGCAGCCAGACAACCGGCAGATCCTGCAGCGGTTCCTCGATATCCTCCGGCAGGTGCTTCCGGAGCAGCTGAGGATCGGAAAGATTCAGGCGGTAGAGCTTCTGACGAGTCACCAGGCCGAAGGATTCCGAATGTGTTTCCGGGGACGAAAGAGATGAGGCCAGGCTGGCTATGGAATCGGGATTGACAATCCCAGGGAGAGCTTCCACCTCGAAAACAGAACGGCAGCGTTCGAGAAAGAGTGAAAAGGCCTCATCCGAAACCGCTTTTACGATCCGATGGGTCGGGAGAATCGCCAAACCCGGATCTTCCATGGCGGTAAAATAGACCAGAATATCATCCCAGGGTTGTGGCCCTTCACGATCGGGAAAAGCCTGGCGGCATTCATCGCGGAAGTTCATGCCGGTTTCAAAACGATGATGCCCATCGGCGATCAGCAGTTTCTGCGACTCGACACGCTCCTTGATGGAGTTGATGATCGGGGGAGAATCGAGCAGAGCGAGGCTGTTGGTGTGGCCCTGCGGGTCTTGAAAGCTGACACTCTCTGCCGGGTATTCCAGTAGAGACAAAACTGACTGGTCAGGGTCTGAATAGAGGACAAAGATGGCCTCGGGGGTTCCCCGGACCGCTCGATACAGCTGCAGGCGGTCGGCTTTGTGCTCCGCAAAGGTGCGCTCATGAGGAAGAACATCATTGCGATCCCTTTCAGGCAGGCGCAGCAAAGCAAAGAAACCAGTCCGGGTCAGCTTCTTTCCCGAAATGGGGCATTCGAAAGCCTGCCGGTAAACCAGCAGCTTCGGGGAAGATTCCTGTTCGAGGATCCCTGTCCTCAACCAGCTGCGAAGGGTTTCGGCTGCCTTCGGGTAATAGGAGTGATCGGCCAGTGTTTCACCGATAATCGCCGACACAAAATTGTGGGGATGAAGCCCCTTGCAGGCCTTGATGAGCTCATCACTGAGCTTGTCATAGGGCGGGCACACCACCCGGGACATCAGGCTGGCATCAAAGGGGTAATGGATTATCTGAAATGGATTTATCTGCATAGCGGATCGGCAAGAAAGTTCCTATCGAAACAAGAATCGAAACAGGGTATCACACGCCGGAATCCAGCCAAGGGGTTAACAGAATCAGTCAGGAGGAAGAAGTGGGTGATTGACCCGGGAGGGGGAGAAGCCCTTTTTTCTTCGCGACAGCCTCCTGGAGATCCTGGATGGTCATGGGGGCATATCCTTCAGCCCGATTGTTTACAAGAACATAAGCGGGCAAATGGTTCTTAATCGCCTCTTCGCACAACTCGACCACATCCACACGCATCTCCGGCAGCCTGTTTTCAGGCAGGAGCTGGTCATAGGGGAAAAACTTCTTCTTTGCGTCTGCATAAGGCATTCCGAGCGGGGTCAGGATTCTCGAAATCACCCGATCACCTGTCAGGCCGACCCGGTCGAGCTGTTCTCTCAGGGGCAGCATCCGGTCCCAGTGGTTGAAAACATGCGAAACCTGATGATTCCTGAGAATGGCCTGATAAGCGGCTCCGAGAAGGCGTGGCTCACGGACTTCGACTGCATACGGAAATCCTTTTGGCAATGCGCCCAGGAAAGCCTCGAGGGAATTCAAAAAGGTTTGTGGGTTCCTGGCGGTGCTGGAACGGAACTCGAACATCAGCCCTCCCAGGTGATCCTGAAAGCCTGAATCGACAATCGGTCCAAGAAAGGCATCTTCAAACAGTCCTGCATCGAGAAAATGGGGATTGCGGTTTCCTTGCATCCGCCTTGGATTGCCTGCCTGATCCACCTTTTCAAATCGATCCACAGTGATCTCATCCCAGACCTTGAAAACAACCGGGAATTTGGGAGGGAGCAGGGCTTTCCAGGTTTTCAGAAGGCCGACCGACGGTGGATTGTAGAAAGTCATATCCGCCCCGACAGTCCGGAAGAGGGGGTAACGGGTGTATTCTTCGAGGTACTCATTTGAGGATGCATGCTTACGTGAATAGACATTTCCCACCCATCCCGGGTAGGCCCAGGAACTGGTTCCGAATCGAATCTGGAGTGCCTCCAGCTCCCTGGCGATTTCGAATTTCGGGCTTTCTTCGAAACCAAAAGCAAACATCTGCTGGGTCGGTGGAACGGATTTCATGCTTTCAAGTTTACCGGAATGGCACAGTCTCTGCATCCTCCGCTGATCCCCGCAATGATCTCAGAAAATCCCAATTGGTACTTCAGCCATTGCTCGGGTGGCTCTATGATCCTCTCAACAACAGGGGGAAAGCCGAGTGAAAACAGACCCGGATCTACTGATCAGATCTTCCGGACAGCGCAAGCCTGAGGGACTGTTGAACCAGGTGGTTGCCAGCAAGGCTGGATGGGACGATCTGAATCTCGAAATTCTGCGCCTCCCTCAAGGAGGATCCTGGAAGTTTCGGACCGAAGATGAGGAAGCGGCGCTGGTTCTGCTGGGCGGCCAGTGCTCAGTCAAGACCTCCAAAAATTGCTGGCAACATATCGGGCGAAGAGCCAATGTTTTTGAGGGGATGCCCTGGGCGGTCTATTGCTCAAGGGGAAGCGAGCTGCTGGTGAAAGCGGAATCGGAAAGCCTCGAATGCGCATTCTGCCATGTTCCAGCCTCCCGGGATTATCCGGAGCGATTGATTACTCCCGAAGACTCTTCGATTGAGATCCGCGGTGGCGGCCATGCCACGCGCCAGATCAACAGCATCCTTCCACCGGGATCTGCCTGCCAGAAGCTTGTCTGTGTCGAGGTTTACACACCCGGTGGAAACTGGAGCAGTTACCCGCCGCATAAACATGATGTCCATCGCACAGATCCTTCCGGGAATATCCTCGAGGCCGATCTGGAGGAAATCTATTTTTATCGTTTCCGTCAACCGGAAGGATTCGCCATTCAGCGAATATACAACGACAGCAAATCCCTCGATGTGACCTTGACAGTACAGGATCTGGATGTAGTTCTCGTGCCGGAGGGATACCACCCGGTCAGCGCTCCCTGGGGATATGATTGCTACTACCTCAACTTCCTGTCCGGGAGTGCGCAGTCGCTGGCCGGCCAGGATGACCCGGATCATGCCTGGGTCAAGGATACCTGGACCTGGGAGGATCCCCGGGTTCCGCTGGTGAGTCACGATATGGAAAAAGGGGCAAAGCATGGCTGACAAATCATTCGACCTTCTGAGCATGGGGCGCAGTTCGATCGACCTGTATTCCAACGATATCGGTGCCCCTTTTACCGAGATCACCTCTTTCGGCGCTTTTGTGGGGGGATGCCCGACCAATGTCAGTGTGGGGACACGCCGCCTGGGACTGAGGTCTGTGCTCCTCTCCGGTCTGGGTGATGACCTGGTGGGTGATTTTCTTTTCCAGTTTCTGGAGAAGGAGGGAGTGGAGACCCGGTTCATGCCGCGCAAAAAGGGATTTCGCACCAGTGCGGTCCTTCTTGGAATTGAGCCTCCCGACCGGTTCCCTCTGGTCTACTACCGCCAGGGTTGTGCGGATATTGAAATCACTATCGATGATGTGCTGGCTGCACCGATCCGTGAGAGCCGTGCGCTGTTCATCTCAGGAACCGGACTGTCCCGCGAACCGAGCCGTTCCGCAACTTTTTTTGCCGCCGAACAGGCCCGCGCATCTGGTGGTGTGGTGATTCTGGACATCGATTTTCGAGCGGACCAATGGCATGATGCACGCGCCTTCGGTGTGGTGACACGATCGATCCTGCATCTGGTGGATTATGTCATCGGGACAGAGGAAGAGGTGAAAGCGGCAGCACTCACCGACTCCGGACAGATTTCAATCGCGCATTCCCAGGTATCCGACCCGAATGTCCAGGGAGACAGGGAGGCGGCAATTCAGGCCATCCTCGTTGGCGGCCCGCGGGCATTGATCATGAAACAGGGGGTCCAGGGCGCTACGGTGTTTCTGCCGGATGGAGAATGCCGGCATGCGGCGCCTTATCCGGTCGAGGTTCTGAATATCCTCGGGGCCGGGGATGCCTTCGCCAGCGGATTCATTTATGGACTCCTCAAGGGATGGGACCTGGTCAAAGCAGCGCGCATGGGAAATGCGGCGGGCGCCATCGTGGTCACACGCCATGGGTGCGCGAACTTCATGCCTTACGAACAGGAAGCTCTGGAGTTTATCGAATCACGCGGGGGATTCTGAAAAGGCGGGGTTTTTCACCAGCCTGGAGGAGGTTCTGGGATCGATTCGGGGGGATGGATCAGGATCCGGCAGTTCGGAAACAGGAGCGGGATCAGGCGGCCATTGTGGTGGAATCCTTTTCGGCTGACTGTGCACAGAAAGGCAAACCCTTTGAGAGTCACTGCAAATCGAATCGGGGCGCCCTGGCACCGGTTCAGGAAGGGAAAGGTGATTTTCCACCAGCCCAGAGGGAGCCTTTTATGAAAGGTGACCGACACATCCAGCCTGTTCTCCGGTGAGCTGGCTTTTAAGCCAAAAGGTCCGGCCTGCTCAAAGGCAGCTGTGAATTTATTGATTCCCCATACATCCCGTCCGCCTTCGAGCGCAGTGGGGTGGTCCACCGCCATGCGTGAAAGATGAAGGCCTTTTTCATTGCCATAAACACACTGGCTGGAGAGGAAACCAAATTCATGAAAGGGGAAATCGAGGGAGGAGTCTGCCCTTGGAGTGTAAGCGGCGACATAGTGCCCTCCGAGGGTGCCATTCATTGGACCACCCTTTTTGCGGAAACCTTCAGGAAGAAGAGCCTCTTTGGCACGATCCAGGGCGAGCCAGTCTACCAATAAGCCCACCCAGCCATGAAGCACCCAGGGAGGTGCCGGAAAACTCATATCAGACTCCTTCAGCGGTCTGTGGCGGTTTTGACTCCAGCTTTTTCATACCCCAGCCCGCGCAGCTGGCCGCAGGCGGCATCGATCGTTTTACCCGGGCTTTTTCTGAGAGTTGCCTGCAACCCGCCATCCACCAGCCGCTTGAGAAAAGCGCGTGCTTCGACTTCGGAAGGCGCTTTGAGCTGGGTCAGGCCGATCGGGTTATAACGGATCAGATTGAAGTGAACCAGGCGCCAGTCTTTGAAGGTCTCGATCAGCTTGCGGGCCTCACGGGGGGTATCGTTGACCTCAGAGAGAAGGACATACTCGAAAGTCAGGCGGCGTCCGGTCTTTTTCGATATAGGTCTGACAGGCCTTCAGCAGCCTGGAGAGGGGATAGACCTCCTCAATCGGCATCAGGCTACGGCGCAGTTCGGAGCTGGGGGCATGAAGAGAGACCGCCAGCCCCACCTGGAGATCCTCTTCGGCGAAACGGTAAATTTCCGGAACAAGTCCTGCTGTGGAAATCGTGATGCGCCGTGCGCCGAAATTGATTCCGTTGGGATCGATCAGGTATCGGACAGATTCGAGGGTCGCGGAGTAATTATGGAAGGGTTCGCCCATCCCCATGTACACCAGGTGCCTCGGCCAGCCATCCAGGCCGGACTGAGCGGCGGTCAGTGCACGCAAGGCAAACACCTGGCCCAGGATTTCACCCTGAGTCAGATTGCGTGTCCAGCCAAACTTGCCTGAGGCGCAGAAGGAGCAGCGCAAGCCGCATCCGACCTGAGTGGAAAGGCAGGCGGTGTAATCGGCCGGTTCGCCGATCCGTACACTTTCCACCGCTTCGCCATCCTTCAGGCGGAACAGGAACCGTACCGCACCTTCCCCCTCGATGCCCTGGTCGGAGGCCAGGTATCCCTCGGTAAACTGGTCCTGCAATCTTGAACGCAGCCCTTGAGGGAGGTCGCTCATGGCAGCGATGGGTGTCTGCAAGGAAATCCAGCGCAGGATCTGCGAGGCGCGATACGGATCCTCGCTCTGCTCGGCCAGCCAGCGCTCAAGCTCGCGGGGAGAAAGATCCAGCAAAGAGGGGTGTTCGGCACTCACACGACTGATCATGTGAACTGGCAGCTTTCTTCAAGTGGTATTGTGTGAACCTGCAAGGCAATGCGGGAGCTGGCCTACAGTGGGCCTTACTCCTCTTCATCCTCCTCGCCCATCTCATCCTCTTCCGATCCGGCTGGAGCCGGGCGGTTTTCATCTTCACGGATGGCCATGGGCATGATGACATGGAGGAAGGATGGGTCTTCCTCATTGGAAAGAAAGGCAGGCCCGCCATCCTTGGCCAGCGACCAGACAGCCCTGCCTGAATCCATGACACGCAGGCATTCGAGAAGGTAGTTGGCATTATATGAAACCTTGGCCGAATGTTCACCCGTTTCGGCATCGATCTCACTCACAGCTCCACCGGCTTCCATGCGCTCTCCAGTCACGACGAGAACCCCATTGGCGGCATCCAGCTCAACCAGCCGGCTGCGCTCATTGGCCATGACCAGCCCGCATCGGACCGCAGTCACCAGCTCATCCCGGTCGACAGTGATCTGAATGCCATATTTTTCCGGGATCAGCGACTGATATGGCGGAAAGTTATCCTCAAGGAGTGTCGAGGCGACAGTGATCCCGGCAATATCAAAGAGGACCCGCTTTTCACCGGCGGTAATCTTCAGGGTCCCTTCAGCAGGCAGGGCACGCAGCAGTTCCTGCAGCGCTCGAGCTGGAATCAGCATTTTGACATTCGGGCCATTGGTGTCTTCGATTTCATGGACAACCCGGGAGAGCCGCCTGCCATCTGTGGCCACCCAGGTGACCTTCCCGGCCTGGTGGCTGAACAGCACACCCCCAAGCTGGAAACGGGAGCGTTCATCCGAAGCGGTAAAGACAGTCCTTTCGATCGCCCTCGAGGCAACCCCGACAGGGATTTCGATAACCGGGCCATCAATGACAGGAACGAAAGGAGGGAAATCATCTGTGGCCATCGAGCAGAGATCAAAACTGCTGCGTCCCGCTTTGATGGTGATTCCTTTGCGGGTGGAGGCCAGATTGACCGGCCCCGGGGGGATTTCACGAGCCAGCTGAGCCAGCAGTTTCGCCGGCAGCGCAACCTCTCCCGGTTCCGGATTTTCAACCGGCATCCGGATGCGGATGCTGACCGAGAGGTTGGTCGCCAGGACCTCAAGGTGATCTGTGTCGACCCGGATCACAGTATTTTCAACAATCGGATTGGAAATCTTGGTCTGGGCGATACCCTGGACCAGAGCGACAGCGTTTTTCAGTGACGCATGGTCAACAATCCCACGCATTGGATTTCCCCCTCTTTGAATGAATCCACCGAACCTTTTCCGGTGGACCGGTATGGTGACACCGGACAACCGGATTTCCAAGGGGGGATTCCTCAATAACCTGCCGATCCGGGGACGATTTCTCGCTGCTGGGGGAAAAATATGCGGTTTCCACCTTGAATCGGTTCATGACAGGAGGACAATGAGGCTGTGACAAAATGGACTTCACGAATCCTGTTGATGCTGATTGTGGGGGCAGCGGGCCTGCTGTATTTCTCCAATCTCAACCGGGGGCATGAGTGGGGGGATGATTTTGCCGCTTATATATCGCAGGCACGGAGCCTGATAAAAGGCAACCCTTCCGTCCAGGTCGCAGCCAATCGGTTTATTGTCGAGAACTCCTCCTTTTCGATGGGTCCGGTAGCGTACCCCTGGGGATTTGCGGTCCTGCTGGCGCCGGTCTATAGCATTTTCGGCCACCATATTCTGGCCCTGAAATCGGTGGTGGTGGTGTGCTTTCTGATCTTCCTGGCGGTGGTGTGGCTCGGTTTCAGAAGGCGCCATTCCTTGCCCGGGATAACCGCCCTGGTCTGTCTGTTTGCATTCAACCCACTGTTCCTGGAGTTTTCCAACCAGATTCTCTCGGATCTCCCCTATCTGCTGTTTTCGACACTCTCAATCCTGCTGATGGGGGCAGTCATTGTCGATCGGAAGATTCTGTTGACCCCGAGGTGGGATCGAATTTTCCTCGGGGCATCGATCTCATGGACTTTTTTTATCCGTACACACGGGCTTGTGGTGCTGGTCACTCTCTTCCTGACACAGCTGGCGCTGGCAGCCCGCCGGACTGGAGCCATCACCCAGCCGGAGGAAGTCAGACTGGAATCTGAGGACAGATCCGCCAGGCATGTTTCAGGCGACCGCTGGCTGCCCTTTCTTCCTTACCTGGCTTTCCTGGTTCTGGTTTCGATCTGGAGTCTGGTTTTGCCGGAGGGTGGATCTTCGTATTTCGGATACCTGGGAGACATGCCCTGGAGGTCGATGCTCGGGAATGCGGTCTATTACTTCATGGTTCCCTCGGAGTTTTTTTATTCACTGGCATTTCCGCCGGAGTTTTACTTCGCTGGGGGACTGAAGTTTATTGTGTATGGGGCGACCCTCCCGCTGGCGCTTAACGGGATCTATCGGCGCCGCTCGAAGGATCTTCATGCCCTGGTTTACATGGCTTTGACCCTTGGGTTGCTGGTGGTCTATCCCTTCACCCAGGGGATTCGTTTCATTTTCCCACTCCTGCCTTTTTATTTCTCATTTGTCATTACAGGGCTTGAGGAGATGTGCCGTAAAGGCCTGCATGGAAGCGGGAGCCGGGGCTGGCTGATCCTGCGCCGCACCATCTGTGTTCTGCCGTTACTGATGATATTCATTACGTTCGGAAAGGCTTCGCTCGGAGTTCTGGAAATGAACCAGGCCCAAAAGGGAACCCTCCCGTATGGCCCCTACACACGCACCTCCCGGGAAATGTTCACATGGATTACCCAGAAGACCGAGTTGGAGAGTACGATCCTGTTTTTCAAACCACGCGCCATGCGGCTGATGACCGGGCACCGATCGCTGATGATCAACAACAGTGAGCAGCTCTCACGCGGGGAGTATCTGTGTTATTACCTTCGGGAGGATCCGGTCGCTCAGTACGTTCAGATTCCCGCCCAGGAAATCGAAGCCCTCAAGGCCGCCCACAGGCTTGAACCGGTCTGGAGTAACCCGGATTTTGCCTTGTACCGCATCCACAACTCCCAATAAGAGCCATTTATTTGGGTTTACAGACCCGCGAAGTTCAGCCAAGATTCGGAGTTTGGTTTGAAACTACGTTGAAATCACGAGAAATCAGTCATGCGCATACTTATTACCGGTGGAGCCGGCTTCATTGGATGTCATACCTGTGCACGCTTTGCGAAGAAAGGGGCGGAGGTTGTCGCATTTGACAACCTTTCCCGCCGTGGATCGTGCTCGAATGCGGATTGGTTGAAGAGGGAACATGCGGTCCGGATTATCCAGGGAGATATCCGCCATTCAGCGGACCTGGAGGCCTGTTTTCTATCTGAAGGGCCTTTCGATGCGGTAATCCATCTGGCTGCCCAGGTGGCGGTCACCACATCGGTAACCAACCCACGCGAAGATTTCGACATCAATGCCCTTGGAACTTTCAATGTTCTCGAAGCGGCGCGTGCGCAGAACCCACACCCGGTGATGTTGTACGCTTCCACCAACAAGGTCTATGGGGGGATGGAAGATATCGTGGTGGTCGAAGATGAAGACCGCTATCGATACCGTGACCTTCCCGCCGGAATCCCGGTTTCCTACCGGCTGGATTTCCATTCACCCTATGGCTGCTCGAAGGGGGCAGCCGACCAGTATGTGCGTGATTATTCACGCATCTATGGCATCCCGACTGTTGTGCTGCGCCAGTCCTGCATCTATGGCACCCGGCAGTTCGGCATCGAGGATCAGGGATGGGTCGCCTGGTTTGTCATCGCTGCGGTCTTTCAGCATCCGATCGTCATTTACGGGAATGGGAAGCAGGTGCGCGATGTGTTGTATGTGGAAGACCTCGTGAATGCGTATGAGCAGGCCATCGACCGGCGTGACCAGGTGGCAGGCCGTATTTTCAATATCGGAGGAGGGCCGGACTATGCCCTCTCGATCTGGAAGGAATTCGGCCCGCTCCTTGAAAACCTGCTGGGCCGTAAAATCCCGGTGTCCTATTCCGACTGGCGCCCGGGGGATCAGCCGGTCTATATCTCGGATATTACAGAAACCAGAACGAAGCTGGGTTGGGAACCTCGAATAAAACCTGCTGAGGGGATCCGGAATCTGTATGACTGGGTTCTGGAGAACAAAGACCTTGTCGCACAGGAGCTGGGCTTCAGGTGATCGCAATCTGAAATGAAATCCGAACGGCCGAATATCCTCATCATCTGCAGTGACCAGCACACACCCGGTGTTCTAGGGTGTTATGGCAATGCAGTGGTTCAGACTCCCCATCTGGATGCATTGGCCGGGAATGGAATTGTATTCGATTCAGCCTACTGCGCCTCCCCCGTCTGTGTGGCTTCGCGTCTGTCGATGCTGACCGGGAGGCATCCCGGAAACATCGGGGTGTGGGGACTGGCCGATACGATCCCATCGACTACGCCGACCTGGCCGATGGCGCTCAGTGCCGCTGGCTGGGAGACAGTGATCTCCGGACGGATGCATCTGGTCTATGGAGACCGGAATCATGGGTTTGAACACCGGCTGTGCGGGGATGCCTATCCTACCATGCGCAACCATTTCGCTCACTGGCGGAATCAGGAGCCGGATGTCACCAGAAATGTGAAAGCAATCGCCGAGGCGGGTGCAGGAATTGCACGCCATGATGCCGAAGATGACATCGCCCAGGGATTCGCCTTGAAATACCTGCATCAGCAGAATCCTTCCAGGCGGACAAGACCTTTTGCGCTCTGTGTTGGATTTTACCGGCCACACACACCTTACTCCGCCCCGGAAGAACTGGCGGATCTGTATCGCGACTTCGAACCGGAGATCACTGGAAGCCTGGAGGATCTCCCGCCTTATTATCGCTCGCTTGCACGCCACTTTGGCCTGGAGAAGGATCCTCCCACCCCTGCACAGGCGCGCCGTGCTGTCCAGGTCTACTATTCGATGGTAACCGGGCTGGACCGGCGGGTCGGACTGCTGTGCCAGATGCTGCGCCAGCAGGGATTCTGGGACAACACGATCATCATCTACACCAGCGACCATGGAGACATGCTGGGAAAACATGGACTGTGGTTCAAGAGCAGTTTCTATGAGGAATCAGTCCGGGTGCCGCTGATCATTCACTGGCCTGAGGGGTTCAGAAAGGGAATCCGTATCAAAGAACCGGTTTCACTGATTGACCTGTTCCCTTCCCTGTGTGAACTGGCCGGGACTGAGCCTTATGATTTCCTGGATGGTTCGAGCTTCCTGCCGGCTTTGAAGGGTGCGCCGCTCGAGCCTGGCCGGGAAGTTTTCGCTGAATATGCCGATTATGGAATCCACTCCCCGATGCGGATGATCCGCAATGAGCGTTACAAGCTGATCTACTGCCACCAGCAGGATCCGCTGTTATTCGATCTGGTCGATGATCCGGGTGAAACAGTTAATCGTGCGAACGTTCCCGAACTGGCGGATACAGTCCGCTCGATGAAAGAGCGGCTGCTGTCGGACTGGAATCCGGAAAGCGTGAGGGAGCGTGTTTTACTCAACCAGCAGTACCGCGATATCCTGATGCAGGCGGAGGATTCAATCCGTGCAGCGACCGGAACCGCCGGCTTTCCCTGGCATTGAACGAATGAGCCTTGACGATATTGGTTAATCCTATGAACCCGCCACCTGAACTGCACAAAGAGTATCAAAAACTGAGCATCGTGATTCCGGTTTATAACGAGGAACACACGATTCTTTCGGTCATCACGATGGTGCAGGCGGTCGAAATTCCTCTGGAGAAGGAAATCATCATCGTGGATGATGGCAGCACAGATGGAACCCATCATCAGCTGGAGATCCTTAAAAGCCATCCAAATGTCCGGATCTTTTTTCAGGAATGCAATCAGGGAAAAGGGGCTGCCCTCCGGCGGGGATTCAAGGAAGCCACCGGAGACATCATCCTGATCCAGGATGCCGATCTGGAGTACGATCCGAAAGAATATCCCAGATTGCTGCAGCCGATTCTCGATGGCCATGCGGATGTTGTGTATGGCTCACGGTTCATGTCCGGCCCGAGGAGGGTGCTGCTGTTCTGGCATGCAGTCGGGAACCGCCTGCTCACCCTGCTGTCCAACATGTTTTCGAACCTCAATCTGACCGATATGGAAACCTGCTACAAGGTATTCCGGCGTGAGGTTCTGGAAAGTTTCACATTGAAATCCAGGCGGTTCGGAATCGAACCGGAACTGACCGCACGCATTGCGCAACGCCACTGGCGGATTTACGAAATTCCGATTTCCTACCATGGGCGAGGGTATGAGGAAGGGAAAAAGATCGGATGGAAAGATGGGATATCGGCAGTTCTCACAGTCCTGCGATGTGCTTTTACCGATGGCGGGGGAAAGCAGAACATCGGGTATGAAACCTTGCTCAGGATGCGCAGGCTGTCCCACTACGCCGCCTGGCAGGCGAAAGTGATGAAGGTGCATTTTGGAAAAAAGGTCATGGAACTCGGTGCCGGAACTGGCAATATGAGCCAGTACTATACCGGAGCGGAACGGCTGTGGCTGGCGGAAATTTCGGATGAGTACCGTGAAGTCTTACGCCAGCGGTTTTCGGATTTGAGGCATGTCCGTGTCTGCCAGATCGATCTGGAGGCTCCTGAGAGACCCTCCGAACTGGATGAGTCTCCCGATACAGTCGTTTCTTCCAATGTTCTCGAGCACATCCGGAATCACGAAGCGGTGCTACACTTTGTCCATGAGACTCTGAAACCTGGCGGGCGTGTCATCATTCTCGTCCCGGCCATGCCCTGCCTCTTTGGCAGCTTCGATGTGGGGCTGGACCACCATCGCCGTTATACCCGCCGATCGATGGGCCTGTTGTTCGAGAGAGCAGGTTTTGATGTGGTCGAGATGCGTTATATGAATGTGCTGGGGGCTTTGGGTTGGTGGTTCAATGGGAAAGTGCTGCGCCGCGAGATCCTCCCTACCCAGCAACTGCGGCTGATGGATCACTTGATGCCGTGGGTCAAACTGGAATACAGGCTGAGGCTTCCCTTTGGATTGTCTCTGCTGGCAGTGGCAGAAAAACGTAAATAATACGAAAAGCACTTCCCAGATCAAGAAGTGCTTTTCGTCAAATCTTCTTTCAGGGTTGCCAGAAGTCAGTACTCGAGCTGTGCCGGTTCAATGAGCGGAGCCGGCCCGCAAAGCTTCATCGGAAGCTTCTTTGGCGACTAACCCCCGCATGGTGATCTTGATCGACTCCAGGTTCTCGGGTTTGAGGCGGCAGACAGCCTCGAGCAGTGTGAAGAGCTCGTTATTGTCGATTTTCCAACCGGCTGCCTCGAGGGCCAGGCGCTGCTCGAGCATGACCCGTCCAGCACCGCTGGGGCGGTAATTTGCCTCCCGGGAAATTTTTTCGACATGTTCTGCAACTGGAACTTCCAGGGTCAGGTTCAACTGGCATGTGGGTTTTGGCATTTTTCAATCATCCTATCTCTAGAGTAATAACGACATTGTATTTATTTACGTAAAGCGTACAAAACTCAAAACTTAAAGTCAAGAACAAAATATTCTGAAAGCCATGCCACAGAGCATACCTCAACAGTTCGAATCAATCCGGAGCGTATAATGTGAATCAAACGCCCAGTTTTTTGTGCGTTATTTATCGTTTCTGATCGGTTCCGTCAAGTGATATTTTTATAAAATATTTGTAGTAAAAATCCGGATCTCCTCGTACCAGTAAATAGAGGTCGAATCGGCAAAGATACGACCATGGGAAATAAAAGGACCTGCCACACTAACAGATCTTTACGAACCCAGACAAGGAGGATGAATGATGAGTCAGGAGCTTTTACAACTGCAGGATGACATCGACTTGTCGATCCGGTCCAAGATTGCGGACCTGAAGGGGACACTGTTCTCGCTTCAGCTGCAGAACGAAAATCTGGATATCGAGGTTGTACGAACGGGAAGCAATGGCACCTATCAGCATCTCATGGACCTTCAGGGTGCCGGCCAGGCTATTGGTCAACTTTGCGAAGAAGTTTTAACCCTGATTTCAGTCATGAAGCGGATTCGGGTCCACAGCGGGGGAGTCCCGTTGACAATCAGCAGCCTGCAATCCAAAAGTTGAGAACATTTTCAGCGACACACCTCGCAGCATTATGATGGGATGGCCTGTGCAGGCTGCTGCAATCGCGGAATGCCATCGGTTCATCCTTTTCCCTCAGACAGTAAAGAGGTCCGAATGACTTTTTGTCAGATTCAGGTGTCTCGATAGAGTTTTGACAAATCCATCCCGCCAGCCAGAACGACTCCGCATATCTGCATGGCTTGTCTTCACATGAATGGGCTGAAGGCCTTATGCTTTGCTGTTTGAAAAGAACGAGGTGAATCATCCATGTGCCCGGAAGCATTTCATTTTACCCAGACATTCGCTGTGGAAGGTTCGATCGTCATCTGGCAGGTCAATGGTTTTCTCCAGGAAGCGCGCATCGCCGAGATGAAACAGAAGCTCAACGAAATCATCGCACAGGGGATCACGAACATCATCTTCGATTTCGAGGGGCTGATTGCAGTGGACAGCCGTGGCCTTGGATTTCTCATCTCGGTTCAGAAGGAAGTACGCCAGCGAAATGGACGAATGGTGATGGTCCACATGACTGCGCAGTTCGCAGCCCTCCTTGAGTTGACCAAGCTGAACCGGATCTTTGAAATTTTTCTGGACATGGAAACCGCCAAACGCAGTTTTGGTGGAGAGTTCCTCCAGTAAATTCCATTCGTTGTTACTACTGTATGCAACCCCAAACCGCCCAGTGAAGGAGACGCCATGAAAAAATTGTTGGTGGTCCTGTCCGTCAGCATCCTCCCGTTCATTTCAGCTGCAGCGATCCAGGCCGGCGAGGTCGATCTTCCGATCAAAGAGCACACTCTGGCGAATGGCCTTAAGGTATTGCTGCTGGAACGCCATCATTCGCCGACAGTCGCGTGCCAGATCGCCTTCAAGGTGGGCCACAACAATGAGCGTGCCGGTGTCACAGGAGCAGCCCACATGCTCGAACACATGATGTTCAAGGGGACCCGGACCATCGGGACACGCGACTATGCCGCCGAAGTGCCTCTCATGAAGGAGATCGACCAGGCCGCCAATGAAATGCTCGATGAAAAACTGAAAGGCTCCGAGGCCGACACCACCCGGATCGAGAACCTGGCAAAACGCCTGGATGAATTGCAGAAAGAGCAGAAAAAGTATGCGGTCGGAGAGGAACTGTCCAACCTGTACAAAAAGAATGGCGGCTCCGGGTTGAATGCCTACACGGCTGATGATTACACCAACTACATCATCAAGCTGCCGAGCAACAAGCTCGAACTGTGGTGCTGGCTGGAATCAGACCGGATTGCCAATCCGGTGTTTCGTGAATTCTATGCTGAAAAGGAAGTGGTGCATGAAGAACGTCGGATGAGGATGGACACAGTCCCATCCGGATCGATGTGGGAGTTGTTTTTTCGACCGCCTATATGGCGCATCCCTATACCTGGCCGACCATCGGGTGGCCTTCCGATATCGCCAACTACCGACGTGAAACCATGCAGGAATTTTTCAACCTCTACTATGCCCCCAACAATGCAGTCATTGTGTGGGTTGGGGACTTTGAGAGCGAAGCCGCACTGGAAATGATCCGCCGTTATTTCGAGCCGATTCCACGCCAGGAGCCACCACCTCCAGTTGTCACAGTGGAACCACCCCAGAAAGGCGAAAGACGGGCCGCACTGGAATTCGATGCCAATCCGACCCTTCTGATGGGCTGGCACACAGTCAAGATATCCGATTCCGATTTTCCGGTGCTTGAGGTGATGCAGGGAGTTCTGGCAGATGGACGAACATCCCGCCTCTACCAGCGGCTGCGTGAAAAAGCGCAGCTGGTCAGCGATGTCTGGGCTTACCAGACACAGAACGAATTTCCCGGGATGTTCCTGGTGTCTGCCGATCCGATTCAGGGGGTATCGGCCGAGTCAGTCGAGAAAATTCTGTCGGAGGAAATCCAGCGGCTGGCCGTGGAGAAAGTCGATGACTGGGAGCTTCAGCGAGTCAAGAACCAGCTCAAATCATCCTTTGTCACTGACCTCGAATCGAACTATGTTCTGGCGAGGCAGCTGGCCGAATTCGAATGCCTGGCAAAGTGGGATCTGTACCTCGATTCAGATAAGTTGCGGCAGGCGGTAACCGCTGAGGACATCCAGCGTGTGGCTCAGAAATACCTCACCGACTCCAACCGGACTGTGGTGAATCTGAAGCCGACTTCTTCCCCAGCCAAAACCCCGGGGACTTAAGACAAAATGCCGTCCCCACTGCCCAAACCAAAAGGAGATTCAAAGGAGATGAAATTGAACATTCGTTCAACACCCTGTGTGTTGGCCTGCTCCTGCCTGCTTCTTGGAGTATTCATGGTGATGGCGGTTCCCGGCCTGGCGGCAGACCGCCCGGATCGCCCGGAGAAAATTCAATTCCCGGATCAACCATTCCATCCACCCAAACCGGAGCGGATCGAGATGGCCAATGGCCTGATCGTTTACCTGCTTCCAGATCGCTCAATCCCATTGGTTCGGGCAATGGGATTGATTCACGCCGGTTCCTTGTGTGAGAAACCGGAAGAATCCGGACTGGCAGGCCTGACTGCCTCTCTGCTGCGCCTTGGAGGGTCGACTGTCACCTCAGCCACCGAAATGAACCGTGCGCTTGAATTTGCCGGAGCCAGCCTGGAGTCTGCCGGGAGCCGGGATTATGCCTCGCTGTCGATGCGAGTTTTAAGCCAGGATCTGGACCTGGGGATCCGGCTGCTCTCGGAAATTCTGGTGTCACCTGCCTATCCCCCTGACAAAATCGATCAGCGAAGAGCAGAAGCGCTGGACACTCTCCGGCGCCAGGAAGATGACCCGCTCGAGGTTACACGCCGGGAGTTTCGCAAGCTGATGTATGGTGAGCATCCCTACGGCCGCGACCCGTTGGGGGATGAGCAAACGCTTCCGAAGTTCACGCGAGAGGACCTTCTGCAGTGGCACAAGAGGTTCATCCACCCGGACCGGATGATATTGGCATTGTCGGGTGATTTCGAACGGCAGCAGATCCTCGCTTTGCTCGAAAAATATCTGGGGGGCTGGCCGAAGGGAAATGTTCCGGTCGAATACCCGGAGGTGAAACCCTCTCCCGCCGCAGGAAAGAGTTATTTTATCCGCAAGGATCTGAACCAGTCCACCATCCGGCTGGGGCACCTCGGGATTGCGAGGAATAATCCGGACAAAGTCACGATCGAGGTGTTAAACTTTATCCTCGGTGGGGGGAGCTTTTCCTCCCGCCTGTTCAACCGGGTCCGGAGTGACTCAGGATATGCCTATCGGGTCGTTTCCGACTTTGAAGAGTCGCTGCTGACCGGCCAGTTTGTGGTCGTTCTTCAAACCCAGTCAGCCAATGCGGTCAAAGCTGAGAAGCTGACAAGGGATATTGTGAAAGAGATTGCCCGGGCGGATGATATCACCCAGGAAGAGCTGGATCTGGCCAAACAGTCACGGATGAATGATTTCGTTTTTGAATTTGAGACTCCATCAGACACCTGCAACCTCTCAGCCCAGCTGGAGTACTTCCGGGTTCCGCAGGATTACCTGGAGAAATACCGGGAACGGGTGGCCGCACTCACACTGGAGGATCTTAAAAAGGCGGCAGCAAAATATTTAAAACCGGATCAGCTGACCCTGCTGGTTTTGGGAAATTCGGATGTTGAGAAAGAACTGAGCACATCCGGCCCGCTCGAGATGATCGAAACCAGAGAGAAAAAGGCAGAATCGAAATAACCTGCCAGTTGACAGGCAGCAGGGCAAAACCAACATGAATTCCAGAGGTGGAAACAGATGACCCCCCATACAGCGGCAAAGCCCCAGGTGGATTACAAGGAACTCCTCCAGGCGGTCGTGGATACACGCTCGACAGACTTGCACATTCGCGCCGGTGCCTGCCCGAAATTGAGAACCAGCGGGGATCTGGTCAACTACAATGATTATGTCATGACCCCTGAGGACACGGAGTTTTTTCTCAGGTCCATTACCGATGAGAGCCAGTGGCACACCTTCACCACAGAGAAGGAGCTCGATTTCGCTTATGCATTGACCCGGCATTGCCGGTTCCGTGTGAATGCTTACTGGCATCTGGGAACCATCGCTCTCGCATTCCGTTTGAACCGCTCGGATATTCTCGATTTCGAAAAGCTGAATCTTCCTCCGGTGATTCGCGATCTGGCGCATCAGGAGCGCGGGCTGATTCTGGTGACCGGTGTGACCGGTTCAGGCAAATCGACCACCCTGGCCACGATGCTGAATTACATCAACCAGACTCGTGCCTGCCATATCGTCACAATCGAAGACCCGATCGAGTTCGTTTACACCGATGCCAAGGCATTGGTCAGCCAGCGTGAAGTGGGTTATGACACCACCAGTTTTGTGCGCGCGCTGCGGGCAGCGCTGCGCGAGGATCCCGATGTCATCCTGGTGGGAGAAATGCGCGATGTGGAGACGATCCGGACTGCGGTGAATGCGGCTGAAACCGGACACCTGGTGTTCAGCACTCTGCACACCACCATGGCATCGACTTCAGTGGAACGCATCCTTGGATTTTTCAATCCAAATGAACAAGGGATTATCCGTGCGCTGCTGGCAGAGAACCTCAAAGGTGTTGTCAGCCAGCGCCTCCTGCCGAGAAAAGGGATGAAAGGCCTGATTCCCGCACTCGAGATCATGGTGGGAACCTCCACAGTCAGGAAACTGATATCGGAGAACAAGCTCAGAACCCTCAATCAGGCGATCCAGAACCGTGAAGGCGGAATGCAGAGTTTCAATCAGGCGCTGTTGGACCTGATCAAGGCGGATAAGATCGAAGAGCATGTCGCCATGCGAAGTTCCGACAACCCGGCAGCGCTCCGGCG
The DNA here is from genome assembly GCA_001567115.1 of Candidatus Hinthialibacteria bacterium OLB16. Taxonomy (GTDB): domain Bacteria; phylum Hinthialibacterota; class Hinthialibacteria; order OLB16; family OLB16; genus OLB16. Next base: position 46,171 of record LMZT01000048.1, on the reverse strand, counting down.
CATGCTGCTGGGTGGTGAATCGGGAGGCGACTCGACTTCCATTCTCGGCTGAACGGCGCTATTTCCCAATAAACTCGACTTGGGAAACAACAGCATTGGAGTCGGCTTTGAGGTTCTCCACCGATATTTCGAGGCGGCCATCAGCCGATTCTTTTTCTGTGATTGGGATTTCGATCCACTTCCCCTCATAAAACTCGGAGAGAGTTTCGAATTCCTTTTCATCGACACGGACCTTCTGATTCCTCCCTCCGCCAAAATGATCGGGGTCGATCATAAACAGACGAAGCATCCCGGAGACATTCGCAGGCACCGCAAGGGCAATCCTCAAGGTCCTGGCATTGGCGCGGCAGTGGTAAACCGGCGGGGGCCAGCCATCATAGGCATAACCATCCACCTCTGTGAGGCTGTAACCCGGTTCAGCATACAGGACTTCTTTCTGAGGCCTTCCGCAGTGCATGAGGAAGCGGACACTGCGTGACTGAAGCTCCGATGTGGCCGGTAACACTTCCTCGAAAGGCCAGAGAGGATTGTCATCCGGGGCGGCTTCCGCTCGGAAACCGGGGGCAAGGGCGGGAGCGGATGATGCGGCTCCTTCTGATACCAGTAAACTGTGCTGGAAAGCTGCAAGGGGTTGGTTTCCTTGCCAAACACCTCGCGGAACATGGGGTGTTCGTTTTCCCCGAAGCCGATCGTGACACGCAGGGACCGGCTGAATGAAATCGAATCATTGAGGAAGAATCGATAAGCCGCTGCCCCCTTGAAGAACTTCATGTAACCGGTGAGAGGGAAGACATTGTCGGATGGAGGAAACCCCCAGCTGAACCCGAAGGAATCTTCGATCCCCTGGAGTTCAACCGATGCCTGTTTCTCACCATCGATGAAAAACTTTTCATTCATGTCGACCGGATAACCTGCCGAGCCGGGGCGTCTGACAGTGACATTCCAGCCAATGAACTTCCCCTTGCCAACCGCATCGAGGGCAAGGTATTCCCTCAAGCCCAGGGGGAGAGATTCCTGGCGCCAGGAGGCATGAAAGTACCCCGAATCCTCAGGGATCTCCGTTTTTGTGCGGACCATCACATAGGAGTAACAAGGCATTTTCGAGATCAGCTCCGGCCCGGGTGGAAGATCCCCGTCATACACCAGCTGGACCACCGCATGTTTGCGGAAGGGCATGGGGAAATAGCAATTGAAACCACGGCGTTTATTCACCAGGCAGGTGTTGACCTGGTCATATTGGCCCGCCGGATCGCAGAAGAAATCAACCAGAGGGCACTCCACACTGGGTGATTCTTCATCATCCCAGAAGATCCGCAGAATCGCCTCACGCCCGAGAGCCAGTGTGGCAGGCATGGCGAAATGGATCATGGTGATCTCTGCCGGGCCTTTCAAATCAGCCACAGTGACCTCGCGTGAGTGGCCGAAGGTCAGCTCGATTGGATTCTCCATCCAGAGTGCATTGGGGGCATACACACGCCCGGAATCCAGATGGGACAAATCCGCAATATCAAAAGCAGGCGAGGCGAATGCGAGGGACAGCAGCAGGATAACAATCACAATTCCGGAACGCTGCCCCATCGGCATCGCTGCTCCTTTCAAAGAGGAACCACCTGGCGGAGAAACAGGTCAGTTGGTCAGGCGGTTCGCATAGTGGGTCTTCGCGACATCGAGATCCGTTGGAATCACCCGCCAGAAGTCTCCACGGCTGTTGGTTCCATTGGTTGGGTTGTATGGCAGCCCCTCGTTCAATCCATCCTTGTCGGTATCGATGGTGTAGCGTGTGCCACGCAGCCAGTCACCCGCCGTTTTATCCGGCCCGATTCCGAATATTCCGCCATAGGAAAGCCTTCCAGTCATTTTTCCATTGCGGTACTGCGGGAATGAGTCATATCCATGGGTGATGACACCATTGCCGAAAGGATCGGCAGTCGCAGCGGAGCTCATATATGAAACCGGTGATGTCAAAGGGCAATGAACACCCGGCGCATAAAAGTCCCCCTCGCTGGCGACAAAAATGACCGATCCTTTATTGGCCGGCAGGGGCGGACTGGTGCATGAACAGATTCTCAACGGGCTGCCGCACCCGGCTCGGCCATGGACCCGTGCGCGAAGCTTGGCGACAAGTTCACGCAGAGCTGTTTCTCCGGCGTCATTGTAGTCCGGATAGACATCGCCATTATCGAGGATGAAGGAATTGATGGCGGTTTCGAAACTCTTCAGATTGCCCCGGGTTGCCGTGACTTTGGCGCGAACCTGGGCTTCGAGGAAATTCGGAAGCGCAATCGAAATCAGAATGAGGATAATGGCAATGACGATCAGCAGCTCGATCAATGTAAATCCGGATTTCACTTTTTGTACTGAATCCTGTGAAAATCTGTTTGAGAAATACACAACAATCCCTCCTTCGACATGATGTGGTTATGAGGAACCAGAAAAACTGCCGGACCAGATTCAGGCTATTATGCGCGTTTTTGTCAATGGAAACAATGTAAAAATGAATAAACAGGGCTCCTGAATGATTATTTTCCATGATTATAATGAGATCCTATCGACCGAAGGGGGAGTCTCGGTTAGGATAATCCTGCTCTGATCCGGAGGAATTCCTCCTGGGAGACAGAGAAATCTATCGAATCGGACAAAGCCAACATGATCATTGGTGTCCCGAAAGAAACCTTTCCGGGGGAAACACGGGTCGCATTGATTCCCTCCACAGTTCCATCTCTGGCCAAAGCGGGCTTCGAGGTCCTGGTCGAAAGCGAAGCCGGCCTCAAGGCAGGCTACCCGAATGAGGAGTATCTTCAGAAGGGTGCGCAGATCCTCGCCAATCGTTCGGATGTTTTTTCAAAGGCGGAGATTGTGGCGGCGGTCAGGGCGGGTGGGGCCAATCCAGGAAACACGGAAGATCACCCGCGACTCAAGACCGGCCAGGTGCTGGTTGGATTCCTGGAGCCGCTGACTTCCCGGGAAGAAATGCAGCAGCTGGCGGCAGCCGGTGTGTCCGCCTTTTCAATGGAGCTGATCCCTCGGATCACACGAGCGCAGGTGATGGATGCCTTATCCTCACAGGCGACAGTGGCAGGATACAAGGCGGTCATCCTGGCAGCTGAAGCACTGCCCCGGATGTTTCCGATGCTCATGACCGCAGCGGGGACTTTGTCGCCTGCGCGGGTCTTTGTCATGGGAGCAGGCGTCGCCGGATTGCAGGCCATTGCCACAGCCCGCCGGTTGGGGGCCTTGGTGCAGGCTTATGATGTCCGCCCGGCAGTTAAAGAGCAGGTGGAGAGCCTGGGAGCGCGTTTTCTTGAAATTCCACTGGAAGCCTCTGCCTCCGAAGACAAAGGCGGGTATGCGCGGCAACTGGGAGAAGAGTTCTACCGGAAGCAGCAGGAAATGACCACACAGGCTATTGCAGAAAGCGATGTCGTCATCACCACCGCGCTGATCCCTGGAAAACAGGCCCCGACTCTGGTCACAAGGGCCATGGTGGAAGGGATGAAACCGGGATCTGTGATCGTCGATCTGGCCGCCGAGAGAGGCGGGAATTGTGAGCTGACTCAGCCGGGAGAAACAATCCATGCCGGAGGGGTCACCATCATGGGGCCATCGAATGCGCCTTCCCTTGCTCCTTACCATGCCAGCCAGATGTATTCCCGGAACATTTCGGCATTCATTCTTCATCTGGTGAAGGATCAAAAGGTTCATATCGACCTGGAGGATGAAATTGTTCGCGAAACACTGATCACGCAAGGCGGAAAGATTGTTCATCCCCGCCTGCAGGAACAAACCCAAGGAGGCTCCTGATGGAAGGAGATCTGGTCTCACTTTTGACAATTTTTGTGCTGGCGACATTTGTCGGCTTCGAGGTCATCACCAAGGTTCCGCCGACCCTGCACACACCTCTGATGTCCGGATCCAATGCCATATCCGGGATCACCATCATCGGGGCGATCCTGGCTGCGGGAACCGACCACTGGTTGATACAGGTTTTTGGATTTATCGCGATTGTGTTCGCCATGATCAATGTGGTGGGTGGGTTTGTGGTCACCAATCGGATGCTGCAGATGTTCCGGAAAAAGGAGTAACCGATGCACAGCCAGTCCTTCATCAATCTCGAATATGTGGTGGCATCGGTCCTGTTTATTATCTGCCTGATCCGTCTTGCGCACCCACGCACAGCAGTCCGGGGCAATCTGATAGGCGCACTGGGGATGCTGATCGCCATTGTCGCGACCCTGATGGAGAAAGAAGTCCTGCGCTATGAGGTGATCATCGCTGGAATGGTTGTCGGCTCAGTCATCGGACTGGTTCTGGCTTTGAAGGTGCGCATGACTGCCATGCCGCAGATGGTCGCACTGCTCAATGGCTTCGGCGGAGGGGCATCCCTGCTGGTGGCGGGTGCAGAGCTGACCAAATGGAAGCTGAATGCCGAGCCAACCGTGGTCAGCCAGGTGTTTGCGACAGCCTTTTCGGGCCTGGTCGGGTCGGTGACTTTCTGGGGCAGCCTGGTAGCGTATGGGAAACTCGAAGGATTGATCAATGAGAAATCCGTTGTGTTCAATGGGCGGCATCTCGCCAGCGTTATTCTCGGCCTGCTGACCCTTGGGCTGGGCTGGCTGGTCATCCAATATCCAGCCTTCACTTCACTGTACTGGCTGTTGTGCATCGTATCGGCTGCACTGGGAGTTCTCCTGGTCATCGCCATCGGGGGAGCGGACATGCCGGTGGTGATCTGCCTGCTCAATTCGTATTCAGGAATCGCCGCCGCCTCAACCGGGTTTGTGCTCAATAACAATGGGCTGGTGATTGCGGGCGCCCTGGTGGGCGCTTCAGGGATTATCCTGTGCCAGATCATGTGCAAGGCCATGAACCGTTCACTGATCAATGTTCTCTTTGGCGGCCTTGGATCCGCGGAAAGCGGGCCTGCAGGAGATTCAATCTATGCGGGCAAGATCAAATCGACCTCTCCAGAAGAAATCGCCATGCTGTTCGATTCGGCCCGCCGTGTGGTTATTGTTCCTGGATATGGGCTGGCGGTCTCACAGGCCCAGCACGCAGTCCGTGATCTGGCCAACCTCCTGGAATCCCGTGGAGTGGAGGTCGAGTTCGGCATCCACCCGGTGGCAGGCAGAATGCCCGGCCACATGAACATCCTGCTGGCGGAAGCGAACATTCCCTATGAAAAAGTCAAGGAACTGGATGAGATCAATCCCACCTTTCCCCAGACCGATGTCGCCATGGTGATCGGCGCCAATGATGTGGTCAATCCAGAGGCGCGCACCAACCCGAGCTCGCCGATTGCGGGGATGCCGATTCTGGATGTGGATAAAGCCAGAACTGTGGTGGTTGTCAAACGCAGCCTTTCTCCGGGATTCGCGGGTATCCCGAATCCTCTCTTTGCAGGGGACAACACCCTGATGTATTTCGCTGATGGCAAGAAAGCGATCCTGGATCTGGTCGCGGCCATCAAGGAGGGATAAGGTCTCAGGGCAGGAGTCCTGGTGCCTCTGTGAAACCCAACTCGGCTTCAACTGAAACGATCCGCTGCCTGGGAATCCCTCTGGCCGCTTATGAGGGAAAAGGGCGTTCACGTGTTGTAGCGTTTTTCACCGACAGCCGCGGACAGGTTCGCGCTGGTTTTCGGGTGTCCAGTTCCACGAAAAAGACTGTTGCCTCACAAATCCCACTGTTTTCCACACTGGACCTCCTTTTGTCACTCCCCAGGAGGTCTTCAGATCTGTATCAGCTGCGGGAATTTGACCCTATTCAACGGCGGAGCCGCCTGAACCAGGGGACCCCGATCCTCAGCTGGGCGGCTGCCTCAGTCCTTTCGGAGCTGGTCCTCAAAACCACCGAGATGGAAGAAAGCCACCCTTTTGTGTTCCGCATGCTCGATAAAGCATTCGATTGCATTGAGCAGGGGATTCCCCCGAATGAAATTTTGCTGGCATTCTGGGTAAAGTACCTGGAACATGCCGGCTTCGGCATCCGAATCGATCAGGACCGGGAAGGAGGTGAAATCCCACCGGATCTCCCGGTCATTCTGGATGTGGCCTCAGGCCTGGTCTACCCAGCCTCCCACAACCTCAGGGAGGACAGTGAAGGCTGGAACCTTGGAAGAGGGAGGATTTTCAAGGTCCCTCCACATGTTCGTGGATGGTTCAGAAAAATTCGACTTGCAGTCTTCGAGCAATTGAATGAGACTCATATACCAGCCGAGGATCGAAGGCTGCTGATGGAGATCCTGTCGACCTGCATCGAATTTCATCTGGATGTCCGCCTGAAAAGCCTGGCATTCTGGAAGGAAGTCATGGAACGGGAGGAGAAGAATCATCGTGAATCGATTTGAAAAACCTCCCAGGAGTTATGCCAGCGACCTCGAGAGGGCTGTTTTCGAAACGCCACTGGCTGATACCCACGAACATCTATTTTATGAAAAGGCATGGATCGAGTCGAAGTGCGATGTCCTGAGGGACCTGCTGAATAATTATGTCGAGGCGGATTTAAGGGTTGCCGGCGCTGACAGGCAGGCGATCGAACGCGCCCTGAATGCGGAGGATCCGGATATTGAAGGGCGCCTGACAGGCATCCTGCCTGCCCTTGAGAAGTCACGGTTCACCGGATATGGGGAGATGGTCTATCTTCTGGCCCGGGTGGTTTATGGGATCGAGGAATTAACCGCGGATGCCTTGAAAAATGCTCAGCCAATTCTCGATGGCCTGATGCAGCCGGGAGAAAGGCTGCGCCTGCTGCGGGATGTGGCGGGCCTCGACCATGCCCAGACCGATGATTTTGTGTGGGCCTGCCTGCCCGATTCATCAGGCCCGGACTTCTTTTTTATGATCTTTCCTGGTGGAATTTCTGCCAAGGAGAAATTCAAGCCGAAAAGATCCATGCCGAAGTTGGCATTGAGGTTTCCAGCCTATCCAGCCTCGATAACGCCATGGAAGCGATTTTCGAGAAATATTCCCGCTGTGCAATCGCGGTAAAAACCCAGCATGCTTATAACCGGACCCTGTCCTGGAGTGAGAGAGACCGGGCGGATGTTGAAATCGCACTCAACAAAGCGCTCACCCATCCCGCAGAGTCGCTCTCGGTTGAAGACCGCTTGTGCCTTGGGGACTGGTGCCTGGCGAGAGGGGTCGAGATCGCCACAAAACAGGATCTTCCGTTCAAAATACATACCGGTTATTACGCCGGAACTTCCTCCATGCGCAACAACCGCATCAAGCCATCAAATCTGTGTGACCTGCTGGTTAAATACCCGAAGGCCCGATTTGTTCTGATGCACATTGGATATCCATACAACGATGAAATGGTTTCGCTGGCCAAGCATTTTCCGAATGTGACTGTGGATTTGTGCTGGGCCTGGGAAATCGATCCATACAGCACCAAAGATTTCCTCCGAAGGATGCTTCATGCAGCCCCGGTAAACCGACTGTTCGCCTTTGGCGGTGATACGCGCCACCCGACCTGTGCTTATGCTTATTCGATCCAGGCACGCATCTGGCTGAATCGAACCCTCAATGAGGAGGTTCGTGAAGGGTACCTGACAGAGAAACAGGCGATCCAGGTCGCACAGGCGTGGATGTGTGGCAATCAGCGGGAGTATTTTCGTCTCGGCCAGAAGAGAAAAGGAATAGCCAGCTGGACCGGTGAGTGCTTATAATCTGCATTCACTGTCCAACTTCTTTGGAGGTGTCACATGTATTCGGAGAAAGTTTATCGGAGATTGGTTTATTCAAACAGTATCGGTTTTACCCTGATTGAGTTGTTGATTGTCATCGCCATCATCCTCATCCTTATCTCGATCGCTTTGCCCAATTTTCTGGATGCCCAGGCGCGTGCCAAAGTAACCAAATGCGAGGGCGACATGAAAGCCATGGACGATGCGATCATGTCCTATTATCTGGACTGGAAGAAATTTTTCGGACCTTTTGAAATCAAGCGCCTGACCACCCCGACTCCTTATATCAAACAGCTTCCAAATGATCCTTTCGGCCCCCTTGTGTCCACCGACCAGGGGTACCAGACAGTTCTCGGTTATTACGGGTCTCCGATAAAACGTCTGTATATCTACCACGGCCCTCCGACCTTCGACACCCATCCGGGGATGAAGCGTCTGGGCATCAAGTGGGTGCTGACCGGGCTTGGTCCGGACAGTGGCTGGTTTGACAACACTGGCTCGAACTCAAACAGATATCCGAGATACAATCCCACCAATGGTTCAAGAAGCCGTGGGAACATCGAAAGAGTCGGCCCGGGACAGATTCCACAGGACAAATACCGGTTATTCTGGGATTAAAGTGTCCTGAACCTGAATAACCATGCCGAATGTCCTGTTTGTCATTCCCTCGCTCGATGTGAGTGGAAGAGGAATCCAGCTGTCACTGCTTTCCCGCCTGCTGGCAAAGACCGTTTTCAAACCGCATATTCTGTGCCTGGGAGAAGAAGGGCAGTTTGCAGCCCAGACTCGTGATGCCGGTGTGATCGTGGAGGCAGCTGGCTGTGATGAGGCCTCTTCACTCAAGAGCTGCTACCAGGTTCGGAAGTTCTGCCGGAAGCATGAAATCGACCTTGTACAGACATACCTGTCTGGCAGAGAACTGGGTTCTGTCCGTGGGGCACGATCAGCCGGGATCACCAGAATCATCACCAGCCGCCGGGAAATTCCTGAGGAGCATTCCCCTGTTCTGCGAGCTCGCAAAGCGGCCAATCGGAAGACCGATTTCATCATCGCCAATTCCCAGGCGGCGAAGGATTTCTGCTGCTCTCAGGAACAATGGCCCAGTGAATTGGTTGATGTGATTCCGAATGGGTTCCCGGCCGATCGAATCCCGGGGAACCCGGCGCTGTTTTCAAAAAAAACCAGACGTTACCTGCAGTCTTTCAATCTGCAGCCCGATGAGAAAGTGTTGGTGTGCATTGCTTCCTTTCATGAGGTGAAAAATCACCTGGTGCTGCTTGAAGCCTTTCGAAAACTGCTGTTCGAGAAACCACTGATCCGTTTGATCCTCCTGGGGGAAGGCCCACTCCTGGCCGAGGTGGAAAGATATGCCGGAGAAAGAAGCCTGGGGCGGGCAGTAGCTGCATGGGAAATCGTATGGATCGCCTGGGAATTCTGTCGGAATGCGATGCGCTGGTGCTCCCCTCGCGGCGGGAAAGTTTCCCGAATTCGATCCTTGAGGCACAAGCCCTGGGCATCCCGGTCGCAGCCAGCCGTTGTGGGGGGATTCCTGAAATTGTCACATCCGGCGAGACCGGCTGGCTATTCGATCCAGACAACACCGATGAAATGGCCGAGGCCATTCGGAATGCCCTGTACAACACTGAGGCGGCCCACCCGTGTGTTATCCGCGCCCAGGAGCAGGTCCGGCGTAAGTTTACAGCCGAAAAGATGGTCGAAAGCCATGTCCACGCCTTTAACTCGCTGTTGAAGCGGTAGGCCAGGAGGGCTGGATCAGGGGGTTGCCGATGGCAGGGAGGGCTGGTTGGCCAGCCATTCCGGTTCAGGTGGCCTCGAAGGCGGCCAGGCAAACGGCATCTCCGGAGGATATCCTCCCCCTCCAAACCTTCTCATACGCGGCCATTCATCAGGAGTCAAAATTCCATCGGCATTCTGATCCATGCGATTGTATTCCTCCTGTGAGGATGCGGCATATTCTTCGGAAGTTACCTGGCCATCGGCATCACGATCCATTCTCTGAAAGGAGGGCCTCCCCACCAGCAGCCTGGGGGAGTAACTGTCCTCACGAGTCCAGACACCATCCCGGTTGGCATCGCGTGAATCAAACTGATCCTTGGTGAGATCGGTTTGCACCAGAAGGGCTTCCTCGAAAGTAACCCTTCCATCACCATCCTTATCCATTTGGAAAATGCCGCCATCAGCTGAGACTGGCTCTGTTCTTCGGCTGATGCCAAGAATATCGGGAAGCACAAGAAGAATGACACCCCCAAGATAGACTCCCGCAAAAACCCACTTCTTCATTTTTATTGTTACCTCAAAAGAGGATTTTATCACAGAACCCCGGGGATCACAAAAGGCAGAAAATTTCGCTTTTCAGGAATGCTTCAGCCAGGACAGGGGGATTCACAAATGGGTCAACGCTCGGAGCCATGCATCGAGCGCAGGAGGATGAACAGAAAAAAGGGGCCTCCGAGAAAGGCTGTGATGACACCCACGGGTATCTCGATTCCAGTAAAGAGGGTCCGCGCCAGAGTATCGCACCAGACCAGAAAGGAGGCTCCGAACAGGCCGCTGGCCGGCAGCAGAAAACGGTGCCCCGGGCCGTACAACCGGCGCAGGGTATGCGGCACAATCAGGCCCACAAAACCGATCGGGCCTGAATAAGCCACCAATATCGAAGTCATCAACCCCGAACCGAAAAGGGTGATCCAACGCGCACGGCGGACCTCGACCCCCAGGTGAAGGCTGCTTCTTCACCCAGCGAAAGCAGATCGAGAGAGCGTGAGTAGGAACACACCCAGGCCCCGCACAGAACCACCGGGAGACACAGGTAGAGCGGGATCTGGATATCCGCGATATCCAGGCCCCCCATCATCCAACGGATCATTTTGAAGGTCTGGAAGGGATCGGAGAGGTACTGAAGGAGGAGAATGAAGGATGAAAACAGCAGATTCAGGGTGACCCCGGCCAGCAGCAGAGTGTTGGTCGAGAAGCCCTTTTTATAACGCCCAGCGATCAGGCCGATGAACAACACCACCGAAAAAGCTCCCGCAAAGGCCCCCGCTGGAACAAGAAGGGAACGGTGAAGCAAGGCCGCTCCAAAGTGCATGGCCAGCAATGCCCCCAGGGAAGACCCGCCGGACAGGCCGAGGGTATAGGGTGTCGCCAGATCATTTCTGAGAAGCGCCTGAAAAGCGGCCCCAGCTATCGCCAGGCCAAATCCCACCAAGGCCCCGAAGAGGACTCGTGGCAGGCGGGTGGTGTAGAAAATGACCGCATCCATGTTCTGCTCATAGGGGATGGAACGATCCAGGGCGCGCTGGATTGAAAAACTCGAATCGGATGGCCCATAAAGCGGACAGAGGATCACGGTCAGCACCAGCAGGACAGCCAGCAGGAAAAGATGAATGGCCAGAAGCCGGATGTTTTTCATCTCAGCAGCCCAACCAGGACCGAATCATCACCCACCCGATGCACACCGATGGGTGTTTTGTATATGCGGCTGAGAAAATCATCCTGGAAAGCCTCAGCCGTGCTGCCCTGGAAAATGATTCTGCCGCCATCGAGGACGGCCACCTTCTGGGAATAGGATCCCACCAGAGAGAGATCATGCGAAATCAGCAGGACAGTTTTTGAGCGTTCTCTGTTCAATGAAAGGAACAGGTCCATGAGGAGCTTCTGGTGAAGGGGGTCCAGGGCGCTGTTGGGTTCATCCAGGAGAAGGACCTCCGGTTCCTGGGCCAGGGCACGTGCGACCAGGGCCCTCTGCCGCTCACCTCCGGAGAGAGCAGAGATGGGGCGCTGCGCGAGATGAAGGACATCGGTTGCCTCAAGCGCCTGTTGAACCACATCGTAATCCTGGCTGGTTTCAAAACCGAAAGGCCCGGTCTGGAAGGCGAATCGTCCCATCAGGACCAGCTCCTGGACAGTGAAGTCGAAAACGGATTCTTCCCTTTGAGGGACCACCGCCACATGGCGTGCGAAAGTTTTCCGGTTCCAGGCGGCAACCGGCTGGTCCTTGAACAGGACACGCCCCCGGGTCGGAGCCAGCCGGCCTGACAACAGGCCGAGAAGTGTCGATTTTCCGGCTCCATTCGGGCCGATCAGGGCATGGAAAACACCTGGCTCGAAAGACAGGGAGACCTTCTCAAGAATCCAGTGGCTGGCACGGTAAGCGAATGAAACCTCTTCGAGACTGAACAATGGGGCATTAATTTCAGTCATCACATCACAGGGATTTTACATTCCCAGCCGGGAACGGATCGATTCCCCATGAATGAGGAGAGCGAGCTTTTTCGCACTTTCTGCAATGGAGGGTCCTGGAATGGAGATATGGGGGTCCTCAAACGGGATGACATTTTTTTCACGCACCGCCTGAACCGATGCCAGCGATCCCCACTCGGGCGGCATGACCTTCGCACTGATCTCTCCCGGGGAAGCGCCGGCATCCAGGATCACTTCAGGATTAGCCAGGATCAATGCCTCACGGGAAAGGACCGGATAACGGCCGAGGCTGGGAGAGAGGCAGTTTTCACCTCCCACCAGGTTCATCAGTTCTTCAAGGAAGGAGCCATGCCCCACCCCATACAACTGCTTCAGGGACCCGGGTTCTCTTCCGACTGCATACAGGACTCTTTTTCGAGGGAGCTGTGCGCATTGCTCACGGACCTCCTGAAGTTCTCTGGAGATTGAGGAAACCAGATTATCAGCCACCGCCGGAACCTCGAAAATCCGGCCCAGCTCGCGGATCGTTTTGAGAAGGTCCGATATCGTCTCGCCTGAACTGTAAAACACACGGCAGCCATTGCGTTCAAGAACATCGCCGATTTTATCCTGCCCGGCAAACAGGGCGATCCAATCCGGGCGAAGAACCAGCATCTTTTCCAGATCGGAATCATGAAGTCCGCCGACTTTAGGTTTCTGGAGCGCCTCTGGAGGGTACCGGCAGTAAGTGGATACCCCAACAATTTTATTTCCCTGCTCGAGTGAAAAGAGGATTTCAGTAATACCTGGAACCTGAGAAACAACCCGCTGAGGTGGTTCTGCAGGGCAACAGGGAATCCAGAAGCACAGCAGGCACAGATAGTAAAAGAACCTTGTCATGGAAAAATCCTGCCGGATGCCACCCCCATCACTTTTCTTCGAAGCGGTACTTCGCTGCTCCCCGGATTTGAAACATGCCGAGGCTCCCGGATTCCGCTTTCCCGGCTGAATGAATCACCCGCACCCGCTGAGGGTTCATTTCGGGTGGCAATGCCACTTCAGCGGCCACCTGATCCGGGATGGAGATTTCCATGATACGCACCTGTGGGTCATAAAAAACCGACACAAGGCCCCTGGGGGTATTGGTATGGCCGGAGATATAAGGAAGCCCGGATCCCTGGGGAGCGATGCGGATGCGACCTCCGCCTGGCTCGGTGATGCGGACACCGAGCAGTGTGTCGTGCATCCAGAGCAGCGGAACTGATCCCCAGCCATGCGATCCCGTCTCATCGGAAGGCTGTGCGGAATTGATTTCATCATCCTTCAGTTTGAGATCGTCCCGGCTGACCCAGTACTCCGGGAGTGGGCCGCCCAAAGGCCCCTGAAGCACCAGGGGAGTTCGATTGCGCGGATGGCTGGGAAGATAGGGGGCATACCTTTCTTTGATGTGAGCGACAGCCCTTTCCGCCAGGCCGGAATCGGTCAAGGCGCGCAGAACCCGGTACCCATAGGTGGGATTATTCCAGCGGGTGACCCCTTCTGGTGGAGTCCCTTCCGGGGCCGGGAAGATATAATCAAGCACCTGGCGGGCCTCTCCGCTGTTCAGCAGGCCGCTGGTAATTGAGATCGAGTGAGCCGCCTGACTGAAACCACGCTCTGCCTTGGGGTCATCGAGAGCATAACGATCGCCGACATGCAGGGGGACATTCCCCTGCGCTGGGATGACATGGAATTTGCGAAAGGCTTCAGCAATGCGCCTGTTGATTTGTTCCCACTTGCCTGCCTGGTCTGTCTGGCCGATGGCTTTCGCCATCGAAATTGACCAATTCAACCGTTCGAAAACCCATGGAGTCACCACTCCGCTGGACTGCTGGCTGCCTTGAGGATGGATCCCAACCCGTATGTCCCCGAGGGTATGGGAACCGAGCCACAGTCCCTGACTGTCGACATGAGACAGCACCTGTTCCCAGTAACGGCACAGGGGTGTCCAGAATTCCTTGATCAGGCCAGTCTCGCCGGTCCACAGATAATCATCATAAAGGCAGGCCACCCACTGCATGCTCCAATCCAGAGGAGCGGGATAGGCTGGATAATTACTGGGCGGAAATGGGTGGAAGTGGCCATCCGGTCCCTGGCTTTCAGCGGTGGTCCGGATCAGAAAACGCCGCAGAGCCTGGTCGCCGAACCAGCGGTCTGAAATCAGGGCGCGAGGGCGGTCATCCTCGAGCCACTGCCCGTCTTCACGCCCGGGGGTGTCGACATAGGCATCGATCATCGTAATTTCGGCATGAATCAGGCAGAGGCGGACAATCTGGTTGATGGTTTCATCCCCGCATTCGAAGCTCCCGATGGGGGTGATGGGGTATTGGGACTTGGTGATCCCGATCTTCTCAAATTCGAGCGTGGCATCACTGGGGAAATGGATATGGAGTGTCAGCCAGCGCGCAGTGCGTTCATCGGGCAATTCGATCGACTGGTGTCCGGAGCGGGTGAGTATGCGATCGGCATAACCTTTTCCGACCACTCCCTCGGTATTGACCCAGCCATTCGGAGTCACATGAACCTTGTTGTCATAGAGGGAACGGGTAATTTCGCCATATCCAAAATCAATCACGACGCCCTGGGATGAACTTGAAAACTCCAGGAAGGGATAACCATGCACCGGACGGAAGAAATCGAGTGTTATGTAGAGGGATTGGCCTGCTTTTCCAGAAATCCGCCCCGGCTGGTTTGAGAAAAGTGGCTGGACATCTTTTTCAATGGAGGCATCCGGGCTGCATTCGGAGACACGGATTCCAGCCGCAATGGAGTATGGATCCTCTGAAAGCGGCGGAGTGTGCGTCAGTATGCCTGCGGCAAGAAGACTGCCGGGAAAGACCGGGCGATTCGCGCTGCCCGGGGGTCTCCACATCCCTGGGGATTTCCGGCCATGGGCCTTCGGTGATCCTTATGGCATTTTTCCAGGCGCTGGCATCGAACGAGGGGGAGTGGAGATCCCCTTCTGGAACCCGGGCCAGATCGATAATCTGGGGGTAACGAATCCGTGGAGCATTTCCGGCAACTCCAATAATCTGGCATTCATGTTCCTTGAATTGCGGAGCCTGGAGGCACTGCCAGGTTTCATCGCTTGCGATCCAGCTCCCCTGAATGAACAGGCCGGCATGTTTATTCCCGGTTCGCTGGAAGGTGATGATATCTCCCCAGTTATGGTGGAGTACGAGGATGACATTCGGACCGGGTTTGAGGAATGGCCCGGCTTCGACCACCTCAGCGGTGATTCTGTCTTCGTGATAGCGGGCGACTTTATGCCGCAGGGGCACACCATTGATCCACAGCTGGGCATTGGAGTCCGCTGCAAATTTGATGGCGGCATTTTCCGGAACTGAATCGAGCTGGACTACCTTGCGGAAATAGGTAAACCTGTTTTTCGGGGCTGGCTCATCTTGATACGCCCAAATCCAGCCGGCTTTTGGGCTGCTGGGATTGGCAGTATCACGATCAGAGCTGGTTTGAGCCATTGCGGGCATAGTGAACTCCTGTTGAGAAAGAATCTGTGTGGTAGAACTCAGGAGCAGGGCGAAAAGAACTGGACCTGGAAAAAGTTTCATAATCGTACACAGCCTGAACTGGCAGGCGGCAGCAACAGTCTCCCCCCTTCATTCGATGAGAAACTCTCGATGAAAATGGTATCATGCCTTACATTAACAGCAAAAGGGGATGAAGAACCCCGATTGGATACACCCCCTCGATGACACAGACTGGTTACGATAAAGAGCCATTTTTTTGATATCCTTTCAGCGTGGCCGGGAAGTGCGTGTCGTGGGAATGGTGTGTGCAAGGCGGACTGGAACAAAATAAATCGTTGAAATCAACGAAACATGTAAAAAGGAGGCAAATGTCGCATGTCGAAATCAATGGCAATCTTTCTCATGGTGGTCCTGTGCTGGTATGGAGCGGTAACGGTGTCCGCTCAGAATGTTAATCCAGCCGGTGTTGGAGCGACCCCACGTTCCTCGAATTTTGATGTATTTCCGGATTCCACCACCTACGATGAAGGCTGGAAGGTTCTGGATACGGATGGTCTGGGAGCCGATCCTGTCAGTGGCCGTGAGGAATTTATCGTGTGGGCGATGGATGAGAACAGCGGCGGCCAGGATGCGGGTTGCGGCCCGATCAAAACTGTTGTTTCCAGGAATGGGATTGAAATACCAAAACGGGGAGCCTATGTGGCCGATGATGGTTACGATTTCTTCCAGCAGGCAGCCATCCTCGGATCGGCTGAGGGAGCCTCCGGGTTCGGGTTTTTCTGTGGTGTCGGTGCCGATGAGCAGACCGGGCAATTTATCGGATCCCACATCATTTATGGAATGGACCAGATTGTCTCATCGATTTTACAGCCCGGCGCGCACCCATTCGCCAATTTCAGCTATATCAATAATGCCGGAAGAGGCGCCGATGACTTCGCTCTGTTCCAGAGATTCGACCGGAATTGTGTCAAAGTCAGCAATATGACCTATGGGAGGAATGTTCCCTCCCCCCATCATGAAAGCCCGACTGTTCCACTCGGGTGGCCTACAGCTTCCGCCAACAGCCGGACTGGCGGCTGCGATATCCTGTCGGATGGAAATACAGTCTATGTGATTGCGGACCGTGCCAACCAGGGCGGGGTGGGGCCAGCCGATCACTATGGATTGAACGGAGCCACCTGCCAGCTGTTCACCATTACAGATGCCGCTGCCTCTACTTACGTTGTGAGCACGACCAATGTCTACAGGCGTTCGGACAACACCACACTTGAAAATGACAATTCCCAGGGAACCGCCGCCGGCCAAGGATTCTGGGTCAATCATGTCGATGCGGATGGTGGCTCGGTGGCGGTCTTCCGCAACAATGGAACCCGTATCGGCCAGATTTTCGGGATCGGTGCGGCATATAATGCCAATCCGGCCCAGCTGCTGGGGGCGGCCGGACGGAGCGTGGATGGTTCCGGCGGGAAACAGTGCGCTGCCTCAGAAGACAAGTTCTACATCCCGGCGCGCTACCAGGATTCCGCCACTCCGGGTGTCGACCGCCCATGCATCCTTCGTTTTAAGGTCGACATCGCCCAGGGAACAATCACACCTTTGTCTGCATTGCTTGTGGATGATGATTTTGCATCACTGCCGACAGTCAGTGTTTCTGTGGGTGAGATGGGAATTGCAGCCGGCTCGGATGATACTGTGGCGATTGCCTGGCGAAACAGAAATGACGCGGCTCGTCCGCCAGTCGCACGTGTTTATCAGGGAGATACCCCACTCACAGGCAGTTTCTATGTCAGCTCGCTGGACCCGATCAATGAAACCGGCTACGACTCCTTCTTTGTCAAAGTGGGATTGAGCGGCCCGGATGTTCTGGTGGTCTGGGAATCGAGCAATGGCATCTCGCAAATGGGTGTGGACTGCTACAACATAAGCAAGCCGGTCGCCACTCTGGGGCGTGTTTTTGAAGTCCAGAAGGCAGCGATGGTGACGAACTGGGATCTTTACTGATAACTGCTGTGATTGTTGAATGAGGAGGGTGGAGAAAAATGTTCTTTCGCCCTCCTCACTCCCTGGAAAGGATGTATGGAATAAAAATATGTTTCGATGCACTCGGGTTGGTTTCATTCTCGCCGGACTGTGGATGGGCCTGGCTGCAGGATTGCCGGTGTCTGCCCAGCAGGAGGCCAAAATTGAGGATCCCTCCCTGGTTCTGGCCACATTTCGGGAAGGGCAAGTCACCTATCAGGAATATTTCAATTCAATACGTTATCGATACAACGAGATTTACGGGACAAAACCGAACTATCCACCGCATGAACAGCTGATCCGGGAGTATGCGATGTGCAAGATTCTCTCTGCATCCACTCAACTCGAGCCAACCCGGACCATCCTTGCGAAGAGCCTGCGCTGGGATCTATGGCTGTTCGAATGCAAAGAAGCATACACACGCCTGTCCGAGGAGGTTTTTTACCCAAATACCGAACCATCCTCCGAACAAGCCAAGAATTACTATGCCGAACACCTGCTGAATCTGACCCCTGCAAAGGAATTTTCATTCCGCAGTATTTTCCTGGACACGACTCGATGCTCCGATGAAGCCTGCCACACCGAGAAGGAAGAAAACGCCAGAGAGATTCATTCGGCGCTCCAGGCACGAATCACATCCCCAACCGGCGCCATCAGCCTGGATGATTTTCTCTCTGTCGCTTCGGAAAAAACCGGATTGTCGACAGCTGAATTTGGATTGCGCGGCCCCTTCCCGGTGGGTGAAATCAACCCGGACCTCGAAAGAGCCGCCTGGGCGCTGGAACCCGGACAGATCAGTTCTGCGGTGAAAACACGCACCGGGCTGCACATCATCCGGCTGGAAACAAAAACGACCGGTGAGCCGCCCACATTCGAAGAAAAAGAGAAAGAGATTCGATCACGCCTTCGAACCACTGAGATCAGCAGGCGAAGGAGATCCTTTCGAGATGCCTATGCGGCTGAAGACCGCATGGTGATCCTGCCGGAGGGCATGAAGGCTTTGATTCAGTGGGCGACAGCTCCTGCCGAAGTGAAAGATACAACACTGGCAATCGCGGGAGACTTCAGTGTCTCGGTGCTGGACTATCTCCACTATGTCCGGTCCTTTTCAAGAGATCAGATTCCTGACAAAGACCAGACAGCCGAGCAGATCGAGAAAATTCACAGGGACAGTCTCAGGAACTACATCATGGAGCGTGACCTGCTCAGGCAGCAGGCAGTCCTGATGGGGATGACACATGATGCGACTTATACCAGCCGTATTGAGACAGGAAAAACCTGGATGCTTGGCAAAAAATGTTTTGTCATGATGGTCGGCAACCGCATCCGCAGGGTACCCCCACCCACCGATGAAGAGGTCCGTGCGCATTACCAGAAAAATATTTCGAAATACCTCGATCCGGCCAAATACCAGATCCGTGAAATTGCCATCCAGCCCCGGAGTGCAACCAATCCCTACCAGACAGAAATTGCATACCGCGAAAGTGAAGTGACCGCCTTGAAAGCCCTGGAAGAAATTAAAGCTGGCTCATCGGAAGAAAAGGTGGTTCAGAAGTATTCATCTGGCGAAGAGGCCCATACAGGTGGAGTGACGGGTTATCTGCTCGAGGGGATTCGATACTCTCATGGAATCTGGCAGGAGCTGCTTCATGCGCAAGCGGGACAGTGGCTTCCTTCCACCTTTCGCCACCGGGGCCAGGTGATGGCAATCAAGCTGGAAAGCCTGATTCCGGCCAAACAGAAAACAGTTGAAGAATGCTGGGATGCGATCAGTGACGAGCTGCTCGGGATCAAGCGGGGTGAGATTGTCCGCCAGCTCGAGCAGGATCTGACCCGCCAGGCCGGTTTGAAACTCGAGGATGAAAATATCCGGAAACTTCCGCCCCTGTCGGAGTGGGTCAGATAGCGTTTATTCTTCCCCTTTGCGGGGTATCGGGACATACCCTTTGGGCCGGATGAGTTTCCTTTCGGGGAAGATATCGCTGCTCTTGTAGGGCCCAAAGAGTCCGAGAAAGGTTGTTGTCTTGAAGTAGGAGTCACCATGGACGACCGGGATGCGCCAGAGCACCTGGTCGGTCAATGGATGTGTTCCGAAGAAATCCATCCGGCAGTAACCCTCCTGGAGGTTGCTGTTATAGAGCGATATCCCCCCCACATTCGAGGGAACCTCCGGGTGCGCAGTCACCAGAAGGGGAATGCCAAAGTTGGAGACCCAGATGTCTGTGCCGACCGCGCGGACCATGGCTGTCATCCGGACATCGGCCTGCCGGGTTGTGTCCACCACACGGCTGCCATGGGAGGCCAGCTCCTTTTCGAGGGCGGAGCGAATGAATTTGTGCTCTGTCTCCTGGACTCCAACAATTTCGAGTTTGATCCGCTGGCCGGACAGCCTGCTCCAGCGGACATTGTCGATGGCGCGCTGGATCGCCTCGGTGACCAGGTACTGCTCTGTCGCGGTGCGACCGGAAATCTGGCTGCTGATGGTGCTGCAGCCAGCCAGAAAGAGTGTGCAGATCAAGGCAGCCAGCAGATTTCGACGGGCCATGATGATCCCAACCTATCATATTTTACCCGGTTTCAGGAGAAGGCCCCCAGGGCAGCTCTGGCATCGGCCGGGGACATCGGAATCGGTTGACAGGGATACTCGCACCGTCCCGATTGTGGTAAAAAACTGGTTGTAATCACCACCTGGACAAAGACCGAGGACATGCGATGGAAGACCCGAAACTGGATGCAGATATCGAACAGGTGAAAGAGCTGATATCGATCTGGCAGACCTATTACCGCCTGCTGCTGGCTGCTTTCGACCGGGAGAAGAAACTCCCACCCAATGCGGATGATGAGTTTCAGAAGATCAAGACGATCGTAGCCCAGCGCCATGACCACTTTTCGTCGGTCATCATAAAAGACCACTATGTGGCGCAGAATATCCTCCAGATGGTGAAACGAACCATTTCGATTTTCGATTTTGAAAAATCCAGCAGTGTCGCGGTCGATAAAACACTGATCGAATGGCATGAGGCCAACATCCTGCTGTACGAAACTCTGGGTGCTCTGGAGTACAAAAAACACAAAGTTTCCAAGATCAGCGAAGCGGAATATCGTGCCGAAGAAAGAAAGCGCGCCCGCCAGGAGAAAATCGAAAAGATCAGGGGAAATCCCCAGTTGTACATGGCCATAAAATTTGCAATCACGGTTTCGGCGATTGCGATTTTCTGGTATTCACCGATGAGCACCTGGGTGGGGAGCATTCCATTCGTCAAAGCGCGCATCGAGGACTTCCAGGAAGTTTTTGGAATAAAGAAACCAGAAGAGACACCTCAGAAGCCTGGAGAAAAGCCTGCCGCCGGAGACGCGCATGGGGGGTAGGAGACCGGGCCGCCTTTTTTTTTCGAACACTTGGGATACCACACCTTGGATGGGCAGATATCAGAATTGGATGGATCCGGCCTGAGGAGGCGGATTCAAATAGAATCATTTCAGGAAGTTACGAAGTGACTGACGTATTTATGCGATTTTTTGTGCGGGCTGTCCGCAGAATGAAGCTTTCGCATCTGCGTGCATTCGGAAAATGTCTGGGAACCATCGGATACCATGCTGCCAGAAAGCGCCGGAATATCGCGCTGTCCAATCTGGATCTGGCCTATGGTGACACACTCTCCAAAAGGGAGAAGCGCGAAATCGCCAGAGCATGTTTCCAGAACCTGATGATGACTTTTCTCGAGTTCCTCTATTCCCCTGTTGCAGGTGAATGTTTTACCGATTATGTGGATCTTGTGAAAGGTGAGAACTTTCACGAGGCCAATCGGCGCGGGAAAGGGGTTCTGGTGATTGTGCCTCACATGGGCAATTGGGAACTGATCGGACGATTTTTCGCATGGGTTGGAGTGAAAGCACATGCGGTATCACGGAAACAGGATCCCCCCTGGCTTGGCAGGCTGATTGCAGAAATTCGTGCAGCGAATGGAATCCTTGAGATCGACAAGCGAAATGCCCTTCGTCCGGTGCTCTCTGCACTGAAGCGTGGAGAGACAGTCAATCTGCTGATCGATCAGCACGCCCGCAAAGATTCGATTCCTACCCGCTTTTTCGGGCATACAGCCATGACTGTCGCCTCAGCGGCTTTGATTGCCCTCCGGACCGGTTGCAGTGTGGTGACCGCAGCCTCCTACCGAAAGCCGGATGGGAACCTTGGAGTGGAAGTCAGCCCGATTATCGAAACTATTCGAAGCGATGATTACGAACAGGATATCCAGGCCAACACTCAAAGGTATGTCGATGAAATCGAAAAGTTCGTGAGAAGATTTCCACACTCCTGGATGTGGATGCACCAGCGCTGGCGCCTCAACAACAACAAGCCGGAACCAGGAGAACCTGGTCCCTGAATGTTACTGGCCTGCGGTTGGCCTCTGGGATTGCTGCTGCCAGATGCTGGACAGGCGGTCCCAGTCTCCGGAGTAGTCCATCTGCAGCAGAAAAAGAAGATCTGTAAAAAAGAGCAGATGGGAAAGCGGAGAAGCGGAAACCAGGCGAAGTTCATAACCATCCCTGACCGGCGCGATGGAAAACTCCAGCGGTGCGACCGCCTTTTCCCATCCCGGAGAAAATGGGGATTCCTCCCCGCCGGACTGTCTGGAACCAAGCAGCATGTCCCACACGACCGGCAGCGCAAGAATCCGGGGAGACAGCACACCGGCAGCCAATGCCTCTTTGCCGATTTCCAGAAAATGGTTCCGGAGTGGATCGGAATCAGGGAGAGTCGGCCCATCCAGGCGTGTCCCGAACTCAATGCGTTCATGATCTGCTTTTACAATCCAGCCCGGTGGAGGCTTCACAGACTGAACACCACTGGCTGACCGGAGATGTGCTGCAGCGGTCTCGGGGAGCACCACCGGATTCGCCACCGCTCCACGAACCCACCAGTCTTCCGGCGGTGTTTTTTCATTTTCCGGAATGGTAATGCCAATGGCGAATGGCTGATCGAGCGGAAGATTCGTGGAAGGGAATTTCTGGCCATCCGCCATGTTCAGCCTGCTGGCGACAAACGCCAGATCCGGCCGGGCTGGAATGGAATCCAGCAGGCTGGTCGCCCTCTGGAACAGGAGTCTGTTGGCATTGGCAGCCTGGGGGCCTTTGAGGGCCACACGAACCTCCAGTCCGGCTGGAAGTTTGATAAGGGCAAGTTCCATGCGATCCAGTCCCAGCTGCTGAAAAAAGTGCCTGACATGGTAAGCCTTCTCCTGCTGGTCAGACAAACCTGAAAGAGCCAGATTGAATCCGATCTGTGCATCCGGGAGAGCTGTTGGTGGATCCGGTGGCTGGGCCAGGCTGGCCAGGAAATCTTTGAGAAGCTGGAGGTTAGGTGAAACAAGAATATGATTTTTTCCACGCAGGATGTGGATCTGTGCTGTTGGAGAGCTGAGTGTTTTGACAGGAAATCCTTCAAGTTTCCTTTCGATCGGGAGCCTTTCCGAGGGGAAGCAGGAGAGCACGAGGTGGGTCTGGAATGGCTCTGTGAGCTCCGGCGATTCCATCCGGTAACCGATCATCCAGACCTGCTGTTCGACACCCATCATCCACTCTGAAGGCCATCGGGCAACGATGAAGTCTTGAACACCGGGATCGAAACAGCTTGTCAGCAGGTTGCCGCTCCGTTCCCGCAAACGGGAGAAAAGAGCCTCCAGCACCTGGGCCTGAGGAGAGATCTTCCGATCCTTTAAGAAAGCATCCCGCCAGGCAGTATTCCTGATGCGTAAAAAAACCTGGGTGTTCCTGTTGGGGATTCGCCCGAGATCAATTTCTCCTGAGGCTGATGGAGGAGAGGAGCCGAGCTGGACAGCTGCTTCCACTGTTGTGGAGGCCACGCAGAGGCACAGGACAAGGAGAACGGAAAAAAGTGATTTTTCCATGTTCGGCGGATGGTGCGGGGATGGGATAATCTGCCCTGATCCCATCCCCGCGATTCACCCACATCTGCTGCCGGGCTTTCAGCGCCCTTGAGGAACAGCCTGGGGAATTACCTGAGGCGGCCTCGCCTGCTTCGGCACCTCAGCCCAGGGATCATTTTGGTGTTCATCCACATAAACCTCCGGCCAGTCACCATTTTCCATATCAAGGTTCCGGAGAGCCGGGGAACGTGATTTCTTTTTGGTCATTTCGGTGGCCATGATGACATCGGCACGGCTGTTGAGGATGTACGGGGTGATGAAAGTCAGCAGCTCGACCTTTTTCAGTCGTGTGAGCCGTGTTGGTGAACACCTTGTTTCCAACGACCGGCAGCCGGTGCAGGAAAGGCACCTGGTGAACCTGGCTGGACTCTTTCTGTG
Organism: Candidatus Hinthialibacteria bacterium OLB16; assembly: GCA_001567115.1. Classification (GTDB taxonomy): domain Bacteria; phylum Hinthialibacterota; class Hinthialibacteria; order OLB16; family OLB16; genus OLB16. The sequence continues at coordinate 22,412 of LMZT01000048.1, read as the reverse complement.
AAATGACTCCCGCAAGGATCGCTGTGTGGTGATTTGTGACTTTGAGCTGAGTGACAAACTCACGATCGGTGAAGGTGTATGCGGTTCCCGCCAGCGGAGGAATGGTTGGATCGATCGCACCATCTTGAGGTTGACAGTGAGTGTCACCATTGTGGCGGAGTTGATATGCGGTGTGACCTCGAGAGTGAGTCCGAGCTCTTCATAAGCCACCTCGGTGCTGGTGGTATTGTTGGTCACTGTGATGTTCGAAATGGTCGGGGTGCGTGTTCCAACACGGACAGTCGCCTTTCGGTTGTTTTCAGTCAGGATGCCGGGGCGGGATTGAACATTCAGGTTCCGGTTGGATTGAAGGAAGTTGATCACCGCCTGGAACTGTGTCTGGTTAAGTGAAAAGAACTGAAGGTTTTCCGCTGCGGTATTGAACACACTATTGCCGAATTCATTCGGGTCAAAGAAATCGGATCGGTCATTGTCAAATGTGAGGACCTCACGGTTGCTGATGGCCACTTTTCCAACTTCTCCTGTGGTCGGATCGACTCCCCACTGGATGCCCTGGTCGCAATCATCTCCCAGGGTGACTTCGACAATCAGAGTCTCGAGCAGGACCTGGGAGGTCGGAGCATCCAGGGCGGAAATGAGATTTTCGACCGATGGACGGTACAGGTCGGGAGTGATCACGAGGAGGGAGTTTGTGCGGGTATCGGCTTCGATGCGAACCTTCCCGATCAGGTTGCTGAAGGAGCCACCCCCTGCCCCGCCGGCCATGCCGCCGCCGAAGAAATCATCGAACAGGAACCGCCTGCGGCCCGCGCCTGCATTATCCTCGGGTTTGAAGAGGTCTGTGAGGAGCTTCTTGAGATCCTGGGCCAGGGCGTGTTTGACTGGAATGATATTGGTGCGCCCGGACTGAACGGATGGCCGGTCAAGCTCCTTGAGCATCTTTTCAACCACATCAAAGGCTCTGGGAGAGGATGCCAGAACGATAATGCTGTTGGTGGTCGGTTCGGCAATGACGCGGACTTTTCCGGAAAGGCCGCTGATCGAGGTGTCACGCTCGACGGGATAATAGTATCCACCCTGGTAGGAGGTGTCACTGAACAGGCTTTCAAGGGTCTGGGCAAGGGTTTCGGCCTCGCCATTTTCGATATGATAGACCACCGGGCCTTCGAGGTTGGGGGCCTGTATATCGAGTGCATCGATGAGATCGGCCACCTGGCTCATATCCTGTGGCTCAGCGGTCACAATCAAGGCATTCAGGCGTTGATCCGCAATGATGGTCACCTGGCCTTCAGTGAGGGTCTCACTGCGGCGCCCGCCAAAATAATCATCATAGTAGCTGGGGCGCCGGGATCTGCTGCCGGTTCCCGAACCGGGGACAAAAAGCCCCTGGAGGCGTTCGGACAGGACACTGGCATCGGCATTCTCGAGGACAAAGATCTCCACCACCCGCTTGCGCCCTTCACGGGTGTCGAGTTCTTTGATCAAGCGGCGAATCCAGTCCATATCGCGCGGATCGGCGATCACGAGCAGGGCATTGGCCCATTCATCCGCAACAACCCTCGAGGGCGCCCCCAGCCGTGAGGTTTCAACAAACAGCTGGCGGATTTCATTGGCCATATCCGAGGCACGCGCATACTCCAGGAAAAACACCTCAGGCTTTCTTTCTGAGAGCGATTCAGCATCCAGCTCACGAACAATCCGGGCCATGGGGGCCACATCATCGCTTGCTCCGACAATCACCACCGAGTTGGCATCCGGATCGGCGAAAGATTGAAGCGGGGGTTTGTTGCGGCGAATGCGCTGGGCATTGATTTGAGAGATAATGGTCTGGAGTGGCTGGCTGATGGCCCCGGCCTTGGAATTCTGAAGAGAAATAACCTCCGAAACGAGGTCTTCAGGACGGCTTTCCTTGTCGAGTTCTTTAATGATTTTGAATAGCTGATCCACATTCGACTGGGTGTCAGCGAAGATGATCGAATTGGATTCAGGATGGGCGGCGATTGCCGCGGTCTGGCTCATGGTGGTACGCAGGGACTGAACCAATTGTGTGGGGTCGGCGTGTTTGAGGCGGTAGAGATGAACACGCTGCAAACCACCTTCAGGGGTATCCAGAGTCTTCAGAACCCGCTCGATCACATCCCGGTCAGCAGGGTTCGCCAGGACCAGCAGAGCATTGTTATCCGGAATGGGAACAATTCGGGCGGCATTCGGCCCCATGCTGATCTGGCTCATGACCTGCTGGATTTGCACTGCAACCTGGCTGGCTTGAGCATTTTGAAGGAAATAGGTGTGCGGTTCTCTCTCACGCAGATCATCTTTATCGAGCTCTGACAGCAGTTTTGTCAGCTGGCTGACTTCATCTGTCGGCCCGATGATCACCACCGAATTGGTGCTGGTTTCCGATGTGACTCTGGTCAACGGGCGTGAGGACCGGCCTTTCCGCAGGGCGATATGGGCTGCGAACTCGCTGAGTGTGTTATCAACAATGGGGGCGCTGGTATTTCTGAGCGGAATTACCCTGGTGACCATCCCAGCCAGGTCTTCACCGGCTCTGTCGAGCTGCTCGATGAGTTTGGCCAGTGTCTCAATATTGGCAGGAGTGTCGGTGAAAACGATGGAATTCGAGGGAACATCGGCAAACAGCCTGGCTTGCACACCGACAACCGGGCGAACACTGGCGGCGAGGGCCTGGGCATCGGCATTCTTAAGCCGGAAAACCCGGGTTTCTATGCCGGCCACCTCGGTCTGGTCCAATGTGGCCAGGAGTTCTTCAGCACGGAGCAGATCCGCCTTCGGGGCCATGACGATCAGGGAGTTGGTTTCGGAATCGGCCACGACGCGGGGAGCATTCGCGCCACGACGGTCCAGCGACAGGAGCTGCTCGAGGATCGGGGCGATGCGGGCCGCCTGGGCACGTTTCAACGGGATGATCTTTGGCTCCCGCTCGAACAGGGATTCCGCATCGAGCTGATCCAGCAGCCCCAGCAGGCTTTCGACTTCTTCTGTCGGGCCATAAATGATCACCGAATTCGACACCGGATCCGACATTACTTCGGTAAGCGGACGGGTGAGGCCTTTGGTCTGAGCCTGATGGGTAATGAACTGCTGAAGAGGAGAGGTGAGTGTGGACACGGAGGTATTTTCCAGGCGCCGCACTTTGGAAATGACCGCACCCCGTCCGAGGTCGACCTGGTCGATGAACTTCTTCACCCGGTCGTGAGATTCCGGGGTATCGGTCACAACCAGCGCATTGGTGCCTGGTTCAGCGAAAACTTTCCCGCGCACCGATATAATCGGGGGAGTCAGATTGCGTGATAGATTGTCCGCGGAGGAATGCTCGAGCTGGTAAACACGAGTCTCCAGGCCGCCGGCCTCGGGGATGTCGATCTGCTTGAGGACTTCCTCGATCCGTTTCATGTCACGTTCAGCCGCAACCACAATCAGGGAGTTGGTGTTCGGTTCCGCAACCGCGACCGGCCGCACACCGCCGAGGTTGCTGGATGCGATCAGCTGCGCCATCTGGGAAGCCAGCTGGACAGCCTGGACGTAACGCAAGGTAAAGATTTTCGGTGTGCGCCCGGAAAGTTCCTCGGTATCGAGCTGCGTGATGAGCGACTCAATCGAATTCACTTCGTCAGTCGGGCCGAAAATAACAACTGCATTGGTGGAGGTTTCAGCATAGACACCAGCACGGGGGGTTGTCCGGCCCTGGCGGCTGGACTGGAGCTGCAGGAACTGATTGATCGGTGAAACCATGCTGCTGGAAACACCATATTCCAGTTTTCGGACACGGGTGGTGATCCCCCCGCCTTTCTCGCTGAGCTCACTGACCACCTTGGAGATTCGCTGGATCACATCGCGGGTATCGATGACTACCAGGGAGTTGGAAGTGGTGTCGCTGAATAATTTCCCCTGGGGTCCGGACAGTGCTTCGAGGTTCGTAGAAAGCAGCGAGGCGCTGACACCATCCAGCGGGAAAATTCCGACTTCCAGGCCGGCCGCATTGGGGATATCGAGTTTGACAATCAGCTCATCCAGGCGCTGGAGGTCGATTTCAGAGCCGATTCCGATGATCGAGTTGGTAAAGACATCGGAGATGACTGTGGTCTGGGCTGCGCCCGGAGACTGCCGGTAAGACTGGAACACCTGGCGCAACTGATTGGCCAGGGTCTGAGCGCGGGTGTATTTGAGAAAGAAGAGCCTGAGTTTTCCTCCGACCTTTCCGGCAGCCTCGAGCCTTTCGATCAGGTCGATGGCCGGCTTCAGCTCCTCGGTAACCCCCACGAGGATAATCGAGCCCGAGATGGGTTCAGCATAGGCGAAGCTCTGGGGGCGGCTCTTGCCTTTGCGCAGAGACATCTGGGTGGAAAGCTGGCTCAATGTCTGCACCAGATAGGATGGATCGATCTGGCGCAGGGTTCGAACCTCGGTCACCCATTCAGAAGTGGCATCGGCTGTATCCAGGTCATGAATAATGCCTTCCAGCATTTTCATAGAGGCGGAGGTGTCCCGGATAATAAGTGAGTTCGAGTTGGTATCATAAGTCACCAGCTCGCGGAGATTTGAGAGCCATCAGGGGTGAATAAACACTGTAAGCCGGGGCCGATTTGAGCGGAATTATCCGCGAGATCAAATCCCCTGAATCCTTGATATCCAATTTGGCGGCCAGTTCCTTGATCTTTTCGAGATCACTGGGCTGAGCGAGCACAAGCAGGACATTGATGCGGTCATCGGCCACGATCTGGGCAGAAGCGCCCCCCTTGGCAATCGAGGGCATCATGATTCTGAGGCTGCTGGCCACTGTCGATGCGATGGCATTCTCGATCCTGATAAAGACCGGCTCCTGGCCCTGCCACTGGAGTTTATCGAGTTCTTCGGCCATGCGCAGGATATCATCCACATCGGCAGAGCGTCCGATCACAATGACCGACTGGGTGGATGGTTCGACAATCACCTGTGGGCGGGAGCGTGTTTGAGTTCCCTTTGCAGCCGCCAGCTGGGAGGCATAAGTCGAAAGCGGATTGTAGATGGCATAAACATTCGGTGTTTTCATCTGGAGAACCTTGACAATCAGGTTCTCGCGGCTTTCTGCAGAATCAAACTGCTCAATAAATGGCATCACACGGTTGATGCTTTCCGTGCTGTCAAGAATCAAAACACTGTTGGTGCGGTAATCGGGAATCATCTTCCCGGCTTCGGAGAGAAGAGGCTGAAGCGAAGAAGCGATCATGGAAGCTTCGGCGTTCTCCAGCTTGACCAGGCGATTTCCAAGGGTATCCACAGCAGACACATCCAATGCCTTAACAAGATCCAGAACCTTGGTGGTGTCATCCGGTGAGGCAGCGACAATCAGCAGGTTCAACCTGGTATCAGGCAGAATCTTCGGAGGATTCTGGCGGCTGGTGAGATCCGGCAGCAGGCTGCTGAGGCGGCTGGCAAGCATATCCGCTCGCGAATTTTTGAGCGAGATGAAGGTTGGTTTGGCATCGGCCAGTGCGACCTTGTCGAGCTTCTTGGCCAGTTCGATGAGTTCCTTCACCTCATTCCGGTCGCCCATCAGGATCAGATTGGAGGTGTAGGGGTCATATTGAACCAATGATTTGGTTCGTGATTTCCCCTTTTTGGCGGCCAGGCGGGAGGCATATTCGGTAATGGTATAATACAGGTAATAAATCGAGGCCGATTCGGACTTGAATATTTCAAGCACCATATCCTCGGTGCCCTCAGCGCTGTCGAGCTGCTCGATAAACGGCATCAATCGCTGGACATTGGCAGTGCTGTCGAGAATGATGAGGCTGTTGGAGCGATAATCCGGCAGGACTTTCCCTGCGCCTGTGATCAGCTGGGAAATGGTTGAGTAGAGGTAAGATACCTCAGCATTTTCAAGTTTGATGATCTTTGGAGAAATCTCATCCCCACCCTGGGCATCCAGCCCCCTGATGATTTCAGTGACACGTGTGGCATCTCCCGGTGAAGCGGCGATCAGCAGGCTGTTTAAGCGTGCATCCGGAATGATAACCGGCGGATTCTGTTTATTGGTGATGGTCGGCAGCAGCTGAGACAGCTGGCTGTACACCTGGGTGGCCTGGGCGTTTTTCAGCTGGATGATCTGGGGTTTGGTGTCGGCCAGAGCCACATGGTCGAGTTTCTCTGCCACACTGATGAGTTCCTTGACATCCTCTTTCTTGCCAAAGAAGAGGATCGATGAGGATGTCGGTTCGAAAATGACACGGGCCTTGGTTTTCGGCTTTCCGCGGAACTGAGCCAGCTGGGTCGAAAATTCATTCAACGCAGAATACGCATAGTAAGGGTTGGCGCTCTTGAGGTTTTTAACCTCGAGAATAATGTCCTGGCCTTCGATCGGCTGGTCCAGTTCCTTGATATATCCGACCATTTTCTCGATCGAGGCTGATGTATCACGGATCAGAATGCGGCTGGCAGTGTCATCGGGATACATGATCCCGGAGCTGGAGGGAATCAGGGTTCGAATGGCGTTGGATATGGTGGTCGGGATGGAGTTCTCGATCGGAACCATGCGCAGCACTTTCTGCTCGGCCCCTTCCTGATCGAGAATTCGAATCCAGTTCCGGATCAGGGCCTCATCTTCAGGACGGGCAGAGATCACCAATGCATCCAGGCGGGGAATTTGAAGGATCCCTGGGCTGGATTCAGGCGGAAAAGTCATGACTATCCACTGGCTGAGATCGGCATAGAGCTGCGTGACCGTGGTCTGTTCGGGATAGACAATGAGAGGTTTCTGGCCACGTCGGGTATTCTGCTCGACCGCTTTCATGATCTGGGTGACATAAGCAAGCTGGGTGGCCGGGCCGCGCAGGGTTATCGAGCGGGTGAGGGGATTGACCTGGTAGGTCACATTCGGTTTGTCTCCCCTTTTTCCTTCCAGAGCGACACGCCGTGCCAGGTATTCCGAAGCGGCGGAGATCAGATCGGCTGGCTGTGCAACACCGAGAGGAAATTCCTGAAGGGTGATGTTGGTGGTCTGGGAGCGTGGAACATCGATCTCATTCAGAACAGTCGCAAGGGCGGTGATCTCCTCCTGAGGGCCTGTCATCACCAGGTTCCCATTGAGCGGATCGACCCGGTAAGTGGTGACCGGCTCATACTGGGGGCGGCCGATATCCACGAAATGCTGTTTGAGCCTTTCTCTGGCCAGGGGAATCACCTCTTCGGCGGTGCCATAGTTGATGGCACGGCTGGAGACCACCAGGGGGCGGTCCAGGTTTTCAAGAATCGGAAAGAGCAGATCGAGCTCCTCAGGAGGCCCTTTGATGATGATCACGGAAGGGTTGAATTCTTCCCGCTTCCAGGTGATGGTGGGTTTATAGCCCGGGAAACCATTCTCCGCTTTTTTAGCCACGAGGCGTTCAATCGCCGCCGGGATCAGGGTATCGGGGGTGTTGTTGAAGAACTGACGGGTGCGTTCGATCAACGGCTTGTCGATCTGATCCAGATATTTCACCAGCAGTGCAAGCTCCTCCTGGGGGCCGCGCAGGTGGATAATCGAAGGGTCGAGCGGATCCTGTTTCCAGGACAGGGAGTGGCGGTAGTTGGGTTGCCCTTCCTCCTCATACTGCCTGAGGACCAGTTCCAGGGCGCGCGCAAACCCCTCGGCTGGAGCCAGGGTGTGAAACCGCCGATCCTGCACAGCAATCGGCTTATCGAGCTGATCGAGGATGGGCATCAGCAGATCCAGCTCGGTTGCCGGCGCTTTGAGGATCACCTGGCTGGGGTTCAGTTCATCTTTTTTCCACTCAGTCAGGGGTTGATATCCAGCCTGCCCGGCATCAGCCAGCTTTTGGACAACGATTTCAAGGGCTTCCGGAATGACTTCCTCAGGTGGGGTGTCATAAAAACGCCGTATGCGCTCGGTGGTCGGGGTGTCGAGGCGTTCGAGCAGCGCCGAGAGGCGGGTTAATTCTTCCGCAGGAGCTTTGATATTGACCAGCGAGGGATTCAACGGGTCCTTTTTCCAGGTGACCGAAGGAATATAACCTGGACGGCCTTCATCGGCGTACTGCCTGACCAGCAGATCCAGCGCACGGGGGAAAACTTCTTCCGGTGTCCGGTTGTTGAATATGCGCTGCTGGACTGACAACGGCTTATCCAGCAGATCCAGGATGGGAAACAGGCTGTCGAGTTCCGCCGGAGGGCCTTTGATGACCAGAATGGAAGGATTGAACTCTTCCCGTTTCCAGGTAATCGAAGCGCGGTAGTCTTTCAGCCCTTCATCTTCGAATTTACGCACCATTCGTTCGATGGCAGCTGGAATGAAGACCTCCGGGGTGGCGCTGTAAATCGGGCGTGTTCTTTCGACCAGAGGTTTGTCGAGCTGGTCCAGGATCACCATCAGACGGGAGAGCTCCTCCGCGGGTCCTTTGATGATGATGTTGATCGGATTGAGGGGATCCCTGCGCCAGGTGATGGAGTGCCTGAATTTGGGAATCCCATCATGGTGATACTGGTCGACCAGCAGATTCAGGGCTTCCGGGAAGATTTCTTCCGGTTTCCGGAAGAAACGGCGGTTCTGAGTTGTGCTGGGTTTATCGATCTGGTCCAGGATAGGGAACAAGCGGTCGAGCTCTTCGGATGGCCCACGGAAGAGGATCATGGAGGGATTGAAGGGGTCGTGCTTCCAGGTTATGGAATGCCTGAAACCGGGACGGCCCTCGGCTGCATAATCCTGGTTCAGCAGGTTCAGTGCATCTTTGATGAATATATCGGGATCGGCGTAGTTGACCTTCCGGCTGCGGCTCGTGACAGGTTTATCGAGCTCATTGAGGACCGCTTCCAAGGCATCCAGTTCATGATCGGGGCCGCGCATGATGATTTCGCGGGTTAATGGTTCGTAGCTCAAAGAGGTTCGTGGTGCATCACCGACCGTACCTCCAACAAGAACCAGGCGGCGCAGGAAGGCTTGAGCGGATTTCAGCAGCTCCTGTGCATTAACATGGTTCACTGCCCGCCGACGGGTCTCGAGCGGCCGTTCCCGTCTTGGGCCGGAATCCAGGCGATCGAGAACAGTTCCCAGAACTTCCAGTTCCCGTGCCGGTCCCCGCATGACCAGCGTGTTCAGGCTGGGGTCGACCCGTATGACAGTTTCAGGAGTCACGGAACCGTTCAGCGTCGCATAGGTTTTCAGGAATTGCTGGCAGGGTTCCAGTAAGGCTGTTGCAGAGGCATTCCGTATGGCACGGGCCTGGGTCTGGATCTCCTGGTGGGGTTCCTTGTCCACCATATCGACCAGCTCGGAGAGGCGCTGGACGTAGGAACGTGTATCTGTGTAGAAAAGAGAATTGCTCCCCTCATCATAGGTGAGGGCATCTCCATCACGAACCATTGGCTTCAGGAGATCGACAAGGCTTTTCACCTTGCTGAAACGAAGCCGTCGGGTGTAGGTCATGATCTCTTCAGTCCCGGGAGCCAGCTCCTTTTCGGAGACAATCGGAATCTGGCTTTCCCGTGCATCGGCCAGAGGCATGACCATAATCAGGTCGCCGGTATCGACTACGGCAATCCCCATGGTTGACAGAATTTTGTAGAGCAGTTTGAGATTCTCCGCATCTGTCTGAGCGCGCGGATTGATGAGGGTGACTTTTTTGTCGATGCCACCGCTGCTGATAATGGGTTTCCCGGTTTTGTCCGAAATATACTTCAAGACGACTGCCATTTCGGCATCCTTGAAGTTGAGGGGGCTTTTAGCCGGTTCAGCGGGAGGCGCCGAAGTTGTGGATGGATTCGACTCCACAGCTGGAGCTGTGGCCACAGCAGGCACTCGCCGCTGCTGGAGCAGCTGCTCCTCCGCTCGCACCGGATGCCGCAGAAGCAGCCGGTTGGGTGAGCGTCAGCGGCGCCGGAGGTTCAGGTGGCGCGGCGGTATTCTGCGCCCAGAGTCCGGACGCAATTAAAGTGTGGGCAATTATTGCCCCAATGAGCACATGGGTCCTCATACATCCCTCTGCATTCCTGGTCCGCGGCTGTCCCTAACAAACCGCTGGCTGGACCGAAGCATAGCCCCCTGGTCACGTTTCGGTTTCCCCAGCCCCTCCGAAACGTGCCTGGATCAGGCCTGCAAAGGATTCCAGGTCGGCGTGATACTCACGCGATGATCTGGCTTAACCCGTTAATCAACTCCTCATGGCCCCGGGTGCATCGGAATTTCCCGGGATTTGCTTGATCCATCCTCACGGATGGTTACAGATTCAATATCGATCTTCTCGATCAGGCACTGCCAACCCGATCCCCGGCCTTGAGCTCCTGCCCGTTGATCACCGCCTTGTTGTCGAAGATGGCGCTGAGTTTGTAGTCAGGCTGCGGGCGGTAAAAGAATGTCGAAGAAATGGCTCTCCCTTCTGCCTCGACCTTCCCATTCTTTTTATTTTGTGCTTGAGCCGCCCCATCAGCGAGTGTCGATTGTACCCTGTCCGACAAGTTCTGCCAGCTTCGCACGGACTGATAGAGTGTCAACCCCTGCCACATCAGGAACACAGCCAGAATGATCAGCGCGATTGTCCAGCCCCATGCCTTGACCAGCTCCAGCCAGGCCTCTCTGTTTTGAGGAAGGTTATTCATTTCCGTCCTCCCTCAGCCGGTGCAAAATAGGCTCTCAGGGACAGGTTCGCCGAAATATTTTCGGAGGCTTCGGCAGGTTTCATATCCCAGTTTTCCAGGCAGATGAGGTATTCCCCCTTCTGGATTTCGTCCACAAATTTGACCAGGGCATTCAGATTGGAGGTGCTTGAAAAACGGTAGTTAATTGTCTGGAAACGACGGCCTTTTTTGGGGCGTGTTGCGGTCAATGCAGGGAAATTCAGCCCCGAGGCTCGCGCCACTTTATCGATATGGGTCATCACCCGGGCGGAATCATCCGTTGGGGGGAGAAAAAACTTCCCGATATTCATATTCTTTTTCAATTTGGAAACCGCCATCAGGCTGGTATTCAACCGGGAGGAAGAGGCATCGAGTGAGGCATAGAAATCCGCCGGAGAATCTCCCGCCCCACCAGTCGATTTTGACAGGAGATATAGGCCAAAAATGACGGCAACCCCGAGGGTCACGCCCAGCAGAACAGTCTCTCTCTGTGATACTTCCATTCCGAGGAGGGTCATGTCTGGTTGGCCTTTTCACGTTTCTTTCGCGGTCGGTCAGCCCGGTTCCGTGCTTTGGCGGCCTGTTTCTCTGCCTGACCTGGATTTTCTTTCAGTTTCGAATCGCTGGCAGGAGGCTTATCGACCCCCACCGGGACTTTGCTTGGGTCGACCAGAAATTTCGAGACCTGTCCCGGTTTGAAATCGGCTAAGAGCTGGAAAGAGAGTTGTTTATCCGATTTTTCGGTTTTTATTATCCTGACATTGTCCAGATATCCTGTTTTCTTAAGAAAGTTCACCAGATTGAAGACACCATCCTGATCGGAAGTGATCCCATCCACACGGATTCCAGCCCCCTGGCTGAAAGAAAAATCCTTGAATGTAGTCTGGGGTGAAATTTCCTGGGAAAGCTGCAGCCAGACACTTCCCCAGTCTGAACGGACTTTGGAAAGGTCGGAAAGGGCTTCCTTTTCCATATCCAGAAGCCCCTGCTGATCGCGGATCGAACCGAGGGCGACTTGAAGGTCATTCATAAAACGCTGGCCGACACGCCCGGAAGCCCACCACAGAGAAAGGCATGTCATCAGGGCCACAACCACAGCCACTGCCTGCCAGGGGATTTCCACGCCTGTGGCAACTCTTTTGAATTCAACCCTTGGTTTCTGGGCTTCGATATCACCAAAAAGAATACCGGGTTCCCTTCCCTCCAGGCGCAAACGCCTGAGCGCAAGCAGGCTGACCGGAATAGGCTGCTGTTCAGGCACATTGAGAAAGTTGTCTGAATTCAGAAGGTTTTCCGAATTGGGGGGAAGCAGGTCCGGAAGAGCCTCGATTCGTTTCTGAAGACGCCTCGAGGTGAAGATCGAGAGGATCGATTTACTTTCATCCCGTGACTGGAAGGGCCTGCGCAGATCGGCCAGCAGATCCTCCCAGGGTTCCCCCGGTTCACGAACAAAGGCAAGGAGGGAGCTCATTCCCTGCTCATTGCCCCGGATCAGTGTTGCACGGCGTTCACCCCACACAGTCAGCAGATCGATATCCGAGCCGCGCATGGCCGCCATTTCGAGCCACAGGTGGGGGCCTTCCGGGATCCTCCCGGCAATGTCGATTTTCCGCTCACGAATCGCCTCTTCCCAGTCGGTATAGAGGCTGATGGGGGTGGCGACCACATCGACGATAGTCGAATTGCTGGTTTCATCGACCTGGGTCCGATAGGTCCAGTACATCTGGCTGAGCGGCAGAGGCAAATCTTCCTCGATGGCCAGCGGGATGGCCTGGCTGATAACCTTCAAGTCGGTTCCGGGGATGGTAATCCGGCGGTGCGCGCACTCCGCTGCGCCAGCAATGAGCCAGATGCGCTTCAGCTTCATGTGCAGGCGGACAGTGCGGGCAATCCACTGATCGAGCGCAGCGGCATGGCTGTAGGAAGAAGTCATGCGGCCGGAAGCGAGCGCTTCTGACCTGGACTGCCAGACCAGCCATTCCGCTCCATCCGCACCAACCCGGATTGCCGCTTCTGAAATTTTTCGGACCATTAACGCATCACCCGGTAATAAAGAAATTTTGGGCTGGTTCCGCTTCGATCGATCACAGCCAGAACCGAGGCATAGGCATTGCTCTCCGAGAGGTAACCCACCGCACGCGCCTCGAATATGGAAGATCGAACAGTCAGAAGCGGATACATCCGTGAGAATCTATCAAGATTCATCGCATCAAGCGAGAGAAGCTCTCCCGCCGATGAAAATGACTGAAGATCCCCGCCCCGGTGCTCGAGTATTTCATCGGCGATTCGACGGTTCATTCCGGGCAGGCACATCAGGACTTCGCGCGGGGCGGTATTGATATTGATCATTCCAGGCAGGTTTTCATCATCAACTGTGGTGATCTCATCACAGATTTTAATAAATTCTTCTTCAGTTAAAATCGCATCGGCTGCCGGCTGCTTTTTTTTGTTTTTTCCCCCTCCGCCGGATTTTTTTCTGCCAGCCCTTTTATCCGAGTTTTTGTCATCTTCATCGGCGGATTCATCCTCACCGTCGGACTGTTTGTCCGAGTCGGATTGTGAGCCACTGGAGGATTTTGCTTCTGATGAACTGTCTTTCGAGGAATCCTTTTCGGAATCGGCCGAGCTGGCCTTTTGAGACTTTTCAGCTCCAGCCAGGAGGTCCACCACCGATTCAAATTTAGTTTTTGACCGCTGGTCGATGATCTTGCGGATTTTCTCTTCGCTGATATGGGACATCAGGCGCTGCTTGAGTGTGTTTTCATCCGCTGTGTTGATGTTGATGCGCTTTTCCCCGGCAGCATTCACATTGCGGTCGGCTGAATACACGGTTATATACGGGAGCAATCCTCGATCCAGCTTGCCATCCTGGTTATCCGGGGGATCATTCTTATCGCCATCATTTTCCGCGGGCTGGAGAATGCCATCGCGATTGGCATCTTCACCCAGGACCACTCTGGGATTGAAACCTTTCACCTGAAGGAGTTCCCCAAGGGAGAGAAGCGGGCCATTGCGCGGGGAATAAGCCGGTGACAGGTCACTGTAGTAATCCTCTTCAGCGCCACCCCCGCGTGTCACCTGGCTGTCGGTGTCACGCCAGTCGATCAGCGCCGCGGCCCGGGCGGAAGTCATCCTGGGAAGTTTCTCAAGCATTTCCCGGGTAGCTGTATTCAGGTTCAATTTTGAACATTCATCTCTCAAGCCGAACCTTGTGCCGCCTTCTTCGGAATAGACATCATCGGTGTAGATCTGGAATAGCCCTTTGCCCAGAGTGGCCTGCTCGAAAAGTTTGCCTCCACCGGCCCAATCACCGGACAGATCGAAGCTGCCTTTGGAGGATTCCAGGTTCAGATCGGTATAAGCCAGATAGAGGGCGCTTTCAGCCAGGAGCTCCGCCTGGAGTTTTTCCAGATCATTACGGTTGGTCAGAAACTCGATGGTGGAAAGGTGGTAGTAGCTGGTCCCAAGGATAGAGAGGACCACCATGACCCACAGGACAATCAGAAGGATCAGGCCATTGCGGCCGGAGTCTGAGCGGGTCATGGCAGGGCTTCCTCAGCGAAGTCAGAGGATGAGGCTTTCCCGATTCCACGTGCAATCCACGCAGTGGTGGAGAGGGACTCAAAACGGTTCGGGGTCAATGCATCGCGGGTCGGGCCGACATACAGGATAATCCTCAAGGCCAGGGGGAGATCGGTCGATGAATCCCATTCCTCCAGCCATTTGGACCCATCGAAGCAGTAAATCTGCATCCCGATCACACGCGGGCCGATGAGGTGGACCGAGCCTCCTTCGAGGGGCTTGTTGTCCGGTGGAGATTGAGAGCGCCGCACCAGCCATCGAGCCGGGGATTCGTCATCGCGATCGATGTAATACTCCACCTCGGAAAGGTCACTCTGCGGGCGGTTTGCCCATTGAGCCTGAGAGGTGGGGGCGGTGAACAGAAGACGGTCATTGGGAATCGGAAAGTTATCGAGGTTCTCAAGGTCAATTTCATCATTTTCAACACGGAACCGGAACGCCTCATGCCCTGTCTGAGCACAACGCAGATCTTCAACAATGCGCCCCAGGGAGCGCGACAGAACCGAACGAATCTCCGAGCGATAGGAGTTCAGGCTGTAGGAGGTCAGGCCGGAAAAAAAGGCGGTATACGCGGCTCCCAGGATCAGAGAGGTGGCCACCATGGAAATCACCAGTTCCAGGAGGGTAAAACCGGCACAGGAGAACGGGGAGGATCTATTCGGTTTTCTCATAATACTGGAGCGTGTAGAGGTTGATCCCCTCCGGCTTTTCCTCATCCCCCCACTGGATATTGACCGAGACCGCATACAGCTGATCCCAGTCTGTGGTGGTGAAATCGATTTTGAAGCGGTAATCGGTGCCGGCGAACTGCCCCTCTGTTTCTTCACTTTCCGGATTGAGGGTCTGGTTTCGAACACGCGCAATGACATTGCGCGCCAGCAGGGAGGCTTCGGTGCGCCTTTCGATCAGGCGGTGGGCTTCATTCATTCCATTGAATGAAACCAGCACCCCCGAAATCGCCACAGAAAGAATCGTGATCGCCATAACCACTTCGAAAAGGGTGAAGGCTTTCCGTTTCCGATAAGGCTTCGGAGAACTCGTGTTATTTTTTGAATTCCGGATCATACACATCGAAGATTTCCTCTGTGTAACGCGGGACAATGACACTGGTGCCGATCGCTCCAATAATGGCGATGGTGTAGATATCATTTTGTGTGCGGGATTCCCCGCTGGCGGATTCGACAGACGGGGTGGCATCCCCCACTGTCAGGTAGATGAAGGTATCCTGGGTGGTGCCATCGGGTTCATAAACCAGAACCGATTTCCGTTCTTCCATGGCTTCTTCTTCAGTCTGTTCTTCCGGGTCGGCATCCTTCGAACGGGATGATGACTTTCGTGCCTGGGAGGGATCCCCCTCTTCATCATCCCGGATGACCGGATAGAAAACCTGATCGATCCGAACACCTTTCGGAAGAGTCCCGGAAAGGCCGACCGGCCAGTTCTTTTTGTTATAGGTCCCGGGTTCGGCCATGGGGTTTTCTTCGACCATCAGATCGATGCGGGAGGCCTCACGGTCCAGCCCCAGCCGGGTTCTCCGCCCGGTGGTGACCGCCATGCTGCGCGCATAGTTGCAGGCTGAAGCGGTTACCTGGGAAGCCGCTGCCAGGTCCCGGTCTTTTTTCATCGAACGCAGAGAGGGGGCCGCCATTCCGATCATCAGGGCCAGAATGAACAGGACCAGCATCAATTCGAGCAGGGTGAATGCCCGCATGGCGGATGGCCTCCTCAATGGGCCAGCTGCCCCATCTTCATCATCGGGAGGGCGAGGGCCATGACGATAAAGAGCACAACGATCGCCATGACTCCGATGATGATCGGCTCCATCAGGCTGATGAAATTTTTGGTCGCATAGCGAACCTCGAGGCTGTAGGCATTCGCCACCTGGGCGAACATGGCCTCCAGCTCACCGGATTCCTCACCGACACGGACCATCTGGGTGAACAGGATCGGAAAGACATTGGCCTGGGCCAGGGGCTTGGAAATTCCCTGCCCTTTCTGAACTTTGTCGCATACCTCGAAAAGTGCCCGTTGAACCACCGCATCTCCGACAGTGGCGGCCACCAGGCGAAGGGCATCCAGCGCGGGAACGCCACTCTGGAGCAGGCTTGCCATGGTCTGGGCGATGCGTGTCACCCCTACCTTTTTAATGAAGATGCCGAGAGCGGGCATGGCGCGCAGGAAGCGGTACCATTTATACCGGCCGTCTTCGGTGGAGAGCCACCATTTCATCAGGGCGAAAAGGCCGCCCAGGATGATCGGGATCGTCCAGCCACGGGTGGAAAGAAAATCCCCGGCTCCGATCAGAAGGCGTGTCGGGAGCGGGAGGATCTGGCCGCTCTCCAGGAAAACCTTGGTCATTCGGGGCATGACGAAAACCAGGATGAAGGTGACCGAAAGGACCGCCATGCAGACGATGGCGGCAGGATAATACATGGCCGAACGGACCTCGGCATTGAGCGCATAATTGGCTTCAAGGAACTCCGCCAGCTGGGCCATCACCCGGTCGAGGACACCCCCCTCTTCACCCATGCGGACAGTGTTGACATACAGAGGAGGAAAAACACCCGGGTGTTCACGCATGGCATCGGCCATCGATGCGCCACCTTCGATGGCTTCACGAACCTCTGTCAGGACCTCGCGGAGGACTTCGCTCTCAGACTGGCTGGATATGATTGCGAGAGCCTGGGTGAGCGGGATGTTGGCTTTGAGCACCGAGTTCATCTGGTGGGTGAACATCACCAGCTCACGGGTTTTAATCTTGCGCTTCTTGCGCGAGGGCCGTGCAGCACGCCGCGGGGAGGCTTCTATCAGGGTCTCCCCGACTTCAACCGGGATTAACCCCTGGCTGCGCAGCTGGCGCAAAGCCCCGCCGCGATCCGAGGCATCCATCGCACCGGTGGTTTCCTTGCCCTCGGGGTTGATAGCTTTATATTGATATATCGGCATGGCAATTCCGGGCTGGAAAAGATCGAGATCCGGTGAAGGAGTCAATCCTCCTCAGCGACTCTCAAAACCTCTTCCATCGTGGTAATCCCCTGGGTGACTTTTTTCCAGCCATCTTCACGGAAGGAGTTGGCCCCGGCAGCCTGCATGATCATGCTGGCTGAGGGGCGGGAGATGATCATTTCGCGCAGGTCATCATTGAGGATGATGATTTCGTAGATGCCGATCCGGCCTTTGTATCCGGTTCCTCCGCAAATTTCACAGCCGGCGCCGCGGTAGCATTTGGTTGAATCGGCATGCTGCCAGCGGGAAACCAGTTTCTCTTCGGCGCTGGGTTCATATTCAATCCGGCACCCCCGGCAGATGCGCCGCACCAGGCGTTGCGCAAGAATTCCATTGAGGGATGAGGAGATCAGGAACGGGTCGATGCCCATATCGAGAAGACGCGGAATCGCGCCTGCGGCAGTATTCGTGTGCAGGGTGCTGAAAACCAGGTGGCCGGTCAGGGCGGAGCGAATCGAAATTTCGGCTGTTTCACCATCGCGGATCTCACCCACCATGATCACATCCGGATCCTGGCGCATGATCGACCGCAAACCAGTGGCGAAAGTAAGGCCTCGCTTCTGGTTCACCTGGATCTGGCAGACTCCGGGCAGGTGATACTCGACAGGGTCTTCGACTGTGATGATTTTCAGTGAAGGAGAAAAAATCTGAATCAGCGCGGTGTACAAGGTCGTGGTTTTTCCTGAACCGGTCGGCCCGGTCACCAGGAAGATGCCATGGGGCCGTCGTATGACCTCATCGAACTTGCTGCGATCTTCCTCCGCCATCCCGAGTTCCTGGATATCGAGGATCAGGCTGCTTTTATCGAGAATGCGCAGAACCACGCTTTCCCCATAAACAGTCGGACAACAGGAGACACGCAGGTCGATCTGTCTTCCTTCCAGCGACAGGCGGATATGGCCATCCTGCGGAACAAACCGTTCTGCGATATTCATGCCGGCCATGATCTTGATGCGCGAAGTGATGGCCAGACGGAGGTGTTTGGGAGGTGGAGGCATCTCCTTGAGCATCCCATCGAGGCGGTAGCGAAGCTTCAGCTCGGATTCGAATGGCTCGATGTGGATGTCGCTGGCTTTATCCCGGATGGCCTCAAAGAGAATCAGGTTGACGAGATTGACAACAGTGGGCTCGCCAGCCAGTTCGCGCAGATTGCCGATGTCATGGTCCACCTCGAGGCCGGTTTCGCTGGTGGTTCCATCACCCTCCCGGTCGCCGCTGAGATCCGCCGCCATGCGTTCGACAGTCGCGCCATAGCTTTTCTGGATGGCCTGGCGCAGATGCTTCTCGGTGGAGATGACCACCTTGATGCGAGCCGCGCCGGTGAGTATCCGGAAATCTTCATAGACCTGATCCGGCTCGGGATCGGTCACCGCCACCACCACCGAGCCATTATCCCGGCGCAGTGGCAGGGCAAGCCGCTTGAAGGCCAGGTCGCTCGGAACCTTGGACAGCAGATCCGGATCGACATCGGTGATTTCCGCCAGGAAAGGGAGGTCGAAAGCCTCGGCGATGGCTACAGCCCAATCCGCTTCGGGGAGCCGCCCCGATTCAACAAATGCTTCTGCGAGAACCGCAAGGCTGACCGGCTCTTTTTCGAGTGTGGCATTCCACTCCTCCTCTGCGAGAAGGCCTCGTGAGATGAGAAGGTGTCCCAATTTTTGATAATCCATACGCTAATAGCTTATGACACCTTTTTTGGAGGAAGCAAGCTCATTCATCCAAAGCGGTTCATCGGGAGCCTCTATTCAAACCTGCAAACATGATTTAAGTATAAGGTTTTCAAGGAGTTAGCTTTTATACACAATCTTATGCTGAACGATGTAAGTCCATTGACCTGGGCAGTTTCCGGGATTTGCGTGATCCTGATCGGAATTGCCAAAGCGGGCTTTGCGGGTGGAATTGGAGTGATTGCCACCCCTCTTTTGTCGCTGGTGATGAGCCCGACCAAAGCAGCGGCGATCCTTCTCCCGCTGCTGTGCGGGTCCGACATCGTATCGATTTATTTTTACCGCCGGCTGTACTGCCTCAAAAACCTGCGCGCTCTTTTGCCTGGAGCCTTTCTCGGGATCCTTTTTGGAAGCCTGTTCATCCTGCATTGGACAGGCGATCCCGGGCGGGCTGAACGAGAATTGAAAGCGATGATCGGCTGGATTTCCCTCCTGTTTGTAATTTACCAGTGCTTTCGAAAATGGATTTTCAAACGAATCGAGCGTTACCATCCAAAAGGCTGGCATGGCTGGCTGTTCGGGACCTGTTCCGGTTTTGTTTCGACACTGGCGCATGCCGGCGGCCCTCCGGTCACCATGTATCTGCTGCCTCAGCATTTGGACCGCCAGCTGTTTGTCGGGACGACGGTCTGGTTTTTTGCGCTGGTCAATGCTGCCAAGCTGCTGCCATACTGGTGGCTGGGCCTGTTTCCGAATGAGAACCTGCTGCTGAGCTTTGCCCTGATGCCCCTGGTGCCCTTCGGGGTGGGATTGGGAGTCTGGTTGAACCGCATCACCAGTGAAAGGCTGTTCAATCCGCTGGTGTATGGCATTCTGTTCCTGACTGGAATTCAGCTGGTCACCGGCTGGAGTCCAATCGATCTGTTTCGCTGAAGGAGAGCCTTGCCATGACCCACCCGCCCAGCCAGGTCGCACCGGGTTCTGAAAAATCCCAGCGGTTGATATCGCTGGATGCTTATCGGGGGTTTGTCATGCTGGCCATGGTGTCAGGTGGCTTTGGCCTGACACAGATAGCTGAGAAGTTCCCGGATAACCTCTGGTGGGAGAGAATCGACTACCAGCTGAGCCATGTGAGCTGGGAGGGGTGCTCTTTCTGGGACCTGATCCAGCCCTCATTCATGTTCATGGTCGGGGTGGCGATGCCCTATTCCTATGCCAGCCGCCTGGCCAAAGGGCTTTCGAAGAAAATGATATGGAGCCATGTCTTATACAGGGCACTGGCTCTGGTTCTGCTGGGGATTTTCCTTCGATCCAATGGAAGCCCGCAGACCCGCTTTACCTTCGAAGATGTCCTGACCCAGATCGGGCTGGGGTATGCCTTTGTCTATTTCTTTATCGGAAAGGGATTCAGGCTTCAAATGGCAGCCTTGTGGGGGATTCTGATTTTCTACTGGCTGGCATTTGTGCTCTATCCGCTCCCGGGAAAAGACTTTGACTTCGCCGCGGCTGGTGTCGCACCGGACTTTGGGCCTTATTCAGGGTTTTTTGCCCACTGGAACAAGAATACAAACTGTGCGGCGGCTTTTGATGTCTGGTTTCTGAACCTGTTTCCGTGGCCGGAACCCTGGCGGTTCAATGGGGGTGGGTATCAGACCCTGAGTTTCATCCCTTCGATGGGAACTGCCCTGATAGGCCTCATGGCGGGGGAATGGCTTCGTGGAAGCCGCGATGGGTGGACAAAGTGCCGGAATCTGCTGCTCGGAGGAATTCTCAGCCTGGGGCTGGGGTGGGTGGCCGGCCAGGCCTGCTGCCCGATTGTCAAAAGGATCTGGACCCCCTCCTGGGTCCTGTTCAGTGGGGGATGGGCCTTGCTGCTTCTCGGGTGTTTTTATGGAATCGTGGATTTGAAAGGATACAAACAGTGGACATACCCGCTGATTGTGGTCGGAATGAACTCGATCGCCATGTATGTCATGGCCCATCTGGCTGAAGACTGGCTTGTTCAGACACTGCAGACACACCTCGGAGCGGATCTTTTTGATGGGTTCTGGGGGCCGGTGGAAAAGAATGTGTCTGTTCTGGTAATTCTGTGGCTGGTGTGCCTGTGGATGTATCGGAAGAAGATCTTCCTGCGGATCTGACCATCTGCTGAAAAACTCTGCGAGCCGGGGAACTGATGACATTGACAACCACTCTGCTGTCCATCCTGGTCATGGGCCTGGGAGGAGCCTGTTTCCTCCTGTGGCAGAAAATGAAGGCCATCCGCCAACGCCTGGAGACACTCAACGATCGGCTGTACAGCTGGGGCGCGGAAACTCGTTCCATGATGGAAGAGATGCGAAAACACATCCGCCGCCTTGATTTCGAGCTCCGCCGCCAGGCAGGACAGATCGAGGTCACACAGGATATGCGGATCGCCGACCTTCTTGCGCTGCACCCCCGGATGAAAGAGGTGCTGGCGGTTTTGCACAAAGGCGGTTGTTCGAGTTCCGCTTCAGGCGAACAGGAGACTCTGGCAGCCGGAGCCGCCTCCCTGGGCCTGGATGTTTCTGCGATCCTCGAAGAGATTCGGCGCTTCATAGAAGATCCCGACCATTATCAGCCACGGCAGCTGCCGGCTGGGGTTCCAGTCCAGATCCAGATCCCGGTGAAAAACGGTTAATTCGCTGTCATTCAAAAAGAGGAATGGCCGATCAGCGATCCACGAAACAATTCCCCTCAGGCGGAAATGGGATTAAACTGAAGCCTGATGAATATGCCAAAGACAGCCTCGGTCTCTCTTAAAAAATGCGAAAGCTACCAGCCGGAGATCCTTTCTCAAAGCCTGAGGGAATGCCTGGAACCATTGGGAGGAATGAGGGCCTTTGTCCGACCGAATGAACGGATTCTGCTCAAGCCGAATCTGGTAACAACTCCCTCTGGAGACCGCCCGGCCTGCACCGATGGAGATTTTGTGATCGAAGTGGCCAGGCTGGTGCGCGAGTGTGGGGCAGTGCCATTCATTTCAGACAGCCCGGCCTTTGGTTCTGCACGCCAGGTGGCCCGACGGATCGGGCTGTTTCAAAAAGCGGAGCGGGAGGGGATCGAAATTTGTGAGATGCGCGGGAGCATCAGCCGCGAAATTCGGATCGATGGAAAAATTCATCGCCTTCCTGTCGCTGCGACAGCCATTCAGGCCGATGGAATCATCAACCTGCCAAAATTCAAGGCGCACCGCCAGGCGACTTTTTCCTTCGCGGTCAAGAACCTGTATGGATGTGTCCCTGGGAAACGCAAAGCCTGCCGTCATTTCGCCAGCGGCGGAGACCGTGAGTGGTTTTCGAATATGCTGGTGGCCAATGCCTTGATTCTCGCGCCGCGTCTCAACCTGGTCGATGGGATTATCGGGATGGAAGGGCAGGGGCCGGTGCGTCGGGGACCGCAAGGGATATCGGGGTGATTGCCGCCGGGGTGGATCCGGTGGCGGTGGACTCGATCTGCTGCGAGGTGGCTGGCTGCCCCCCGTTATCGTTGTGCACCCAGAATGCGGCGCGGAAGATGGGAGCCGGG